>NZ_KZ626840.1 GCF_002911015.1 Streptomyces populi
TGTCGCGGCCCGCGGTATGAGCGGAGCGAGTAACTCCCACTCCAGATCGGTGAGTTCATGTCGACGTATCACCCCACCATGATCCACCACGCGATGATCTTTGAAGACGGACCCTAGTCACATCCCGGCGACCGTTCGCCCCTCCCGGCGGGCAGGGGCGCCGGGGATCCTCCCCGGGAAAACCGCCTCCCGGGCCAGGAAGGCGAGTTGGGCCCGCTTCTCGGGGAGGTACACGTCGGGCAGGTCGACCTCCGGCAGCACGACCACCGGGCCCGGGGTGAAGCCCTGGCGGTGGAAGCGGGCGATGGCCTTCTCGTTGCGCACGTCGGGATCGACCACGACGCGATCGCGGTCCAGGCCCAGCAGGACGTACGACGCGGCCGCGCTCAGCAGGGCGGCGGTCCAGCCGGGACGGCCGCCGCCCGGTCCGGCCGGCGCGAGCAGCAGGTGGACGCCGATGTCGCCGGGTTCGACCGGGTAGCACTCGCCGACCCGGTCGGCCGCCGGCTCGTACGTCTGGAGCAGCGCGACCGGCTCACCGTCCTTCACGAGAAGGTGGGCGTGGTGGGTGTCGAGCGTCTCCATGTGGGCGTATGTCGAGGCGACTTGGTCTTCGGTCAGATCCTCCATGCCCCAGAAGGCGGCCCGGTCCGCGCTCACCCAGCCGTGGACCACCGGAGCGTCGAGCCCGGCGTCCAGGGGCAGGACACGGACGGTGCCGTATCCGTCGACGAACTGCTCGTGCAGGACCGCGCGCGCGGCGTATCTGTCGGACATCGGTCTCCCTCGTTCGGCCGGTCGCGGGCGCGCTCCGGCGGCTTCCTGTGACCCTCCTGTGCGCCACCCGGACATATTAGGTTAGGCTCGCCTAACTAATTACCGGGGTGCAGTCGTACCGAAGGGCGAGGAAGTCATGGGGCAGGCGCAAGGGCGGGGTTGGGAAGGCGCGGTTCTCAAACTCCTGCGCGCGAAGGACTACGTGTTCACCGTGACGGGCGCGGAGAACGTCACCGCGGAGTACCGAAGGGTGCGCTTCACCGACGGCGGCATGCTGGCGGTGACCGGCGTCCACCCGACGATGTGGGTGCGGCTGTGGTTCGACAACGCGGGCAAGCCGCACCAGCGGGCGTACACCCTGGTCGACCCCGATCCGGCGGCCGGTACCTTCAGCCTGGAGTTCGCCCTGCACGAGGGACGCGCGAGCGACTGGGCCAGGGCGGCGGAGCCCGGCGACACCATCGAGGCGACGGTCCAGGGCACGGGCTTCGAACACCCCGCGCCCGCGCCCTCACACGTCATCGCCGTGGCCGACGCCGCTTCCCTGCCCGCCCTCAACTCCCTGCTCACCACGCTGGGCCCGGTCCCCGCGACGGTCTGGTTCGAGGGCAGTCTGGAGGGCCTGCCCTGCCGGACCGCCCCCCACCACGACGTACGGCAGGTGGCACGCCGGGACGCCGGGCGCCATCTGGTCGAAGAGGTGAAGGCGGGCCTGCCCGAGCTGCTGAAGGACTGCCCGCACCCCTACGTGTGGATCGCGTGCGACACGGCGACCACGCGCGCGCTGTCGGCACACGTCCGCAAGGAATTGTCCGTGCCCAGGCAGCGGGTCAACGCGCTCGGGTACTGGCGGGCGGACTGAGCGCACCCGCGTGACCGGGCAGAAGGGGGCCGTCCACGGCACGGCCGGCCGAGGCCGGGCCCGCCGTCCCGGAGCGCCCGGCCGTGCCGTGGACGGCCCGTCCGGTACCCGACCGCGCCACGAGCGGTCCGTCCACCCGCACCGTGGTCCTGCCGCCCCGCTCCCGGTACCGCCCGTTCGGCGGCGCTGAAAACGGGGCGCGCCAGGAACCCATCCACCATGCAGTCCCTCACGCCGTACGCCGCCGTCGCCCGCCGAGCCGCATCCGCATCCGCAGGCGTCGCCCCACCCGCGGCCGTGGAACCCGAGCGCCCTGCCGGACCTCCTGAACCTCCCGGCGACGGTCTGGAGGCCCGTCTGGCCGCGGTCAAAGAGGAGATGGACGCCCGTCTCGCACTGGCGGCCGTCGCCTACGAGGTCAACACGGCGCACATCGAGACGCCCCCGGTCGACTGGACCCGGATCGGCGCTCCACCGGCTCCCGCCGTGCTGCCCCCCACCACTCCCCCGGGCCCCGCCCCGGACGCCACACCCGTCGCGGCGCTCCTGCACCGGGCATCGCTGCGGCTGCGGACGGACGGCTGGTGCGCGGGAACGCTGACGGACGAATACGGCTCGCTGTGTTCGCAGGGCGCGATCCGCAAGGAGTCGGGCGGCGACCGGAACCTCGAGGCACAGGCCATGGCGGTACTGCTGGAAGCGATCCGCAGACGGTTCGGCCCCCACGTGGAATCCGTACCGTCCTTCAACGACTCCTGGGCCGACGGCCGGGAGCCGACCCGCATGCTGGAACAGGCCTCCGTCCTGGCCGACGCGCGCGGCGTCTGAACCCGCGGACCGAACGGCCGACCGGCCTCGCAGCCGCCGTCAGGCAGGACCGAGGACGGTGCGGAACGTCACCGACACGCGTCGGCCGCGAGGGACCCTGCCTCCGCCCTCCGGGTCGCTCTTGCGAGCGGCGATGCCGTGGCGCCAGTCGTACCGGGCCGGCCCCGTCATCACGCAGAGGCTGCCGGGAGCCAGCCGCACGGAGATCTTCCTCCCCTCCTCGGGACGGGTGAAGTCCATGACGCAGCCGGAGCCGAGGGACATCGCGGCGACGACCGGCCCGAAGCAGGGCACGCAGTCGACGTGGGCGCTGATGCCCTGGCCCGGCTGGTACTCGTTGACGATGACCTGGTCCGCCCGCCGGTCCATGACCCCTTCCCGGGCCAGCCGCTCGGCCTGCTGGAGCGCCCACGACGGCAGGGGCGGTACGGCGGCTGCCTCCCGAGGGGCCGCCGGCACGGAGCGCCGGCCGTAGTCGTACCGGTGGCCGTAGTGCTGGACCCGCCGTCTGAGTTCCGTCGACCACGCCCCGGTCTCGATCCGCGCGAGCATCTCCTGGCACGCGTCGGGGGCGAGCCAATCGGCGATGTAACGCAACCCCGGGACGGGGACGGAAGCCGCCTCGTCACCCGCGTCGAAGGACAACCGCCCAAGACCCTCAGTCATGTCCGAAGAGTAGCCAGCCCCACTGACAGGCCACTGTTCGAGCGGCCGAGGGAGGGGCCGGGGCCGGAAGCGGCGGTCTCACCGGAACGCGCCGACGTACCGCCGGGCCCAGTCGGCGAACGTCCGGGGCGCGCGGCCGAGGACCCGCTCGACATCGGGGCTGACGCGCCGCTCGGCGGGGGTGGGGTCGCCGAGGATGGCCAGCGTGGTCTCGACCACGGGCTCGGGCATGAACCGCAGCATCTGCGCGCGGGCCTCGTCGCGGGTCTGCTCGATGAACCGGACGGGTTCGCCGAGCGCGTCGGCGATCGCTCCGGCCCGCTGCCGGGGCGTACTGGGCGCGGGCCCGGTCAGCTCGTAGAACCGCCCGGCGTGACCGTCCTCCCGCAGGGTCACGGCGGCGACCTCGGCGATGTCGTCCGGGTCGATCGTCGGCAGGCCGATGTCGGCGAACGGCGCGGCGACGGTCCTTCGGGCGCGGACCGACTCGGCCCAGGCGTACGCGTTGGAGTCGAAGCCTCCGGGCCGCAGGATCGTCCAGGTCAGACCCGACTGCCGGACGGCGTCCTCGATGGAGCGCGCCGTGTCCCCGTGCGACACCGACTCGGGCCGGGTCGCGACTCCTTGGGAGGACAACAGGACGACTCGTCCGACACCGCCGGCCTTGGCGACGTCGAGGATGTCTCGCGGGTTCAGCAAGTGCGCGCCGGGACCCCCGTTCTGCAGGAACAGCGCGTCGGCCCCGTCGAACACGGGCCGAAGGCTCTCGGGATCGGCCAGGTCCGCCCGTGCGTGCGCGACTCCCTCCGGCACGTCCGCGCCCGAGATCCTCCGGGACGTCGCGGTCACCCGCACACCCGTCGCCGCGAGGATCCGGACGAGCGACCGGCCCACGTTGCCGGTCGCCCCCGTCACTACGAACATGAACAACTCCCGTGTCGATTCAGCATGGTCGACCCGCCCGAAGCGGGCGGGACGGCCGTCCGGAGAACCGCTCTCCGGGCGACACGGGGACGCTAACAGCGCCGATATAGTAGGTACCTAGAGGAAAGCGACTATCCCGAAGGATGCCTATGGCCGACAACGCCGGCTGGACGGCCGCCGCCGCGACCGACCCGCAACTCGCCTGTCCGACCAGCGGAGTCGTGGACATCGTGTTCAGCCGGTGGACCACCCCGATCCTGTGGACCCTCAACACGCACGGCCGGCTCCGCTTCGTCGAGCTGGAACGACTGATCGGCACGATCACGCCGAAGGTGCTGACCCAGCGGCTGAGGCAGCTGGAACGCGACGGCATGGTCGTCCGCACGTACCACCCGGAAGTCCCCCCTCGGGTCGAGTACGAGATCAGCGAGCTGGGCCGCAGCCTGGCCCCCCTCTTCGCGCACCTCGCCGAATGGGCCGCCGCCAACCTGGACAAGGTCGAACAGGCGCGGCACGACTACGACACCGACACGCCCCGGTAGTGGACCGGCGAGAAAGCCCGGCCCCCGGCGAGACCCAAGCCGCACCTGGGACGCATGGAGCAACTTTCCTGGATTGACCGGGGTTCCGGGGTGCCGGAGGATCGTCGGCGGGCGCGGACGGCCATCCGTACGGCGCCATCGCACGACGCCTTCATGCAACTCCGCACCGGCGAAGGCCCGGTGGGGGAACCCACCGAACCGTCACCGAAGGGACACGGACGCCATGCCCGCCTTCCCCGCCGCGACCGATCAGGCGGTCGCCCTGCTGCGTCGGCTCGGCGCCGAGGACATCGCCCACCCCGGCGGCACCCTCCTGGCCCACCTCCAGCGCGTACAAGCACGGCTCGCGTCCTGGAACGCCCGCCCGGCCCTTCAACTCGCCGGCCTGTGCCACGCGTTCTACGGCACGGACGGCTTCGCCACCGCGTTGCTCCCGCTGGACCGCCGCGACGACCTCGCGGCGGTGATCGGCGTCGAGGCGGAGGCCGTCGTGCACCTGTACGCCTCATGCGACCGGAAGGCCACCTACCCGGCACTCGGCCGGGCCGACGCCGCCTTCCACGACAGGTTCACCGGCCGGTCCAGCCCTTTTGAACCGCAGTCGCGCCGGGACTTCGCCGAACTGTCGGCCGCCAACGAACTCGATCTCGCCGACATCGACTCCGCGTTCCGTGACAAGTGGGGACCCGAACTGCTCGCCCTGTTCACCAGGCTCCAGGACTCGCTGAGTTCCGACGCCCGGCTCGCGTGCCGCAGGGTGCTCACCCGGCCCGGCGGTCCGCGCTGATCCGTGCGCTCGGCCGAGCGGCTCCTTCCCGGGGCGCGCCACCCGCGGGTCGCGGGCCGACACGAAGAGACCCCGTCCCGATGTCCCGGGACGGGGTCTTCGCGGAGCGCCGGGCAGGCCTTGCACCTGCATTTCCCCGCAGGAAGCGGGGCGTCTTTCCTTGGACCACCAACGCGTGCGCACCGGTACGGCTTCCACCGATCAGCTGCAAGATCGATAATAGCAGTACCCGCGCCGGCCCCGCTCCACCGGGGAACTCGCCGAGACCCTGCGGTCCGCGGACGCCGAGATCCAGCGTCCGGTCGATCGGCCTGCCCTGCCGACGTCCCGCCCTGCCGACGTCCCGCCCTGCCGGCCCGCAGTCGGAACGGCGGCGAGGGCGGGTGTCACAGCCTCTCTACGACGCCGAAGGCGGCCCCTCGAGTTCGCGCCGCTTGGCGGCCAGCGCCCTCGCCAGCACCTTGTCCCGGAACGGGTTCGCGGGGCTCAGGGCCGTCGCCACCGCCACCGCCTCGTCCAGCAGGGCCATCCGCCGCTCGGGCAGGTCCCGCACCAGGGGTGAGGTGCTCGCCTCCACCAGGACGTACGCCAGCTTCGACCCGTACGCCTCCGGCTCGACCCGCGTCAGGATCCGGTAGATCCACAACCCTTCGACACCGCGCACCACCCGCCGGTTGGCACTCAGCAGCATGACCCTCGCCCGCATGACGATGTCCTGATCCATCGGTCCGTCCCCCTTCGCTCCACCACTCCCGGCCCGCCCCGTCACACGACGAGGCAGCACGACGAACGCGCCGACAGCCCGATACGGGTGCCGGCACGCACGCCGGTGAGTGGATGACGACGAGTCTGCGGGCAGGCCGGTGCCCGTGCCAAGACCGAACGGACGTGCGCTCCGTCCTACCGCGAACGCCTCCGAGCAGGCATGATGGACCTGACACTCTCCCAGACCCCGTACCCCGAGGCGGACTTCGCCGTCACAGCGGCCGTGACCACTTGGGTGGAGAGGAATCGGACCGGCCCGCGTGGGGGCGCCTCGGCGGCAAGTCGCCCGCGCCCTTCCCACGAGTGCTTCATCTCGTACCGGACTGCCGCTCGGTCTCCGTGCTGTCCGAGAACGACCCGTCGGCATCGACGTACGACAGGACTCGCCGTACGCTTGCCGACTTCTGAGCGCACTTCGGGGGATCTCATGCACCGCTCCATCCGCCGTACCGGCAAAGCCCTGGCTGTCGTCGTACTGCTCACCGGCATGGCAACGGCCTGTTCCGGCTCGCCCGCGGCGTCGAAGGCTCCGCGGCCCCGGAAGGCGACGGGCTCCGCCGTCGCGCCCACGGCACAGCCGGCATCCCGGTCCGGCCGGGAGCGGCTGGACGAGGAGGCCCGCGACCTGCTCGGCGGGACGGACCCCTTGGCCTCGGACGAAGACTTCGTCCTGTCCGGCTCCCTCGCGATACCCGGACAGGACCTGGACGAGACCGTCGAGCCCGGCACCGCCCTGCGGGTGGAGGTGGCATGCGCGGGAGAGGGCACGGTCACCTTCACGGCCGTCTCGGGCACCGCCAGGAAAGCCGAGCGCGTCGACTGCACGCAGCCGATGACGAACAGGTTCCGCTTCACCACGGCCGGGCCGGGTCTCGCGATCCAGGCGGACTCCCCCGAGGCGGAAAGGGTGGGCACCGCCTACGTGGTGCGCCGCGTCACCTGACCGGACGGACGCATCGCGAACGCGCGCTTGTCACCGAGGAAAGCCGCACGCCCGGGGCGAACCCCCGCCCGGCCCGGCGGTGACGCCGCCGGGTCCCGCCGGAATACTGGGAGCATGGCATTCCTCGTCTTCATGACCTTGCCCGGACTGGTCATCCTGCTGACGGCGCTGTCGTTCGTCGATCAGCTTCTGTTGCGAGCGAGCAAGGCCGGCGTCCTGCCCTGGCGCAACTCGGCGCGTCAGGGCCAGATCTCGGCGACCGGGTTCGAGCAGCTGCACGCGAGCCTTTCGCCGGGCAAGCAGACGGAACTCAAGGAGCGCCAGTCCGCCCTGCTGCTGCGCGACGACGAGGAGGACGGAGCACCTCCGAACCGGACCACGGTGGATCTCGCCGGAGGAACCGCGGTCGTCCGCATACCGAGTGCCGCCCGGCGGTAGACCCGGAGATCCCCGCCCCGGCGCATGCGCCGGACGGCGCCGCGGGCAGGTGCCCGGCCGACGGGCGGGACGCTCCCCGCTCGGCGGCGGCGCGTCGTCGCGGAGCACGTGCATAGGATCGCCTGCATGGCGCTGCGACCTGTTCACGTGATCGTCAAGGCTGTCGACAGCTCGGCGGTCGGCCGGTTCTGGGCAAAGGCGCTGGGCTGGACCGCCTACAGTCCCGGCGTGGGCACCTATGTCGGGCCTCCCGGTGGTCTCGTCTGGCCGCACCCGGCCGCCTTGGGCATCGACGTCGTTCCGGTGCCGGAGCCCGGGACGACGACGAAGAACCGGGTGCACCTCGATCTCGCCACCACCTCCGCGGCCCATCAGGCGGAGCTGGTCGAGCGGGTGAAGGCTCTCGGCGCGACGCCCGTCGACGTGGGCCAGGGCGAGGTGCCGTGGACGGTCCTCGCCGACCCCGAGGGCAACGAGTTCTGCGTGCTGGAGCCCCGGGAGGTCTACCGGGACACCGGACCGATCGCCGCGGTGGTGATCGACTGTGTGGACCCGCGGGCCACGGCCCGGTTCTGGGGCGAGGCGATGGACCGGCCGCTGCTCGAGGTGGCCGACGATCATGCGACGCTGCGCCCGGCCGACGGCGTCGGCCCCTACCTCGAGTTCCTCCGCACCCCCGGCGTGAAGACCGTGCCGGACCGCCTCCATCTCGACCTGCTGCCGCACCCCGGTGACGACGAGGAGGCGGAGGTGGCCCGGCTGCGGGCCCTGGGTGCCGCCGACCTCGACGTCGGCCAGGGTGACGTGCCGTGGACGTGCCTGACCGATCCGGAGGGCCACGAGTTCTGCGTCCTGGCCCCGCACTGACGCGGCGCGCCGCCCGCGGGAAGGGCGGTACGGCTTCCGGCTACGCCTTGGCCGGCTTGCCGAGTTGGGCCTCGACGACGGCGTCCGGCACGACGGCCGGTCCCTTGCCCCACGGACGGCTCGGATCGTAGAAGGTGAAGAACATGGCGACCCTCGCCCCCTGCCGGACGGCGACCACCGCGCAGGGGACCCTGACGGGCTCCTCGCCCTCGGTGGCCGGCCCGAGGGGAATTCCGGTTCCGGGGGAAGCCTCCGTCGGCAACACCTCGCGAACCGACCCGATTCGAACTGATTGACCATCAGATCAGTTACAGGAAAGTCGAGTTGGTCCTCCACACCTTATGGAGCATCACGGCGTCGGGCAGTCGGCCCGCTCGGCCGGTCCCGTGATCCCGGCGGTCCGGGCTGCCGGAAGCCCCGGCGGTCCGGGCAGCCGGAAGCCGGACGCGGAAGAGCGGCGGTCGCCGCGGCTCCCGCGCCCGCGATCAGGCCGGACACCGTCCCCACCGGCTCCTCACCAGCTGTGCGCGACGTCGATCACCAGACGGCCGGAGAGCTGGGTCACCCGGAACGGCAGGCGGGCCCGCACCCCGAGTCCCACCTGGGTGACTCCCTCGAAGCTGGCTCCGAACTTCGCGTCCCGGAAGGTCCGGTAGCCGGTCAGGTCGACGCCCGGAAGGGGCCGGCCGCCCTGGCCGGGGTAGGTCGCGGTGTTGGTCTCCGGGTCGTAGGAGGGGGCGGACACCAGGATCTCGATGATCGCCCCGCCGGAGACCGGTATGCGGATCCCGGACGGGTCCTGGATGAACGCGTCGACGTAGTGAACGGTGTACCCGATCCCCGTGGTGCCCGCGGTGGGCACGTCGAGGACCATGCGGTCGTAGCAGTCGTGCCGTCCGGTCCTGATGTCGGTCAGCGAACCGTCGTCGGCGTCCGCCGCCGTCTTCGGAAGGCTTCCCCAGCCGGTCGGACACGCGACCGCCGCCGTGGCCGCGCCCGCCGGTGCGGGCGTGGCCACGACCACGCCCACACCGGCCATCGTCAGGGCGGCCAGCACCGCCATGGATCGTCTCGTACGCATGGTTCCCCCTTGAACTCACGGCTCTCGGTTGCCTGCCATGTACGACATGACGGTCATGGATTTGGTTGCACGGACCGCCCCGGAACCGGCCCCGCCGATCACCCCGGAACCGGCTTGCCGACCGCCCCAGAACCGGCCCGGCCTGACCGACCGGCCGTTCAGAACGCCGAGTTGCCGAACCAGAGGGTCATCAGGTCCTCGTCCCCGTCGCGCGTGAAGACCTCCGCGTCCCGGTGGAGGCGGCCGTAGAGGAGGAGCAACAGGTCGGCCGCGGTTCCCCGGACGGTCGCGTCGGCGGATTCGTCCGCCGCGCCGGACGTGTCGAGCCCGAAGCCGTCGGAGCGCAGGCGGACCAGCCAGTCGCCGTCACCGTCGGTCGCCCGGAAGCGGATGGTCCTGTCGGGGCCGCGCAGGTTGGCGACACCGGGAGCGAAGGAGGTGGCGAAGGGAAGGTTGACGAGGAACTCGTCGATCCCGTCGACCGCGAGCGGGCGGTCGACCGTCGGCCGCAGGCCGAGCGCCAGGTCCGCGTCCACCCGGTGCAGCAGGGTCTCGAAGAGCATCCGGCGCGCCCAGAAGCGGGCATGCCGGTCGACACCCCATGCCCACATCGGGAGGTCCGGGTCGGTGGCCGCGAAGGCCTCCGCGGCCACCGTCGCACTCTCGGCCAGCCAGTCGGCGTAGCCGTCCCACCGGTCCGGAAGTCGCAGGTCCACCTCACGAGTTCGCGGGGGTTCCTGGACGCGGGCGTGCAGGAGGGCCGAGAACCAGCGCTGGACGCTACCGGCGTGTCTGACCAGGTCCGCCAGCGTCCAGCCGGGACAACTCGGCACCGCCGTCGTCGGATCGGCGTCCTTGAGCGCCGCGACGAACCGGGCGGTCTCCACCGCGATCGCCGCGCGGTGGTCGACCGGGGTCGCTCCACGCGCGTGGCCGTCCGAGGGAATCATCGTCGATGTGCCTTTCTACGAGGGTTGGTACGGCTCTGCCGGACAGCCGGTCCGCGGTCAGGAGCGGCTGGACAGGCCGACGTGCTCGGGGTGTCGGGCGGCGACGGACCGGCTCCCCTCCGCACCCGGGAACCCGGCGCCGAGAGGAATCCGCACCTGGCGGGCACGAACCCGTCTCGCCCGTGAGGGAGTTCGGGTGAGGCGGCCCGATCGAACGGGTGCGGACCGGCCCGATCGGTCACACGGGCGTGGTCTCGGACCCTGCCGACGCGAGTTCGGTGGTCTCGGGCGTGACGGCCTTGCGCACCACGGGGGTGCGCGGCGCGTGCGCCGCCTTGAGCCCGACGAGGGCGACGACCGCGACCAGGACGAACGCTCCTCCGGCGATGGCGAAGCTCAACGTGAACTGGCTCTCCCGGGGGAGGGCGGGCATGCCGGCCGGTAGCGGTACGGACTTCGACGCCAGGAGCGATGTGATCACCGCGCTCGCGACGGCGCTGCCGACGGAGCGGGAGATGGAGTTGATGCCGTTGGCGATGCCGGTCTGGTGGGCCGGGACGCCGGCGACGATGAGGGCGGGCATGGAGGCGTAGCCGAAGCTGATCGCCAGACCGATGAGCATGCCCGCGCTGATGACGGAGGCGCTGGTGTCGTGGGCGGCGGTCAGCCAGGTGAAGCCGAGCACTCCGAAGCAGGCTCCGGCGGCCAGCGTGACGCGTGCTCCGAGCCTGCGCACCAGCACTCCACCGAACTGGGCACCCACGAGGGAGACGAGCGTGGTCGGCAGCAGATAGACGACGGACGCGGCGAGCACCGAGGCGCCGAAGCCGTAACCGACCAGCTTCTCCGGCATCTGCACGAGGTACGAGACGCCGATGAACTGGGTGAACATCGCGAATCCCAGCAGCAGTCCCGCCAGGTTGGTGAAGAGGACGGGCCGGTGGACGAACATCTTCATGTCCACCATCGGTTCCTCGACCCGGTTCTCGGTGAACACCCACACGCCCGCCATGACGACCGCGCCGGCGAAGGTGCCGAGCGTACGGCCGGACGTCCAGCCCCACTCGTGCCCCTGCGAGATGGGCAGGAGCAGGAGCACCAGCAGCGCCCCGAGGGTCAGCGCGCCCAGCCAGTCCGTGCGTCCACCCGTCTTGGTCCGGGAGGCGGGCACCGTGATCAGCACGCCCACCAGGGCCACCACGGCGAGCACGACCGCCAGCCAGAAGGGCCGGTGGTAGTCGGGGTGGGAGCCCTGGGTGAGGAGGCCCGCGCCGACCAGGGCGAGCCCGCTGCCGAACGCGAGCGTTCCGCTGACCAGGGCCATCGCTCCGTGCAGCTTCTCCGGCTCGATCTCCTCGCGCAGTACGGAGAGGGCGAGCGGGAAGATCGCGGTCGCCGCCCCCTGCATCACCCGTCCGACGATGAGCCAGGTCAGCGAGGTGGTGGTGGCGGCGAGCACCGATCCGGCGATCATCACGACCAGCACGCCGACGAGCGTGGGCTTCTTGCCGTGCTGATCACCGAAGCGGCCGAGCAGCGGGGTGAACACGGCGGCGGACAGCAGTGTGGCGGTGGTCACCCAGCTGACGCTCGCCGTGCTGGCCTTCAGATCGCTCTGGATCATCCCCAGGATCGGGACGACCAGGGTCTGCATCATCGAGACGACCATGGCGGCGAGCCCGAGCACCAGGACGATCCTGGTGTGCCCGGAGGACCTCGACGACGCCGCTTGCTGTGTGTGAGACACGGAAAGTCCGCCCTAACTACTTAACAACCTCGATGCTTGAGAACTTCAAGCAATAGCTGACCGTAGCCGTCGATATTTGAGATGGTCAAACTTCCTGGCGTAGGGTGACCCACATGACAGGAACCAGCGGTGTGGACTCGGACCAGCTCATGGAGCTCCTGTCGGTGTCGCTCGGGGCCTATTACGGCGACTTCACGGTGGCCGCCGCGAGCGAGAACCTCACCGCCAGCCAGGGCAAGACCCTCAACGTGCTGCGCCGCGGTCCGGCCGCGATGCGCGCCCTCGCCACCATCCTGACCTGCGACGCCTCCAACATGACGGGGATCGTCGACCGACTGGAGAAGCGCGGCCTGGTCCGGCGCGAGCCCAGCCCCACCGACCGCCGGGTCAAGAACGTCGTCCTCACGGCCGAGGGCGAACGCGTCATCGACGTGATCCGCGGGAAGATGCACGCCACGCGCGCCGGCCTGGACAGGCTCAGCGACGAGGAGCGGGACACCCTCTACGCCCTCCTGGAACGCGCCTTCACCTCGCGGCCCGCCACCCTGCGGCCGAGCGCCTGAGCCCTTCGGCGCCCGAGGGTCCCACCCGGGCCGGAACGTGCGGGCCCGCACGTCGACAGCCGCTCCCGTCCACCGAACGCCTGAACGGCCGACGCCGCCGGGGACCCGCGCCCCGGACAGAAGGCTCGGACATCGCACGCGCGTGCGGCGATCGGACTTTATGATCACTTCGCCGCGACGACCGCCGCGACCGCGCACGCCTCCGAGACAGGCCGAGAAAAACATGACGAACACCGCCCTCAAGGCCCCCAGAACGCTCGCCCGTTGCGCGCAGGCCGCGATATCGGTGACCGCCGTGGCGGACGTGTTCCGGGCGGCGGCACTACGGAACCACAGGCTGCATCCCTCGGATCCGTCCCTGGAGTCGGGCAAGGTCTCCATGGTCTTCGTCTACCTGATGACCCTCGCGATCGTGCTGTTCCTCATGTGGCTCGCCACATCCCGGAGCAACGCCCAACTGCTGTCCCCCCAGAGTCCGGTCCCGACGCCGGGCTGGACGATCGGCGCCTGGTTCGTCCCCGTGGTCAACCTCTTCGCGCCTCGCCGGTCGGTCCTCGACATCGGCCGCGCGAGTTCCCCGTCCTGGGAGGAGAAGCGGGGCACCACGCTGGTCAACCTGTGGTGGGCCGCCTGGATCGTGCACGGGCTGGCGCTCGTGACGGCGACCCGGGTGGCCCCGGGGTCGCTCGCCCTGCTCGTGGTGGCCGAGGCCTCCATGATCGCGGCGGCCGTACTGCTCGGACTCGTCATCGAGCGCATCACGTCGATGCAGAGCGCCGCGCTCGGCACCACCGTTCCCGTCGAACCCCTCCCCCGGACATGAGGCAGGCTCCCCGGGAACCGTCACCGGCGCGCCCCGCGGAACCTCCGTTCCTGATGTCGGTCGAAGACGTCTTTCACCCACGACGGAACAGGTCGGCCCCCCGGCGGGGCAGGCTGGTCATAGCGACGGGCCGGATCGAACGCGGCCGGATCCGAAGGGGGGACCCGGTGGAGATCGTGGGCCTGGGCGCCGACCTGACCACCACCGTCGCGGACATCGACCACTTCCGCGTACCTGTGGCGGAGGCGGGTGCGGACATGAACGTGGGAGTGCTGCTGCCGGGCACCGTCCCGGTCGCCCTCGCCCTGGAGCGCGGCCAGGTGCTCGCGACGCCGGGCTCGGTCAGCGCCCGCGCCTGCTTCACCGCTGACATCGACGTGCTGTCCGAGGAGCACGGCGGCACCGAGATCCGCTCCGGCGACCGTCTCCAGTTCCACGTACGGAGCGCCGCCGTCCCGGGCACCGTCACCCTGCCCGAGGGGACCGACGTGATCCGGCCGCTCCACCGGGCCGAGGCGACCGTGACGCTCGAACAGGCCGTCGTGCTGGAGGAGGGCCGGCTCTTCGCGTTCCGTCACCACGGCCGCGCGGCCGGCTCCGGCACGGTGACTCGTCTCTCGTACTGAGCTTCACGAGGGCACCTGCCGGAACTTCGGGGAACCGTCGCGGGCCGGACGTCGACCACGACGCCCGCCACCCCCGCCGCGCCCGGCCGTACGCCGTGTGCAGGCCGAGGCGCTCGACCCCTCGCACCCGGCCCGTGCCTGCTCCGACGGCAGAAACTCCCTGTACGCGCAGTCCATGCGCGACCACCCCGGCACCGACGGGCGAAAACCGGAGTGCGCGGGCGACCGCGGCTCGTGCAGACTCCGCGCATGGACGCCGACGCCATCGCCCCGCTCCAGAGGAGGGCGATGCGGCATGTCGCGGCTTCGTCCATGGGCGATCCCCTTCCCCCCGACATGCGGGTGACGATGCACTTCCATCCGGACCGGGTCACGGGGAACCGTCCCATCCTGGTCCGGATGGCCGACGACGGCGTCTACCGCCCCCAGTTCGTGACGGGCACGAGCAACGGCGGGCTGTCCGCCCACCGGGGCGGGGACCGGTGGCGCTGGGAGAGCCGTGTCTTCGCCGGCGCCTACGACGACGCGACACCTGAACAGCGTCCCGTCTACGGCGGGTTGAACTACCGTCGCGATCCGGTCGGCGGTGCTCCGCGTTTCGGTTCCTCGTACTTCAGGCTCACCTCCGGGGCCCTCACGCGTGCCACGTTCTGCTACCCGGACAGTTCCGCCGGGCCGTCCGCCTTCGGCGTCGCCGACCGGTGCTCACTCGTCGAACTCGCCGAGGCAGCCGACGCGGACGCCCTGGACGGGCACGTCGAGGCACAGATCCACGGGCCCGTCAGATTCGACCGTGACGTGGAAGCCCTGGTGCTGGACCCCAGTTATCGCGGCACCGAGGTCCACGAGGCGGCGCGGCACCTGCCGTGCCCCGTCGAATGGCACCCCGGCTTCCGCCTCGGCGTGTCCGAACTGCGGCGCCATCCGCACTACCGGGGCCGGGAGTACGTGGATCTGGGCGCCGAGATCGCCGTCGACGGCCGGCTCACCCCCAGAGTCGTCGGGGACGCCGCCCGCACGGGCCGGTACGAACTCCAGGACCTCAAGAAGGTCTGGCACTGCCTGGCCCGGTACGGGAGTCCCGGCAGCCGCTGACCGGTCGCGCCGTCCGCGCACGGGGCCACGCCTCCCGGAGCCGCAGGAACGAAGGCACCTTCACCGGCACGGCGCCGGACGGCCGGACGGGCCCCGGGGCGAGGGTGACCACAGGCCCGATCGAGCAATTCTCCCGGTCGAGAACCGCCGCCCGCCCGGGGGCACATCCGCCTCACGGGCCAACCGACCAGGCACTCGGGGCGGTTGGCCCCGCTTCGGCGCACGGCGCTTTTCCGCCAATGGCGCCGACCTCGATTGGTCTACACCTTGACTGGTACAGACCAAAGCGGTTGAGTATGGCCCCACACCCCCCACCACGGTCGCCCCGGACCGCGACGCCGGCCCTCTGTCGGCGCGCTCAAGGCTTCGCCCCGCCCCCGCCGCGACCTCGCTCCGCGAAGGACTGATCCCGTGTCACAACGCCGCATGTCTTCCGTCTTGGCCGCGCTGCTGATCGGAAGCACCGCTCCGGTACTGCTGCCGGCGACGGACGCCTCCGCCGCCTCCTGTTCGAGCTATCCGAACTGGGTGGCCGGCAAGTCCTACGTCACCGGCAACATCGTCCGGTACACGGACGGCAAGGCCTACATAGCAGAGCACGACAACCCGGGGTACGACCCCACCATCAGCACCTGGTTCTGGGACCCGTACGCCTGCGACGGCGGCTCGACCAACCCCTCCGACGGCTTCGTCGTGAGCGAGGCCCAGTTCAACCAGATGTTCCCGAACCGGAATTCCTTCTACACCTACAACGGCCTCAAGGCCGCTCTGAGTTCGTTCCCCGGTTTCGCCAAGACCGGCAGCGACACCGTCAAGAAGCAGGAGGCGGCGGCGTTCCTCGCCAACGTCAACCACGAGACGGGCGGCCTGGTCTACGTGGTGGAACAGAACACCGCCAACTACTCGCACTACTGCGACTGGAGCCAGCCCTACGGCTGCCCGGCCGGCCAGTCGGCGTACTACGGGCGCGGGCCGATCCAGCTCAGCTGGAACTTCAACTACAAGGCCGCCGGTGACGCGCTCGGCATCGACCTGCTGGGCAACCCCAACCTCGTCCAGACCGACGCCGCCGTCGCCTGGAAGACCGGCCTCTGGTACTGGAACACCCAGTCGGGCCCCGGCACCATGACCCCCCACAACGCGATGGTCAACAGCGCCGGATTCGGCCAGACCATCCGCAGCATCAACGGCTCGCTGGAGTGCGACGGCAGGAACCCGGCACAGGTGCAGAGCCGCGTCGACGCCTACCAGCGCTTCGCGTCGATCCTCGGCGTCACACCGGGAGCCAACCTCTACTGCTGAACGGACCGGGCCGCGGGCCCGTCGAGCCGAGGGCGCGCCGCCGGTGCGGCGCGCCCTCGGCGTGCGCGGCGCGCGCACGATCCACTCCTCGTCCACCGAGCCCCGCGCCGCGGGCGAGGACCGTGCCACACCCACGGCCGATGGGAGAGCCCCGTCGTGCCGGGTAGTCGTTGGACATGAACGAATACGATTCCGGCGTTTCCACAGAGGAACGGACGGTTCGGACATCGGGTGGCGTCTCGGCTCGATGGCTGGCCGGCCTGGCCCGCGTCGAGCGGTCGGGTGCGGCGGACCCCGTGATCCGGACGCTACAGCGGGGAATCCGCTCGCTGCCGCTGGGCGGGGCCCGCGATCTGCTGCGCGGCAGGTCGCTGGGCCATCCCGTGCACCCCGTCCTGGTGCAGGTCCCGATCGGCTGCTGGCTGTCGGCCGCCGTCATGGACGTCATGCCGGCGGGGCAGCGCGCCGCGACGACCCTGACAGCCGTCGGGCTGGCCGGGGTCGCCCCGGCGGCGGTCACCGGATGGGTCGACTGGGCGGACCTGCCGCCCGAGCAGGCCCGCGTCGGACTGATGCACGCCGTCACGAACGTGGCCGCGGTGGCGTTCCACGCCGCGTCCCTCACGGCACGGCTCCGCCACCACCCGGCACGGGCAAGGCTGTGGTCGCTGGGCGGGCTGGCGGCGGTCGGCGTCAGCGGCGCGCTGGGCGGACACGTGGCCTACCGGCGGGCCGTGGGAGCCTGGCCGACGACCTGGTGACCCGAGGGCGACCCGAGACCCGAGGCCGGGCGGGATCACCGCCCGGCCGGGCACGCGTCCGTACGTACCGTTCGCGCGGTCGCTTCCCGCGTGCGCGGCGGGAGCCCGCCGCACCGAGGAAGGGCGCGGGGCCACGGGACCACGACGGCGCCGACACCCCGGGGACCGCCCGCTCCCTCGCCATGGCGCACGACGTCGGGAGCGGCGCCCACGAGTCCGTCACGCCGTGACGGTGTACGCGGTGGTGACGGCGACGTCGATGCGGGAGTGGACGACGAGCCTGGAGCCGTTGACGGCGGCAGCGGCCTCGAACAGCCTCCGCGCGAACGCGCTGTGGGTGGCCACCGACGTGAGGACATCGAGGTCTCCGCACTCGCCGTAGGCGTCCACGAGAGCGCCGACCACCCCTGGAGTGGCCGCGGCCTCGTCGATGACCACGACGACCGGTGCCGGCTCGTGCGCGTGCACGAGGTCACGGATCTGCGCGGTGACCTCGGCGCGGGGCCCCGCGCCGAGGTCCTCGTGGACCGTGACGACCAGGACACCGTGGTCGAGACTGCGGGACAACATCAGGGCCTCCTTGCCGGGACCTTCACCGCGGGACGGCTTCCGCGCATCCACGGCGAGTTCCCGTCCGTTCGCTCCCTATGCGGCATTCGCGCGGCCGGTCGAGCGGCCACGGAGGGAACTCGGGGCACCGCCCCGGGCGGCGGCCGGCACCGGAAGAAGATGTTCCGTTTCTTGCATGGCCTGGGCCCCAGGGGTACTCACCACGGCATGACCCCCAACAGACCTTTGGCCGTCGTCACCGGCGGCTCCAGCGGCATCGGCTTCGAACTCGCCCGGCAGCTCGCCGCACGGGGCTTCGACCTGATCGTCACCGCCGAGGACCACGACCGGCTCCACGGAGCGGCGGCCCGGATCCGGGCGGAAGGCGCCCAGGTGGAGACGGCCGCGGCCGACCTCAGGCGTTTCGAGGAAGCCGAGCGCTTCTACACCGCCACCAGGGTCACGAGCCGTCCGGTCGCCGTGGCGGCCCTCAACACCGGGAGCGGGCACGGCGGCGCCTTCCTGGAGACGGACCTCCTGGACGAGCTGGAGATCGTCGACCTGAACGTCCGCGCGACGGTGCACCTCGCCAACCGGTTCCTGTGCGACATGGTCTACGAGGGTGAGGGAAGGGTCTTGATGACCTCCCCGCCCGCACCGGCGGCCCCCGGCCGGTTCCAGGCGGTGCACGACGCGTCCAGGTCGTTCCTGCGGTCCTTCGCCCGGGCACTGCGGGCCGAACTGAGGGGAACCGGCGTCTCCGTCACCGCGCTGACGCCGGGACCGGCCGAGACCGCCTTCGCACACCGGGCCGGCCCGGACGGCGTCAGGCCCGGTCGACAGCGCGAGGACGATCCGGCCCTGGCGGCCGAGCAGTGCCTGGACGCCCTCTTCTCCGACGAGGACGAGACCACCGCCGGACCGGCGAAGGCCAGGGCACAGGAACTGGTCGGCTGAGAGGCCGCGGGACGGGCGCGGGCCGCTGCGCGACGGGCCGCGCCCGTCGCGTCGCGCGAGAAGGCGACACCGAGGCCGGCAGTCCGTGCCGGACGGGCGGCACGGGACAGGGCCGGTTCCCGCGGCTACCCCGTTCAGGTCCCGGGTGCCTCGTCCGGCGTGGCCCGGTGGTCCGGGTGCCCATGGGTACGGCGCTCCTCCTTGAGCCGGGCTTCGAAGAGGTGGTCGGCGCCGTCGGCGAGTTCCTCGCGGATCTCGGCCTCGACCCTCTTGAACGCCTCGTAGTAGGTGGCGTTGTACGCCTCGACGATCTGGAACGTCCAATGGCCGGGAATGACATTGCGCCCCAGGATCTCCCGCTCGACCCGGTCGGCGGACGCGGCGTGACCGGCCTCGCGCAACAGCCTCACGGCACGGTCCAGTTCGAAGTCGGCACCGCCCGTCAGCTGGTGGAAGTCGTACAGACGCCCCCGAGCCCGTTCGGTCGTCTCCAAGGCCTTCGACAACGCGCCCAGGGCTTCCACGGTGGCGTCCGGGACTCTGTCAGGACGCTGCCGGGCCTCTTCCGGATTTCCGCGGTGATCGCTCATGGCTTCATGGGTAGCCCGATCGGCCGGACGTTCACCTGCCCGCGGCGGGCGGAGGGGCGTCTCCGTTCCCGGACTCCGCCAGCACCTCCTCGCGCAGGGCGGCGCAGCAACTGCTGAGCAGGCGCGAGACGTGCATCTGGGAGACTCCCAGCCGCTCCGCGATGCCGCTCTGCGTCATGTCGCGGAAGAACCGCAGGTAGAGGATCGTCTGCTCGCGCTCGGGCAGTCTGCGCAGGGCGGGCTTGAGTGCCTCACGGTCCACGACGAGGTCGAACCCGGCATCGGGTTCCCCCAGTGCGTCCGCCAGGGAGTACCCGTCGTCTCCTTCGGTGATCCGGGCGTCCAGCGACAAGGTCGCGAAACTGTCCAGGGCTTCCAGCCCCACGCGTACGTCGTCCTCGCTCAGCTGCGCGTACTCGGCTATCTCGGCGATGCCCGGGGGCCGGTCCGAGTTCACCGGTGTCAGGTCCTTCACGGCGCCGCGGACCCTGTTGCGCGCTTCCTGGACGCGGCGCGGCACGTGCACGGCCCACATGTGGTCGCGGAAGTGACGCTTGATCTCACCGACGATGGTCGGGACCGCGTAGCTCTCGAAGGCGTTGCCCCGACCGGGGTCGTACCGGTCGACGGACTTCACCAGGCCCAGCGCGGCGACCTGGACCAGGTCCTCGACGGACTCGCCCCTGCCGCGGTACTTGCCGGCGATGCGCTCCGCCATCGGCATCCAGGCCTCCACGATCTCGTCGCGCAGGGCCTGCCTCTCGGGCCCGTCGGGAAGCCCCGCGAGGTGCGAGAAGGCCGCGTCGGTGTCAGGGGCGTCGTCGTACCGACGGCGTTGCGTGGTTGTGGTGCAGGACATGTGCTGACAGCTCCCTCAGGGGGTTGCTGACTGGACAGAAACACCATGGGGGCGCACACGATTCGGGACACACCCGTGCCTTGGAGCGAACGCTCCCACGGACGTGCCTTTTATCCGAAGCACTGCTTTTCAAATCCCCCCATTTACGGACGATAAACCAATATCCATACAACGTGACGCGAGGGAATCACCTGCTCACGAGGCGTGACGGGGCGGGGCCGCTGTCCGTCGCCGTGGAGTCGGCCGCGCGCTCAGGGGCTGCGGCGATACTGGAAGGTCCCGGCGGTGGTTGTTCCCTTTCCGGCCGTGGGAAGGGGGCGCATCGGGGGTAGGAGGTCCCTCGTCACCGTCCGGCGATCGTTCTGCCGTCTGCGAGAGGGTTTCGGGAGCGAACTGTGGCAAGGGTGGGAGAGCCGTCCGAGGCCGTGCCCGGGGGGCGGCTGGCGGCTTTGCGCGAGACGGGGCTGTCGGCCGCGGCGGATCCGGGGATGGACCGGTTCGCCCGGCTCGTGGCCGACGTGCTCGACGTGCCCATGGCGCTGGTGTGCCTGGTGGAGTCCTCGCGTCAGGTCTTCCCCGGCATGGTGGGACTCGCCGAACCATGGGCGGACGCCCGCCGGACACCGTTGACGCACTCGCTGTGCCGGCACGTCGTGACCAGCGGCCGGCCGCTCGTCCTGCCCGACGCCCGCCGGAACCCGCTGACCTCCGCGAGCCCGGCCATCCCCGACCTCGGCGTGATCGGCTACGCGGGGATGCCACTGGACGACGGGGCCGGGCACGTGCTGGGGTCGCTGTGCGCGATCGACACCCGTCCGCGGGAGTGGACCGCCCGCGAGCTGGACGTGCTCCAGGACCTGGCGGCGGCGTGCAGCGCGGAGCTGCGGCTGCGGATCGTCTCGCGCCACCGCGAGCAGGCCCGCGCCGACGAGGCACGGGCACGGGCCGAGGCGGACGACGCGACCGGACGGCACCGCGCCGCGCTGGAGCGTTCCCAGCTGCTGCTGCGGGCGGCGGACGCGCTGGCCGACACCACCGGCCTGGCGGACGTCCGGGAGCAGGTGCGGGACTTGGCCGGCAGCGACCTCAAGCCCGCGTACGTGGGGCTGGTGCTGGTGGAGGGGGGCACCGCGCGGCGGCTGCGGCGCATGGTCGACGTGATGGGCGACACGCCGATGGGGCGCACCCACGAGACCTACGCGCTCGACGCCGCCTGGCCGACCGCGCGGGCGGTCAGGGAGAACCGGACGATCACCGTCACGGACACGGCGCGACTCGAGCGCGACTACGCGCCCGAGGTGGCCGAGACGTTCACGGCCCTGGGACTGCGGACCGCGGTGTGCGTGCCGCTGCCGGGAACGGTCCTCCCGCTCGGCGCGCTGGTGCTGGGCTGGGACCATCCGCACGAGATCGACATCGTGGAGCAGGCGGTGCTCGCCTCGCTGGCCGGGTACACCGCGCGGGCGGTGGAACGGGCGCTGTTCGTGGACAACCGCGTGAACGCGGCCCGCGAGATGCAGGAGGCCCTGCTCACCGACGTGCCCTCGGTGGCGCCTCTGGACCTGGCCGTGCTGTACCGGGCGGCCGCGCGCACGGACCTGGTCGGCGGTGACTGGTACGACGCCTATCCCCTGCCCACCGCGGCCCAGGGCTGGGAGGACTCCACCGCCCCGGCCGTGCTGGCCCTGTCCGTCGGCGACATCACGGGCCACGACATGCGGGCGGCCACCTTGATGGGGCAGGTGCGCAGCATGCTCCGCCAGGCCGATCTCGACCACGCGGGCGCCGGACCCGCACGGGCGGTCGGCGCGCTGGAACACGCCAACACCGCCCTGGGCCTCGACGCCAGCGGCACCCTCGTCCACGCCCACCTGCGCCCCTGCCGCCGGGCCGAGGAGGGCAGCTGGGAACTGACCTGGACCAACGCCGGACACCCGCCCCCGCTCGTCGTACGGCCCGACGGTGCCGTCGACCGGCTGGACCGGCACGACAGCATGCTCTTCCCGGGCCTGAACACCCTGCCCCGGAGCGAACACCGGCTGCTCCTGCCGCCCGGCAGCCTGCTCCTGCTCTACACCGACGGGCTGGTCGAGCGTCCCGGCGGGGACGTGGACCTGGCCATCGACGCGACCGGCCGCATGCTGGCCACTCACGCCGGCCGTCCCCTGGACGCCCTGCTGGGCGAGATCACGGACCGGATCGCCGGTCCCGACCCCAGGGACGACATCGCCCTGCTCGCGTTGCGCGTCCCCGCCGGGCCGGGGACCTCCCGGACATCCGGAGGGGGTGTTTGACCCCGGTTGTTCCGGATACGCGTGCTGACGACGCTCCGGGCGGGTCGGTACGTGACGGTGCCGACGCGAGAGGCCGCGGCCCGCATCGCGAAGGCCGTGGGACGCACGTCGGCTCGCGCGGAGCCCTCCGTCCCGACCGAGAGGAGAGCGACCGTCATGCGCATCGCATTCCTGGTGGCGCCCGAAGGCGTCGAGCAAGTCGAACTGACCGCCCCTTGGGAGGCCGTGACCGAGACCGGGGACATCCCTGTCCTGGTCTCCACCGAGCCGGGCCGGATCCAGGCCTTCGACCACCTGGACAAGGCGGACGCCTTCCCCGTCGACGCGGTCGTCGGTGACGTGACGGCACGGGACTTCGGTGCCCTGGTGCTGCCCGGCGGAGTCGCCAACCCCGACAGCCTGCGGATGAACGACGCCGCCGTGGCGTTCGTGAAGGAGTTCTTCGAGCAGGGACTCCCGGTCGCGGCCATCTGCCACGCGCCCTGGACCCTGGTCGAAGCGGATGTGCTGCGCGGGCGCACCCTGACGTCCTGGCCGAGTCTGCGCACCGACATCCGGAACGCCGGCGGCACCCACGTCGACGAGCCGGTGCGGATCTGCGACGCGGGCCCCAACGTGCTGATCACGAGCCGCAAGCCGGACGATCTTCCCGAGTTCTGCAACGCCTTCGTCACCGAGTTCGCGAAGACCGGGGTCACGGCCTCGTAGGGCCCGAGGGGACTCCTGGGGCCCGGGGAGAGGCGGGCGGCCCCGACCGCGTAACACCAACGCACCTCCGCGGTTGACGGCCGTCGCGCCCGCGGCGACGGTGGGAAGGTGGAGCCCCGCCGCTGCGGGGCTGAACCGCCTACTGCCGCGGGGTGAGTTCCCTGGACGGGGTGGCGACGCGGCGGTGCGCGGACCGTGCCCCCGCCGCGCGCTCTCCCCGCTGCCGCACGACGCGGTCTCGCGCCCCGAGTGCAAGGGAGCACCGCACATGAGCGAGGCCCGGCACGACCGCCCCGGACCGGACCGGCATTCCGCTTCCCGCCCGGAGGCTTCGGTGCCGCGCCACTCGGACAGCCGTCCGGCGGCCCGGCCCGGCCCGGTCACCGACCTCCGCCGGGTCGGCATCTCCCCCGACCACTGGTATCCGGTGGCGACCTCCCGGAAGGTGCGGCGCAACCGGACGTTCGCGACCGTCTTCGCCGGTGAGCGGATCGTGCTGTACCGGGGACGCGGCGGTGTCGTCCACGCGCTGGAGGACCGCTGCGCACACCGTCAGGTACCGCTGAGCATGGGCGTGGTCGAGGGTGACGTCCTGCGCTGCTGCTACCACGCGTGGGCCTACCGGGGCGACGGGCGCGTCTCGCAGATCCCGTACCTGCCCAAGGGCTGCGAGCGGCCGCCGCGCGGGGTGCGCTCGTATCCGGTCCGGGAGGCATACGGCCTGGTGTTCGTGTTCCCCGGTGACCCGGCGCTGGCCGAGGAGGCGCCGTTCCCCTTCCTGCCCGAGTACCACTCCGCCGGTCACCGCACCATGACGTTCTCCCGCACCGTGCGCTGCCACTACTCGTTCATGCACGAGAACCTGCTCGACATGAACCACCAGTTCCTGCACCGGAGCGTGCTCGGCCGGATCCGGCCGGAACTGCTCGGGTACGACACCGGGCCGCGGCACGTCGAGGCCCGGTACCTCTTCGTCCCCGCCGGGGGCCGCAAGGACCGGGGCGCGGGTCTGCTGTCCGCGGAGGGGTTCGGGGGCCAGGACCGGCCCGACGTCATCACGATCCGCACCGAGTACCCGTACCAGACCCTCAGGGACGTCCCCGAGGGCGGCGAGCTCCCGGTGTTCTCGCTCTGGGCCGCCTACGTGCCGGAGGACGCCGAGCAGCGGATCAACCACGCCTACGGCCTGCTCACGATCGCGAAGCCGTCGGTCCCCGGGGCGCTCCATCTCGCCTGGCCGCTCATCCGCCGGTTCACCGAGCGGGTCTTCGCCCAGGACCGGATGGCGGTCGAGGCCGAACAGCGCGCCTGGGACGAGCAGGGCGAGGACCACAACCACGAGGTGTTCCCGCTCATCCTCGACCTCCGCGACGTACTGCGCGACAACGGCGTGCCGCTGCGTCCGGAGCAGGCGTCCGGGTGCGCGCCGTGCGGGATGACCTCTCCGGCCCACCGTGCCGCCGCCGTCACGGGTGACACCGGTGCGGCGGACCGTGCCGGGCCGGCGCAGTCCGCCGGCCCGGCCGTGGAGGGTGCCGGCAGGCCCGAGTAGCCGTCGGCCCGCCGGACGCGGCGGCGGAACGCGCCGCGTCCGGCGGGCCGGTCGGAACCGGACCGGGCCGGTCAGTCCGCGGTACGGACCGGCGTCTCCTGCCCGGTCACCGGCGAGGCCTGCGTGATCACCTCGGAGGGCCGCCGGCCCCGGTCCATGACACCACCCGTGAAGGCGAGGCCCAGACCGGCCAGGGCGAGGGCCGCGCCGACCAGGTTGGGCGAGGCCCAGCCCCAGCCCGCCGAGATGACCAGGCCGCCCAGCCAGGCACCACCGGCGTTGGCCAGGTTGAAGGCCGAGTGGTTGGAGGCCGCCGCCATCGTCGGGGCGTCCTTCGCCTTGGCCATGAGCAGCATCTGGATCGGAGTGGTGATGAGGGAGCCCATCGCACCGATGAAGGTGATCATCACCAGGGCGGGCACGGTGCTGTGGACCGCGTAGTAGAACGTGACCAGCGCCGCGGCGAGCAGGACGAGCCCCCAGTACATCGTCGGGCGCAGCGCGCGGTCCGTGAGCGGTCCGGCGACCAGGGTGCCGAGGGTCATGCCGACGCCGTAGAGGGCGAGGACCCAGGTGACCGACGAGTCGGAGACTCCGGTCAGGTGCGTGAGCATGGGCACGAGGTAGCTGTAGACGGCGAAGAAGCCGCCGAAGCCCACGACGGCCGTGGCCAGGCCGATGACGACCTGCTTGTTGCCCATGGCGCGCAGCTCGTGCCGGACACCGGACTGCTCCCCCCGCGGCTGGTTCGGGACGAAGGCGGCCAGCGCGGCCAGCGCGACGAGGCCGATGACGGCGACCGCGCCGTAGGCGGACCGCCAGCCCAGCTGCTGTCCCAGGGCCGTGGCGGCCGGAACCCCGACGATGTTGGCGATGGTGAGACCGAGGAACATCTTCGAGACGGCGCGTGCCGCCCGGTCCGGGGCCACCAGTCGTGAGGCGACGACGGCGCCCACGCCGAACAGCGCGCCGTGCGGCAGGCCCGCCAGGAAGCGGGCGGCGAAGAGCGTGCCGAAGCCGGGAGCGACCGCGGACGCCGTGTTGCCGATCACGAACAGCCCGGTCAGGAGCAGCAGCAGCCGCTTGTGCGGGACACGCGCGCATATGCCCGTCAGCAGCGGCGCGCCGACGACGACACCGAGCGCGTAGGCCGACACGACGTTGCCGGCTTGGGGTACGGACACGCCGATCCCGTCGGCGATCTGGGGCAGCAGCCCCATCGTGGCGAACTCGGTCGTGCCGATGCCGAACGCGACGACAGCCAGGGCCAGCAGAGCCAAGGGCATGGTGCAGGAGAACCTTTCGAAGACGACGGGCCGGGGACCAGGGAGCGGGGCGGTGCGGAACCGCCCGTGGTTCCTCGTCCCGTCGCACCGGGCGTCATGCCCCGGAGCGCCCCGGGAGGAGAGTGGGCCCCAGGGAGTGCAGCAATGGAGCGGACGCGTCCATTCCAAGATCGCCCGGCGTTCGCGGTACCGGGGCGGGCCCGGTCCCCTGGCTGCGGCGGTCGGCCCGGCCGGTGAGCAAGGATAGCCGCCCCGGACGTGGCTCCCGCCCGGGGCGGGGGCCACGGTCCGGATCCTCCGCGCCCCGGTCCGGTCAGCGTTCCCGGCGGGGCCGGTCGACCCGGCTCTTGACGGAGGTGACGATCGGGTCGAGGTCCTTGAACTGCTCCGTGTAGGGGCCCACCGCGACACCCCTCACCTTCCGGGACCGGGCGAGCCGCTGGAACGAGGTGGTCCGGGACGCCGTGGTGAGGATCCGGATCGCGCTGCGCTGCAGGTCGCCCAGACGCATCGTGTAGGCGTCGGCGGCGGGATGGTCGCCGGTCAGGGTGACGGTGTAGGAGGAGACGGGGCTCGTGGTGTCCCCGGCGGTGACGTGCCGCACGTCCGAGACCGTGATCCCCGCCTTCCGGGCGGCGGTCAGCGCGGAGGAGGCGAGCAGCTCCCGGACGGCCCGGTAGGCCTCGTCGACCGAGGTGTACCTGGGCCGGGCGGTGTAGGTCTGGTTGTTGAACGCGTCGATGGTGACGGTCCCGGACAGCGGGGTCCTCGTCAGGTCGGTCGAGGAGTCCACGGTGGTGGAGACGGTGGTGGAGCCGCCGGCCGCCAGGTTCAGTCCGCCCAGCTGGAAGGCGTAGCGGACGGAGCCGGTGCTCCTGACGGTCTTCGTGCGGGCGGGCAGGCCGTCGACGTCGATCGTGGGATCGGCCCTGACGGTCGCGTCGACGATGTCGGAGGGTCTGCCGCCGGGCTCGACGAGGTCGTTGCCGGAGTACATGGTGGCGGTCGCGCCGTGGGCGCCGCCCCAGTCGGTCATCACGGTTCCCTCGAACCCCCACTCGCCGCGCAGCACGTCGGTGAGCAGGTCGTAGTTGCCGGAGGCGTAGGTGCCGTTGACCTTGTTGTACGAGCTCATGACGGCCATCGGCTGGGCGGCCCTGACCACGATCTCGAAGCCCTTGAGCTCGATCTCGCGCAGCGCCCGCTCGCTCACGACGACGTTGCCGGAGGTGCGGGAGGTCTCCTGGTTGTTGCCGGCGAGGTGCTTGACGGTCACGCCGACGCCGGGGTTGCTCTGGACGCCCAGGGTGGTGGCGGCCGCGGTGAGCCCGGAGACGAGGGGGTCCTCCGAGTAGTACTCGAAGTTGCGTCCGTTGAGCGGGTCGCGGTGGATGTTCATGCCCGGCGCCAGCCACAGGGAGACGCCGAAGGCGTTCATCTCCTTGCCGACGGCCGTGCCGACCCGGGTGACGAGGTCGCGGTCCCAGGTCTGGGCGAGGAGGGTGCCGATGGGCCAGGCGGTGGCGTACCGACGGGCGGCGGGGGTGGTGGACGGCTGTCGGCCGAGGCGCAGTCCGGCGGGGCCGTCGGACAAGGTCATGCTCGGGATGCCGAGGTCCTCGTGGGCGCCGGTGGTGTATCCGGCCGCTCCCACGGTCGACGCGGCGGTGCCCGGAACCCCGGAGCCCTCCACCACGTCGGCCAGTTGCCGCACGGAGAGCCCGGCGACGAACCGCTCGATCGAGGTCCTGCCCTTGGCGACGTCGTAGAGCGTGCTGCCGGGGTCGGTGTGGACGTGGCGGACGTTCTCTCCGGTCCTGGGCGCGTAGGGGGCGCCGGTTCCCTCCCAGTCCTTCTCGTCGGGGTCGAGGTGGACGGTGGTGGAGGAGATCGTCGAGCCGTCGAGGGCGTGGTACGGGGAGCGGGCGTCGACCGTGACGTCCTGCTCGAGGGCGGAGGCCGCGTCCCGGGTGCGGAAGGAGCGGGGGTCGAGGGTGATCCCGCGGGCGGCGGCGATCTCCTTCCCCTCGCCGGGGTAGGTGTAGAAGTCCGCCGGTGTGCTGGTGAGTTCGGACGACGGCCTCTGGTCGTCCAGTTCGTTGTGGACCCGCTCGGTCACCACGGCCTCGGCCAGGTTCAGCTTCGCGGCGACGTGGGTGTCGCGGGAGGAACTGCCGACGCGGATCAGGTAGTCACCGGCGTCGAGGATCCACGCGGCGCGCGATGCGCTGTAGGAGGCCTGCGAGGAGGTGTCGAAGCCGATGGTCACCGTCTGCGCGGCGCCGGGGGCCAGGTCGTCCGTCTTCGCGTACCCGGCCAGCTGCTGGTAGGGCTTGTCGGCGCCGGTCTGCGGGGCGGAGACGTAGACCTGCACGGTCTCCCTGCCGCTGTAGCGGTGCCCGGTGTTGGTGACCTCGGCGGTGACCGTGACCCGCTCGGCGTTCGCGGTCACCTTCCGGACCCGGATGCCGAAGCCGGTGTAGGAACCGCCGTAGCCGAAGGGGTAGTCGACGACGGAGGCGGGGTCGGCCGCGTCGATCGAGCGGTAGAAGGAGTCGAAGTAGCGGTAACCGACGTAGACGCCCTCGTCGTAGGTCTCCGTCGTGGAGTTGCCGTCGTTGCCGGCGAAGGTCGCCGAGGCGGGGTAGGCCGAGTAGCCGGCCGCCCAGGTGTCGGTGAGTTTCCCGGAGGGGGTGGTGGTCCCGTCCAGGATGTCGGCCAGCGCGTTCCCGCTCTCCTGTCCGGCCTGGCTCATCAGCAGCATCGCGTCCAGGGCCCGGCCGCCGTCGGGGTCCTTCTCGGCGGCGTTGATCTGCCGGTAGAAGCCGGTGTCGATGATGCCGCCGGAGTTGATGACCACGACGACGTGCCGGTAGGCGCGGCCCAGCAGTTCGAGGTTGGCCCGCTCGGTGTCGCCGAGGAGGTAGTCGCCCTTGCCCGGGGAACGGTCGAAGCCCTCGCCGGAGTTGCGGGCGATGACGTAGACGGCGGTGCCGGTCCTGGCGGTCGGCTTCACGGTGTCCGCCGTCAACGGCTGTTCCACGGAGGCGTAGTCGATCGCCGGGGCGAGGAGGGAGGAGGCGACGCCGCCGTACTCGGTGTCGTAGGCGCGGGTCATGGCCGACCAGTAGGCGTCGCCGGTGGTGACCTTGTGACCGGCGTTCTCCAGGCCCTGGCGGACGGTGACGGTGTACCGGTTGTTCACGTCGCCGGATCCGGTGCCTCCCTTGACGGTCCGGTAGGCGCCGACACCGTAGAGGGCGATGGTGCCGGACGGGGCGACGGGCAGTGCCCGGTCGTGGTTCTCCATGAGGACCATGCCCTGTTCGGCCGCCTGGCGGGACAGGGCGGCGTGGGTCTGCTCCAGGGTGGAGGAGCGGGGGCCGGTGGGCTCCGCCCGTGCGGGGATCCACCCGTCGAACATCAGGGCCGCCGCCAGGACCACCGCCCCGGCGGCCACGATCACCGGTCTGGTCCGGGAGTGTCGCGGAAGGAAGGTCATCGGCGGCGTCCTCTCTGTCCGAGCCCGACAAGAGCCGGACGCAAGAGGAGCGTATGAAGCACCTTTTGCTCCGTCAATAACTGAAAACCGCCCGCGTTTCCCGGGTCTCGCGACGACTCGGCACGATGAATTCGCCAATGATTGGCACAATGACGGGCGGCCGCTACCCTCGGGCCGCATGGATGTGACCTCCGATCGTTCCTCACCCCGCAACAGGACCCGGGAAGAGATCTTCCGCGTCATGCAGGGAGGCGGGGCACTCACCCGCGCGCGCCTCGTCGAGGCCACCGGCCTGTCCCGCAGCACGGTCAACCACGCCGTCACCCGGCTCATAGCCGAGGGGCGCGTGACGGAGGGCGATCCGGCGGTCAAGGGGCCGGGCAGCGGGAGCGGGCGCCCCGCCGGCGTCCTGCGCTGCGTCCCCCGCCGCACCAACTCCGCCGCGCTCGACTTCGGGCACACCCACGTCAAGGCCGCCGTCGTCGACGGCTCCGGCCACATGATCGCCCAGCGACGCGCCGACCTGGACGTCGACCATGGGGCGGCCGACGCCATGGACGCCGCCGCGGACATGCTCGGAGCGCTCCGCCGTGACCACGACGTCGACGCCCTCTCCACCGTCGTCGTCGGCATCCCCGGCCCGTTGGACTCCGCCTCGGGTCTGGTCCGCTCCCCCACGATCCTCTCGAGCTGGGTCGGCCTCGATCCACGGCGGGAACTGGAGCACCGGCTGGGCCTGCGGGTCCACGTCGAGAACGACGCCGTCCTGGGCGCGTACGGGGAACTGCGGCGGGGCGCCGGCCAGGGGTACACGGACTTCCTGTACGTGAAGGTCTCCCACGGCATCGGCGCGGGCATGGTGCTGGGCGGCGAGCCCTACCGGGGTTCCCTCGGTTTCGCCGGGGAGATCGGCCACACGCCGCTGCCCGGGTACACGGAGCTGTGCCGGTGCGGCAGACGCGGCTGCCTGGAGGCGGTCGTCTCCGTCTCCTCGGTCATGGCCCAGGTCGCCCACACCCATCCGGGCCTCGGTCCAGGAGCCTCACCGCTGGAACAACCGGACGACCCCACCACCCGGCGCATCCTGAACGACGCCGGCCGCATGCTCGGAGGGGTCCTGTCCGTCCTGAGCAACCTCCTCAATCCGGCCGCGCTCATCATCGGGGGCGAGCTCGGCGCCACGGGCGGTCCGCTCCTGGAGGGTGTCGCCTCGGCGGTGCGGCGCGACGCCCAGCCCGCGATCGCCGCGTCCCTGGACATCGTTCCCGCCCAGCTCGGGGAGAACGCGGAACTCGTCGGCGCGGCGGCACTCGCCGGCACGATGGCCCTGCGCCCCGGCGGGGCGGTGCGCGGCCGAGGAGGCGGCGCGACGCCGGGGAGGGCGGTGTGACGCCGAGGGGGCGGGCGCTCCTCACCAGGGCGCCGGAGCCGGTGGCGGGACCACCGGCGGCCGGTCGTCGCAGGTGATGGTGTTCGGCAGCTCCCAGGACGCCAGCCAGGGACCGGTCGTGCCGCCGCCGTCGTTGCCGCCGAGGTCGTTCACCGCGAACTCGGATCCCGACGCGGGGAAGTTGAAGGATCCGCAGTTGTCGATCCCGACCGCGCCGACGTTGCGGGCGTCCACGTTCTCGAAGGACGCCGAACCCGCGGAGCGGGCGCTGAGCACGGAGGTTCCGGTGCCGTCCACGCGGATGTCCTTGAAGCGGACGCCCCGGATCGCGTACTTGTCCTTCACCGGGAAGTCGGAGACGAGCATGACCGCGTTGTAGGTGTTGTCGAGGAAGTGGTCGCCGGTGACCTCGATGTCGGCGTCGATGTCCCGCTCCAGGGCGTAGAACCAGAGGGCTCCGAGGCCGATCTTCCAGTTGAGCTCGAACGGCCCGGAGCGGACCGTGGTGTTGTCCGTGATCCGCAGGTGTCCGCCGAACGGCTCGGCCCCGAACCGGGAGCCGACCTGGATGGCGCTGCCCTCGCGGACGGGGTCGGCGACGAGGTTCCCGGTGACCGTGTTGTCGGTGCCGCCGTACAGGGCGATGCCGTTGGCGAGGACCGGGCTCTGGACGGTGTTGTGGGCGAAGACGTTGCGCGCGTCGGCGGACTTCTCGGACCACATGGCCAGACCGTCGTCCCCGGTGTTGCGTACGAAGGTGTCCGAGACGCTCGAACCGGTCACGCCGGTATGGAAGTTGACGCCGTCGGCGATCTGGTCGGCGATCACGGTGCGGGTGACCCGCAGCCCGGCCATCGGGCCGTCGAACCACATGCCGACCTTGGTGTGGTGCAGGTACAGGCCGTCGATCGTCGAGTCGCCGAGCGCCCCGCCGATGGCGTTGACCTGGTCGGTGTCGACGCGTTCGCGGACATCGCCCTCCACGGCGAAGCCCGACAGATGGACGTCGTGGCTGCCGCCGTCCGCCGCGTCCTTTCCGTAGAAGCCGACACCGGTGTGGACCGAGCCGTCGGACGCGGGGGTGTCGAGGGTGACCTGGTGGCCCTTGACGATCGTGTACCAGCTGCCGGCGCCGACGATCGTCACGTCGTCCACGACGATGTGCCGGTTCACCTGGTACGTGCCCGGCGGAAGGTACACCTCGAGGTGCCGCTTCCTGGCGTGGGTGACGGCCCGGTCGAAGGCGTCGCCCGCGTCACGCCGGCCCGTGGGATCGGCCCCGAAGGCGAGCACGTTCACGGCGTGCCTCTCGACGTGCGGCGCGCCGACGAGTTGTGTGTCGAGCAGGTCGATCACGGTCCAGGCCGCGGTGCTGTTCCTGGGCATGGTGAGGCGGACGGTGTCGCCGGCCGTGTACCGCCTGCCGAGCAGGAGCCGCTGCTCGTCGTAGAAGTGGCTGGGCCTGAACGGCTTGTCGATGGCGGGTGCGGGGGTGGTGGCGGCGGGGACACAGCCGCACTCGGTGATCCACCAGTCGGGGTGCAGCAGGTCGCCGCGGGGGTCGTTGCTGAACGGGTACTGGTTGTACAGCCACGAGTAGCGCGAGGTCAGGGTCATCGTGGCGCGGTGCCGGCCGTCGACGGAGACGTCGAGCGGCGCGGTGATGCCGCCGCCCTCGGGAGCGTCGGGGATGCTGTAGCGCACGGTGAGCGCGTCGGCGGCGCGCGGCAGGGTGAACTCGACGTACCGGCCCGGCTCCAGACGTACCGCCGCGCGGCCGGAGGCCTCGGAGGGCAGGGTGTAGGCGGTGCGGTCGGGGCCGATGACGGTGCCGTCCGTCGACGCGTTCTCCGCCTCCTGTTCGGCGAAGTCCACCGTGGCTCCGCGCCCCGCGACGAGGGCGGGATCGAGCGCGGCCCGGGTCACCCGCGGGGTGTCTCCACCGCCACCGTGCCCGGAGGCGGCCGGGGCCGGAGCGCCGAGCACGAGCACGAGTCCGGCGGCCACGGCGGTCACCGCCGCGGCTGCCCGGGCCGGCCTCCGTACGCGGCTGCGGACCCGCTCCTCAGCCGCGCGAGTGGTGTACCGCGCCATCGGGTTCTCGTTTCTCTCGGAGCGGAGGACACCGAGGGCCGCTCGGTGCGCGGCGGCGCGGAGGGAACGGACCGTGCCGCTGCGTACCGGGACATTAGGGCGCGACGGTCACCCGTACAAGAGATCGGGCGCATCTTTCCAATATGAAGTACGTATTCTGCAAACTTGAGTCGACTTCTTGCGTTCGGATTCTCGTTCTCCGGACCGCACCGCCCCTCTCGACGCCAGACGGAACACTCCGGAATCCGGCCGTCGACCGTCCCGGTGGGCGGGCGCCCGTTCGGCGTCACGACGAGAGGCACCCACCGCAAGAAGAATCATGATTCTGTTAGCATCTCCCGCAAAGGGAATGATGATTCTTTTTATGGGAGGTGCGGTGCCTCGACTCACCGACGCGCGCAAGGAACTCCGGCGCACCCAGATCGCCGAGGCCGCCGTGCGCTGCTTCAGCCGCAACGGTCTGGAGCGGACCTCGATCGCCGACATCACCGTCGAGTCCGGCCTCTCGACCGGCTCGATCTACGCGCACTACCGAAACAAGGCGGACCTGGTCCGGGCCGCCGCCCGCGAGGTGCTCGCCAAGCGCGCCGACGTCCTCGGCGAGTACGCCGCGGCCGACGCCCCACCCGGCCCCGACGAACTGCTCTCCCGCCTGATCGCCGCGATCGACCCCGCCGAGGCCCGGGTCGGCGTGCAGACCTGGGGTGAGGCGACCACCGACCCCGCCGTCCGCGACATCGTCGTCGACATGACCGACCGGATGCGCGCGATGCTGCACGACTGCGTCACGGCCTGGCTCGTCAAGGTCGAGCACCACGAGCCGGCCTCCGCCCGGGAGCGCGCCGCCCCGATCGCCCACCGGGTCATGGCGCTCTACCAGGCCGAACTGCTGTACGCCGCCTTGCGAACACCGACCGAGGAGACAGCGTCATGACCACCCGGACCGCTTCGTTAGCCGACCGCGCCGTTTTCCGGATCGGCTACGGCGCCTTGCAGCTCGAGCGCCTGCGCGACCGTCGTGAAGAGGCCGTCGCACTGCTGCGCCGCGCGGTCGAGCTGGGCGTCGACCACGTGGACACCGCCGAGTTCTACGGCTTCGGATTCGTCAACGACGTGATCCGCGAGGCACTGCGCCCCGAGGACGACGTCCTGGTCGTCACGAAGGTGGGGGCCGAACCCGACCCCGGCGGGCGCCTGCCGCTGCGTCTGGCACAACGCCCCGAGCAGTTGCGCGCCGGCGTCGAGGACAACCTGCGCAGCCTGGGCGTCGACCGGCTCGCGGTCGTCAACCTGCGCCGCCTGGACACCGGCCCCGGGCTGCGCCCCGAGGGGGACCAGGTCGTCGACCTCGACGACCAGCTCGCGGTGATGACCGCCCTGCGCGACGAGGGCAAGATCGGCGCGATCGGCCTGAGCAGCGTCACCCTCGCCGGCCTGCGCCGCGCCCTGCCGGCCGGCATCGTCTGTGTGCAGAACGCGTACAGTGTCGTCTCCCGCGACGACGAGGACATGCTGCGGCTGTGCGCGGCCGAGGGCATCGCCTGGGTGCCGTTCTTCCCGCTCGGCGGGGCCTTCCCGGGCCTGCCCAAGGCGACCGACGAACCGTCGGTGCACGCCGTGGCCGAGTCCCTGGGCGTGACGCCCTCCCAGGTCGGCCTGGCCTGGCTGCTGCACCACGCCCCGAACGTGCTGCTCATCCCTGGCACCGCCGATGTCGCCCGCCTGGAGGCCAACATGGCGGTCGGCGGGATCACCCTCGACGCCTCGGCCCTCTCCACCCTCGATGGCATCGAGTCCCGCTCCGGTGAAGTCCCCATCGGCCGACCGGAGACAGCGCGGCCCGGCTCGTGACCGCGCCGCACGCGCCAGACATCCGACGAACGCCGGCCCACGCGGGGGAACCCCGCTCCATCAGGCACCAAGGACGGATCATGAAGGCCATCATCTACCGTGACAACGGCGCCCCCGACGTTCTCCGGTTCGTCGACCGCGACCTGCCCGAGCCCGGCCCGGGCGAGGTTCGCGTACGGGTCGCCGTGTCCGGGGTCAACCCGACCGACTGGCAGGCGCGCTCCGGCGCCGGCCACCCCAAGCACTTCTCGGAGGTCACCCCGCACCTCGACGGCGCCGGCACGATCGACGCCGTCGGTGAGGGTGTCGACCGGAGCCGGGTCGGTCAGCGCGTCTGGCTGTTCATGGCCGCCGCCGGGCGGCCCACCGGCACCGCCGCCGAGTTCACCGTCGTGCCCGCCGGACAGGCCGTGCCGCTGCCCGACGAGGCCGGCTTCGACGTCGGCGCCTCACTCGGTGTCCCCGCGCTGACCGCGCACCGCGCGCTCACCGTCGCCGAGGACGGGCCGCGTCGGCTGCGGCCCGGGGCACTCGACGGGAAGGTGGTGCTCGCCGCGGGCGGGGCCGGAGCGGTCGGACACGCGGTGATCCAGCTCGCCCGATGGGCCGGCGCCACCGTGATCAGCACGATCAGCAGCCCGGAGAAGGCCCGGCTGGCCACCGCGGCCGGAGCCCACCACGTGATCGACTACCGCGAGGGCGACCCGGCCGCCGACATCCGCAAGATCGCCCCGGACGGCGTCGACATCGTCGCCGAGGTGGCGCTCGGCGCGAACCTCGCCCTGGACCTCGCCGTACTGCGCACGCGCGGCACGATCTCGACCTACGCCAACGACGGCGGCACGCCGGTCGAACTGGACGTATTGCAGAACATGGTGCTCAACGCACGCTTCCAGTTCCTGATCCTCTACCTGGCCGGTCCGGAGGCGCGCGCCGCGGCCGCCCAGGACGTCGCCGCCGCGGTGCGCGACGGCGCGCTGCCGGTGGGCGAGGAGCACGGCCTGCCGCTGATCCGCTTCCCCCTCGACCGCACCGCCGACGCCCACCGAGCGGTCGAGAACCACGTGGTCGGCAAGGTCTTGGTGGACGTCACGGTCTGACGTCCGGTCGGCCACCGCGCGCACGCCGCGGCCGCCCCGGGGAATCCGGCACGGGGCGGTCATGGCGGCCATGGCGGCCGGGTGCGCCCCCGGCCGCCGGTCGTCGAGGACGCGCGCCGGCACGGGGGCTGGTGCCGATGCGGGCCTTCCCCTCCAACACGACGACGAGCGTTCCCGGCGGCGCCGCGCAGCGCCTCGCTCTCGGGGCCGCATGGTCGTCGTCATGGGACCCCGTCCCGTCGGCAAGGGGCCGCCGAGGGGGCCTGCGGGTCAAGTGCCGTCCGACGGGTTCGGCCCGTAGTAGGCGTCGACGGGTGTGCGTGCCTCACCGAAGAGGGCCGGGCCGTCCTGTGTCACGGACGGCCAGTCCCCCGAGGGCGGGTTGAGTTGCACGAGTTGCTCGGTGGAGAGCGCGTACACGACCCGGCCGATGCCGGAGCGGACGATGCCACCCGCGCACATGCCGCACGGCTGGCAACTGGTGTACATGGTGGTGCGGGCGGCCGTGTCCGCGTCCAGCTCACGGGCCGCCCACCGGGCCAGCTTCAACTCCGGATGGGCCGTGATGTCGTCGTCCCGCCGGACCGTGTTGTGCGCCTCCGCGAGGACCGCCCCATCGGGTCCGGCCAGCAGCGAGCCGTACGGCGCGTCGCCCAGTTCCACCGCGCGCGCCGCGATACCGATGGCCTGCCGCAGCAGCGCCTCGTCAGCAGAGTCGATCACGACACCATCCTCCACCGCTCGGCAACCGTGGTGAGCGCCCGCCACGCGGCCTCGGGCCGACGGGTCTGAGCCGGATCCCCATGGTAGGGGTCGAGCACCACCGTCTGCGCACCGAGCCCGCGAAGCTCCTCCAGATCACCGACGATCTGCTCCGGGTCCCCGACCCCGGCAGGCCGTTCGGCCTCTTGGACCGGAGCGTCGCCCAGCCGCAGCGCGATCCGTGGCGCGAACCCCGGCAACGCGTTGTCCGCGAGAACCGACCGCATCCGCGTCACCGGCAGCCGCAGCGGATGCCAGGCACCGCCGAACCCGACCGTCCGCCGGATCGCCGCCGCGCTGTGCCCGCCGACCCACACCGCGGGCGCGGCCCCCTCCTCCGCCCTCCACGTGTCCCGCACCACTGCCAGGTACTCGTCGGTCAGCTCCAACAGGAGGCCCGCATCTCCCTGAGCGAGCTGGGACGCCGCGTCAACCTCAGCCCGTCGGCCACCACCGAGCGGGTGCGGAATCTGGAGTCGCTGGGCGTCATCACCGGCTACCACGCCACCGTGGGCCTGCCCGGCCCTGACCGACAGCCGACCGACGCCGCACGGCCGCCGGTCGGCAGCGGGGTGCCGGGCCGCTCCTGTCGATCACCACCCGATACGCGCCCTGGCGCCCTTGCGGACCGGAAGGGCGAGCTGACCACGGGACCGCGTCGAGGGCCGCCGTCGCGGTTCGCCCGGAGACACGTCCAGGACCATGTCCGGAAAGCGGCCGAGGAGCGCGGAGGCTTCCCGGCCCGCTCATGGCGCGGTGGTGGCGCCGGTCAGGCGCCCGCTGCCGCGGTGTAGCGGGCGGCGACGTCCTCCCAGTCGACCAGGTCCCACAGCTTGGTGACGTAGTCGGGGCGGACGTTCTTGTACTGCAGGTAATAGGCGTGCTCCCAGGCGTCGAAGACGAGCAGCGGGGTGGCGCCCTGGCCGACGTTGCCGTGGTGGTCGTAGACCTGCTCGACGATCAGGCGCTTGCCGAGGGGCTCCCAGGCGAGCACGCCCCAGCCGGAGCCCTGGACGGACGCGGTCGCGACGGTGAGCTGCTTCTTGAACTGCTCGAAGCCGCCGAAGTGTTCGTCGACGGCGTCGGCGAGGGCGCCGTCGGGCCGGTCGCCGCCGTCCGGGGAGAGGTTCTGCCAGAAGATCGAGTGCAGGACGTGGCCGGAGAGGTTGAAGGCGAAGGTCTTCTCCAGCCCGACCAGCGAGGCGGGCGTGATCCGGTCCTTGTCGCGGGCCTCGGCGAGCTGCTCCAGGGTGTCGTTGGCGCCCTTGACGTAGGCGGCGTGGTGCTTGGCGTGGTGCAGTTCCAGGATCTGCCCGGTGATGGCCGGCTCCAGCGCGGCGTAGTCGTAGGGCAGGTCGGGAAGCGTGTAGGTGCCCATCAGGCACGTCCCCTTTCCGGGTGAGTGATCGTCAGGGCACAGCCTATGCCTTTATTGCGAATGACTTGCAACAGCGCATTGAATGCATCAACATGATCCGTGGCGGGGTCGGCCCGTCAGTCTTCGTCGTCCGAGCGCCGTTCCGTCCGTCCGGCGCGTCCTTCCCGAAGAGTGATCGTCTTCTCGCCCGGCACCCGCCGGTCCCGGCCGGCCCCGCTCCCCCACCGCTCGCCGAGGACGTGGAGTCCTGGTCATGCCCCGACTGGTGCCGGACACCGGACCGCAGCGCGTCCTCGCGGCCTCGGACTTCGTCCTGTCGGAAGTACCGGCGGGCGGGGCTGCGAGGATGTGGTCATGGAGCAGACACTGAGTCGGCGGGAAGCGTCGGAGGCGGTCCAGGACCACGGGTGGCGCTACGTGCTGGGCACCTTGCAGACGTCGGTTCCGGTGGGGACGCTGGCTCGAGCGGTCGGCCTGGCGGCGGACGCCGTCGCGGTGTGCGGCGACGACGCCGACCGCCATCTCCGGGTCGACGTCCGCGCCGGCCTGGCCGTCTTCACCCTCCAGTCCTCGGACCACGCGGCGGTCACCACCCGGGACGTCGAACTCGCACGTCGGATCTCCGCCACCGTCGGCGAGTCCGGGTTTCTGCCGGAGCCCGGACCCGGAGCGGGGGCACCACGGTCCGTCCAGCTTCTGGAGATCGCGATCGACGCCCTGGACATCGCCGGGATCCGACCGTTCTGGAAGGCGGTGTCGGGCTACACCGACGAGGCGGGCGCCGAGGGACCGGAGGACCCTCTCGTCGACCCGGTCGGGCAGGGCCCGGCCATCTGGTTCCAGCAGATGGACCGCGCGCGTCCGCAGCGCAATCGCATCCACATCGACATCAGTGTTCCGCATGACGAGGCACCCCGGCGGATCGAAGCCGCCCTGGCGGCCGGGGGCCGGCTCGTGTCCGCGACCCGCGCCCCCGCCTTCTGGGTGCTTGCCGACCCGGAGGGGAACGAAGCCTGCGTCACCACCTGGCAGGGCCGGGACGGCTGACACGGCGTCCTGGCCACCGCCACTCGCCGACGGCCGCGCGGAAGCCGCGTGGAACTCGATCCGGAAACGGGACGACAGGTCCGGCGCCCCGCTTCCGGGCACGTCGACGGGCGGACCCATGGGTGACGGCCGTTCCTCGTGCCGCGTCGCCCGACATCTCGACTCGACGTCTCGAAACGTGCGGAACGGCCGTCTCGTACACCCCGGGTCCCGGCGGTCTCAGCGGGTCGAGCGGCCGGCGGCGACGAGCATCCGGCTCAGCACGTGAGCTTCGCGTCCGCCCAGTCCGCGTGGTCCGAGTCGATGCCGTCGCCGCCGTCGGTGACGACGAGGCGGACCACCCGGGCGCCGGTGACGTCCGCGGTGAGCGGCCGGGCCGGCACGGCGTTCGTCAGGGTGCCGCTGGAGGCGACCTCGGTGCCGTCGGCCCAGATCGCGAAGGCGACGGTCCCCCGCTCCCCCTTCTCGTCGTCGACACCGACCTCCGCGGTGACCGTCTCGCACGCCGTGCCGGTGTAGTACGCGACGGAGCTCTCGGCGTGCACGCCCAGCCCCTTGGCGTACACCGCCCCGCCCAGGGTGATCGGGTGCCCGTCACCCGCGGCGCTCTCCCCGTTGCTGGTGTCGCGCTCCACCGGGCCCCAGCCGGTCGTGGCCGACATCCACGGCAGGTCACCGAGGTACGACGTCCCCGAGGGCGGGGCCACCACCACCGGGACGTCCAGCGGCAGGGTGCTGTCGACCCGCGCTCCGGACGGCGAGCGGTGGACGGCCCGCACCGTCAGGTCGTACGACCCCGCGGGCGTCCCCCGTGGCGCGGTCACCCGCCAGTCGGTGCGCAGCGTGCGGCCGGTCCGCAGGGCGGCCGCACGTGTCGGCGGTGCCGGTGCGACGGTCCAGCCGGTGGGAGCCGTGAGCGACACGGACACCCGTACAGCGGGTGTACGGCCGAGGTCGGTGACCGTCGTCGTCAGCGCGGCCGGCGTGCCGGCCTCCACCAACGGGCCGTCGTCCAGGCCGAGTTCGACGACTGGCGGATACGAGGCCCAGCGCCGGTCCGCCGCGACCCGGACGAGGACCGTGCCGTGCGCCGGGACGGTCGCGGAGATGGTTCCGGCGGTGTTGCGGGTCCGGTGCAGCCACAGGTCACGCAGGGTGTAGGCGGGGGCGTCGGGCAGTCCGACCGAGCGGGCCGTCGTCGTGACGCGCTGGGCGGTGCCGGACTCGTTGAACAGGGCCACCGCGCGGCTGCCGTCCTCCATCTCCTTCGCGACGACCCAGCGCCCGCCCTCGGAGGAGACCACCGTGCCCTGCTTGCCGAGCGGGTCCTGGTCGACGGCGATGACCTCCTCGTTGCCCAGGACGTCCAGCGTGGCCGGGGACGCCTTGCGCAGATCGGTGCCGATGAGCAGCGGGGCCGCCATGACCGACCACAGGGAGAAGTGGGAGCGGTACTCGGTGTCGGTCATACCGCCGTTGCCGACCTCCAGCATGTCCGGGTCGTTCCAGTGACCGGGACCGGCGTGGGAAGCCAGCGGCAGGTTCTGCTTCAGGATCGACAGCATCGAACCCCAGCTGTCGCTGATGTCCCCGGTGGTGCGCCACAGTTGGCCGACGTCCGAGGCCCACTCCCAGGGTTTGTTCTCGCCCCACTCGCAGATGCTGTAGACGATGGGCCGTCCGGTCGCCCTGAGCGCGTCCCGCATGGTCGTGTAGCGGGTTCTGGCGTCCACGCCGGAGTTGTTGCAGTTGTCGTACTTGAGGTAGTCCACACCCCAGTCGGCGAACTGCCTGGCGTCGCCGTACTCGTGCCCGAGCGCGCCGGGGAAGCCCGCGCTGTCGCAGGTCCTGGTGCCCGCGCTCGTGTAGATGCCGAGCTTGAGGCCCTTGGCGTGCACATAGTCGGCGACGGCCTTGATGCCGTGGGGGAAACGGGCGGGGTCGGGCACCAGCCCGCCGTCCGCGTCCCGCGACGGCAGGGCCCAGCAGTCGTCCAGGTTGACGTACCGGTAGCCGGCGTCCTTCAGGCCCTTCTCGACGAAGAGGTCGGCGATCCCCTCGACCATCGCCTCGTCGAAGTCGGCCCGGCAGTGGGTGGAGTTCCAGTTGTTGAAGCCCATCGGCGGGGTGAGGGCGAGGCCGTCGTCCGGGGCGGGCGCGGCCGGGGCACCGGCCGGTGCGGCGACAGCGGGGACGGCGAGCCCGGTCGCGCACAGAAGTCCTGCGGCGAGTGCTCCGGCCACTCTTCGGCGGATGGTGCGGATGGTGCGGGCGTGAGGGTGACGCATCGTTACGTTCCTCCGACTCGCGAAAGAGGGATGGCGACATGTACGTGTCATCGATGCGCGTTTACGGTAGGACTTGTTCGACCGTGATGGAAGACGGCCGCCGAGAGGGGTTCGGCATCTCGCCACGCGCCTTGACCTCGTGGCGGGTTGGATGCGGACCGAAGCCGCGCGTTCGTTTGTGTTCGAGTCGTGGTGCCGGGAGACGGACAGGGAACGCGTCGAGCCCCTCGGTAGAAATTCCGAGGTCGTCGGCGGAGTTCTTCGGCACCGGTCACCGCAGATCCCGGATCAGCCTTCCCAGGGCCGCGTCCACCCTGTCCTCGTCGAACTCCTCCGAGCCCACCAGCAGTGTCACCGACCGCGAGCCGTTCCCGGTGACGGCGTTGCGAAGCTTGTGCCCGGTCTCCATGAAGCCGCTGTGCCCCCAGGTCACGAGCCCCTTCCGCTCGTAGCGCTCGACGCCCAGGCCGTATCGGCCGCCCTCGCCGTCGGGCACGGTCCGCTTCATCTCGGCCAGTTGGGCCGGGGGCAGCAGCCGGCCACCCATCAGCGCGGTCCAGAAGACGGTCACGTCCGCCGCGGTGGAGACCAGCGCCCCGGAGGCGTCGGAGCCGGAGACGTTCCAGTCGGTCCAGTCGCGCAGCCTGCCGCCGCGTTCGACGTAGGCCCGCAGGTCCGGTGACGGGAGCGTGGTGCGGTCACCGGGCCAGGAGGTGTGCCGCAGGCCGAGGGGGCCGGTGATCCGCCGCTGGATCTCGGTGGCGACGCTGTGACCGGTGACTTCGGTGACGATCAGGCCCAGCAGGTTGTAGTTGGTGTTGGAGTACGAGAAGCCGGACGCGGGCCGGTCCGTGGGCGGGGGGAGCTCGAGGGCCTGCCGGACCGTCCACAGGGGCTCGAAGTGCTCCCAGCGATGGGCTGTTTCGTCCTCCCAGTAGGGGGCGTCCAGGTAGTCGGGCAAACCACTGGTGTGTTGCAGGAGCCGGCGTACGGTGATGCGGCGGCCGTCGTAGTGCCTGGAGCGGACGAGGCCGGGCAGGTAGTGGTCGACGCTGTCGTCGAGCCGGATCCGGCCCTCCGCGGTGAGTTGCAGGACGACGGTGGCCACCCATGCCTTGGTGTCGCTGGCGATCCGGCTGTGCTCGTCGCCGGTGACCGGGCGGCCGGTACGGAGGTCGGCCAGGCCGACACCGCCCTTCCAGGCACCGCAGCGTGGACTCTCGATCGCCACGCTGATGCCCGAGGCCCCGGCGCCGCGCAGTGAGTTCAGCGCCGACTGGAGGGGGCGGGTGTCGCACCGCGGGGTGGCGGCGGTGGCGGCGGTGGCGGAGACCGCGGGGGCGGCCAGCAGCGAGGTCGAGATCGCCAGGGCCAGGGCCAGGTTCTTCCTGCGTCGCATGGAGTCCTTCTCCTCAGGAGGTCGGGATCGGGCTGTCTGTCGCCACGATCTCCGTCCCCGCGGGACGACCGGTATCCGCCGGGCCGCGGTCAGTTCCCCGCCGACCGGCGGGTGTCGTGGGGAATCCGCATCCGCACCCGGTATCCCCCGTCCATGGCCGGTCCGGCCTCCAGGACGCCGCCCAGCATCTCGGCGCGTTCCCGCAGTCCCACCAGGCCGTGGCCCGAGCCGGGCAGCGGCAGTACGGGGCGGGTGGCGGGCGCGTTGGTGACGGTCACGCCGCAGGCGTCGGGGTCGTGCCACAGGCGTACGGCCGCGGTGGCGCCGGGTGCGTGCTTGCGGACGTTGGTGAGAGCCTCCTGGACGCAGCGGTAGACCGCGCGCTGCGCCGGGGCGCCGAGGTCCGCGGGCAGGGCTCCGGTCAGCTCGGCCTCGATGCCGCCGGCCGCGACGAGCCGGTCGAGGTCGGTGAGGGTCGGCTGTGGGGTGAGCTCCGTCGTACGACCGCCGGAGACACGCAGCAGAGCGACCATGTGGCGCAGTTCGTCGAGGGTGTCCACGCTCAGTGCCCGGATCGTGCGGGCGCCCTCCCGGGTGCCGGGGTCCTTGGCGGCGATCTGGAGCGCGCCTGCCTGCACGGCGATCAGGCTGACCTGGTGCGAGACGACGTCGTGCATCTCACGGGCCAGTTGGGCGCGTTCGCGGGCGAGGACCCTCTGGGCGTGCAGCAGCCGCTCGTGCTCGCGGGCCTCCTCGATCTCGGCGAGACGGCGGCGCAGGTCCCGGCGGGCCTGGACGAGCTGGCCCAGCAGGACGGGCGAGGCGGCGGTGGCCAGGGTGTAGAAGAAGTTGACGGCGGTCCAGGTCCGCTCCCCCGGGGAGACGTCACCCGGCGGCCAGGGCAGGACGGCGGCGAGCGCGAACAGCAGCGCGCACAGCGCCGACGGACGACGGTCGCGAGCACGTTCGGCGAGCGTGAACAGCGCGGCGAACGGGGCGAACACGAGGTCCGAGGCGAGGGTGGCGGGGAGGGCGAGCAGAAAGACCGCGAGCGGGAAGCGGCGGCGTACGGCGAGCGCGGCACAGGCCAGGGCGGCCAGGACGACCGTGACCGGTGAGGCGCCGCCCTCGTCCCACAGCGCCACCGCGGCGTCCACGGCGGCGACCGCGACCACCAGCGCGTCCACACCCCGCGACCGCACGGTGGTCACCGCTGCGTCCCCCGGTCCACGAGCAGGCCGGCCCGCTGGGCCAGCAGCGCGGCCTGCACCCTGCTGCCCACCCGCAGTTTGCCGAGGATCGCGCTGACGTGGTCCTTCACCGTGCTCGCGCTCAGGTGAACGCGGGCCCCGACCTCCCCGTTCGACAGCCCCTCCGCGACCAGGACGAGAACCTGACGCTCCCGCTCGGTGAGTCGCCCGACCCTGGCCACGCCCTCGTCCGCCTCCGGGTGCCCCCGCAGCACCGCGTGCGACGCCTTGGGCGACAGCACCACGCCGCCCGCGGCGAGCGTGCGCACCAACTGCGCCAGCTGTTCCGGCTCGGTGTCCTTCAGCAGGAAACCGGCCGCCCCGTTGCGCAGCGCTGTCAGTACGTACTCGTCGGTGTCGAACGTGGTCAGCATGGCCACCACGGGCGGCTCGGGCAGCGCCCGTACGGCACGCAGCACGGTCAGTCCGTCGACGTCCGGCATCCGGATGTCGAGCAGCAACACGTCCGGGCGCTCACGGCGCACCGCCTCGACCGCTTCCGCGCCCACCGCGGTCGCGACGACCCGGACGTCGTCGGAGGCGCCCAGGATCAGCTCGAAACCGGAACGGACGAGCGCCTCGTCGTCCACGACCACCACACGAATCACTCGGGACATCCACCGAGGCTACGCCGCCGCGCCCGGAGCCCGGCGACACAGCGGCCGGTCGGCAGGACGACCCCCGCCGACCGGCGGGGGTCGGGCCCACCGGGGTACGCGTTGCGCTCGCCGAGGCGGACGGGTGAGCGACGCGTCCCGCTCTCCTCCGAGGTTCCCGGGAACCGGCGGGGCGGAGAGTCAGTTCCCCCGGCCGGGCTTGTAGTTGGACGGCAGCGCGTACACGAACTCCCTCGGGTCGTTGTACGCCTCCTCCAGCATGGTGGGCACGCTGTGGTACCCGGTGGTGTAGAGGTTCCGGTTCGGGTCCCAGGTGTTGTACGCGAGGATCGCGGCCCGCTTCTTCGCCATGTGCGAGGACGGGATGTTGAGCACGTAGTCCGCACCGCGGTTGCGCTGGTCGCGGCTGAACGCCTCGTACGTGTAGATGTGGTTGAAGCGGACGTCCTTCAGCTCGCCGTTCTTCATCAGCCAGTACGCGGCGTCGCTGCACGCCTTGTGCGTGGCGTTCGTGGGCTTCGTCGGGTCGGTCGTGTCGAGCCACCCCGCGGTGAACTTGTGCGAAGCGCCGGGGTACTGCTGGGCGAGCGTCCGCACCTTGCCCATGATCGCCTGGACGAAGGTGTTGTACTCGCTGTCGGTGCCGTAGGCGTTGTCGGAGAGCTTGAAGTTGATGACCTTGTCGACGCCGATGGCCTTGGCGGACAGATTGAACTCGGACGTGCGGGCCGAGACCACCTCGGGCGTCGGCCACGTCTCCTGCCACCCCAGATCGTGGCGGTGGCCAGGGGCCGAGCACTTGTCGCCCAGGAAACACGGAGTCTCGTTGAGGTGCTGCGCGATGCCGCCGTTCTCGCCCTTGGACACGAGCACCAGGTAGACCGGTCGTCCCGCGGCCTTGTGCTCCAGGATGGAGCCGGCCATCCCGATCGCCTCGTCGTCCTGGTGCGGCGAGTAGAAGATCGCGGGCGCTGCCGCCGCCGCGGCGCTCGCGGCGCCCAGGGACCCTTGGAACGCGACGCCCGCGGCCGTCAGGCCGGCCGCGGCCAGTACCGACCTCCGGGAGGGGCCGGTGGGGACGGCATCATGGCGGGGGACGGTCATGTGGCGACTCCTCGTTTCGTCGTACGGAGCACCCGCCCCGGTCACATGCGGAAGGCAGGGCGGGCGCAACTGCTGTATGTGTCATCACGGTCGCAGGAGCCGCTTACGTCCTGCTCACGTCTCGCTGACGTCACGTCGGCACGTTTCGCGCCGCTCGTGCGGCGGATCCGCTGCCGACGGGTGTGTCCGCCAGGCCCGGTGGATCAGGTGACGGCGTACCCCGATCGGCGGGTGCGCCGCCGGTGGGACACGGGCGTGTGCGGCCACCGGCCGCGCGGGTTCACCGGAGCGTGACGGCAGGTCACCGATCCCTTGTCGGGGCCGCGTTGTCAGTGGTGGGAGATACGTTCGAGGTCTTGGAACCGCTGTTGCACGACAGGAGTGGACGATGACCGAGAGCAGTGTGCTGCCCGCGCTCAGGGTGGTGCTGACGGACGTCAACGAGCGTGTGGTGGAGGCGTGGCGCGCCGCGTTCGCCGACACCCCCGGCATCGAGATCCGCAAGGGCTCGATCCTCGACGAGGACGTCGACGCCTGGGTCACCCCCACGAACTCCCGGGGCCGGATGGACGGCGGGGTCGACGCCGTCATCAAGCGGTACCTGGGGTCCGGCATCCAGGTGCGCGTCCAGCGGGCGATCCGTGACCGGTTCGCCGGCCCCATGCCGGTGGGCAGCGCGGTCTGCGTCCCGTCCGGCGCGACCGTCCCCCGGTACCTGATATCGACGCCGACGATGGTGCGGTCCTCGCAGAACGTGAGCGCCACGCTGAACGTGGCGCTGGCGTGCGCGGCCGCTTTCCAGGCCGTCCACCGGCAGAACCGGAAGAAGCCGGGCAGCATCCGGTCCGTGGCGCTGGTCGGCTTGGGGGCGCAGACCGGCCAGGTGCCGGCCCGGGTGTGCGCCAATCTGATGTGGACCGGCTACACGCTCTTCCAGGACCACTGGTTCGAGGACGACGACGAGCTGCGCTCCACGATCGTCTCCCAGCTCCACGGGATCGAGAGCGCGCCCGCCGACCAGCGGGTGCGTATCGTGCCGCCGACGACCGTCACGCCCGTCACCCCCGTATCGGCATCGGCATCGGCGCCAACGCCTGGAACTGCCGCTCCCGTTCCTTCCCCTCCTTCTGCCACCACGAGCGAAAGCGCCTCCGCCATGACCGGATCGACGACCGGCGTCCCCGCTCCGGGCCAGCCGTCGCAGTCCCAGCCCGATGCGAACGACCCCCTGGCCCTGACCGAGCTCTTCGACGGCGGCGGGGAGGCCTGGCTCCCGCTGCTGAAGCCGGTCATCGAGGCGCAGCCGGACGCCGCGCGGTTCATCGGCAAGGGCCGCAGCCACGAGGTGGTCCCGGTCCGCGAGCTGACGTTCCAGGCGCTCAAGCCGAACCCGCCGCACAAGTGGAAGGTCGTGGTCTTCGGCCAGAACCCGTATCCGCGGCCGGAGAGCGCCACCGGCATAGCCATGTTCGACAACACCTTCAGCGACTGGAAGGACAGCCAGTTCGGCCGGGTCGTCAGCATCCGGTGCCTCATCAAGGCGGCGGCGATGTGGAAGTACGGCATCGTCAAGAAGACCCCGATCGCCGACGTGCGGGCGCTGCTGAAGGAGCGGGACACGGTCCAGCCGCCGGAGTGGTTCCAGGCGATGCTGACGCAGGGCGTGCTCCTGCTGAACGCGTCGCTGACCGCGAGCGGTGACGGGGCGATGGGCGCCGACCAGCACACGGCGTTCTGGCGGCCGGTCGCCGAGCGGATCGTCGAGGAGATCCTCAAGGCCAAGCAGGACGCGGCCGAGGAGGACCGCGGGGTCGTGTTCGCGTGGTGGGGGGCGCACGCCCGCAGTCTGAAGCGGGTCGTCCTGCGGCTCCAGCAGAAGTACCCGGACGTCGAGGTCCGTCACCTCGACCACGCGAACCCGGCGGCACAGGGCGACATCTTCTGCGAGGGCGACCACTTCGCCCAGGTCAACGACGCTCTGGCCTCGCTGGGTGCCGACGGAATCGACTGGCTGCCGAGCAAGGGGTGGAACGAGACGGCGGTCGGCGCGGGCGGTGCGGACGGGGGTGTCGCGGCGCGCATGGGCGCTTTCATCGAGTCGACCATGAACCTGCACCAGCTGTACCTGGAGCGCCTCACCAGCGTCAAGGACGAGGGCCTGGTACTGCCCGCGATCACCGGTGTCTTCGACACGCCGCTGATGGACTTCCAGGACGCCGTCGCCCCGGTCTCCACCGCGCTGTCCGGGCTCTCCGGGCACATCCGGCGCTCCCACGACTTCGGCAAGCAGCGTGCGGACCAGGTGGCCGGCGGTGGCCTGCCCGCCGACGCGATCGCCGCGCTCCACCTCTACACCTGTGAGTCGGCCTTCTACCGCGAGATCAACAGCGTTCTGCGCTCCCCCGACCGCACCAGGGTCACGCCCTACCTGCCGTACCTGCGGCTGCTGTTCTCGGCGGTCTCGAAGCTGCCGGCCTACACGCAGCCGCTGTGGCGCGGGGTGTCGCTGGACCTTCGGGCGCAGTACCCGGTGGGCCGGACGGTGACCTGGTGGGGCGTCTCCTCGTGCACCTCCGAGCTGAAGGTGGCCAGGGCGTTCCTGGGCAGTCGCGGCAAGCGGACCCTCTTCGAGGTGACGCCTGCCCGGGCGGTCGGGATCAAGAGCTTCTCCGCCTTCACCGGCGAGGAGGAGTACATCCTCACACCGGGTACCCAGCTCAAGGTGACGGAGGTCAAGAGCGAGCCCCGCGGGCTGTGCACGGTCCGGCTGAGCGAGGTCACGGACACCGCTCCCGTGGTGTCCTGATCCGTCCCCGTTCCACGATGGCCACGGTCGTGGTCGCCGGAGCGGGCACCTCGAAGCGGAGGGCGCAAACCTGCGCTCGGCGTGTGAACGTGGTGAGAGGCTGGCGGGTATGAGCGAGGAACTGACGGAGCGGCTGCGACAGTTACGTGACCTGACCGGGCTGAGCTTGCGTGAGCTGGCCCGTGAGGTCCGGGGCAGCAGTTCTTCGCTGTCGCGGTACTTCTCCGGGCAGACCGTTCCCCCGTGGCCCGTGGTGGTCGCGCTGTGCAGGACGGCCGGCCGTGACCCCAGGCCGTTGCGCGACGTGTGGGAGCGGGCCCGGTGCGAGCTCCGGCCCGCTCCCGCTGCCACTTCGCCGGCGCGCAACGATCTGCCGCACGATGTCACCGCCTTCGTAGGGCGCCGTCAGGAGCTGGATGAACTCCTCGCTGCCGCGCGGGAGGCGTCGCCGGTGGCGATCGACGGCATGGGCGGAGTGGGTAAGACCGCGCTGGCTGTTCGCGCCGCGCATCGGCTGACCGCCGATTTCCCCGGCGGGCAGCACTGTCTGGATCTGCACGGCTTCACTCCGGGCCGGGAACCGCTCGCCCCCGCAGAGGCGCTGCGTGTGCTGCTGTCATCGCTCGGGCTGCCGCCCGGCCGGATTCCTGAGGACGCGACCGAGCGAGCCGCCCTGTGGCGGTCCGAACTCGCCACCCGTCGCGCGATCGTTGTGCTGGACAACGCTGCCGACGCCGGTCAGGTACGTGATCTGCTTCCCGGCGCGGGCGACAGCTTCGCCGTGATCACCAGCCGCCGCAGGATGGTGGAGCTGGACGGCGTCCGGCCGATCTCGCTGGATGTCCTCGCGCCCGAGGACGCAGCGCGGCTGTTCGTCACATCTGTCGGAGGTGACCGGTCCGGCGACGTCGACGAGGTGCTGCGGCGTTGTGGAAACCTCCCGCTGGCGATCCGGGTCGCCGCCGCCCGTCTGCGGCACCGGCCGGCCTGGACCCTCGGCACCCTCGTCGAACGGCTCCGCGAGGACGGGCCCGCCGTCTCGGACGTCTTCGAGATGTCGCTGCGCCAGCTGGACGCCGCCCAGCGGCGGATGTTCCGGCTGCTCGGCCTGGTGCCGGGCGACGACATCGACGCCTACGGCGCGGCCGCCCTGGCCGGGATTCCGCTGGGCAACGCCCGATCGCTGCTGGAGGACCTGGTCGACGTCCATCTGCTCCAGGAACCGGCCGCCGGCCGCTTCCGGATGCACGACCTGCTGCGGCAGGCCGCCCGCACGGACGCCGCCGGGAGCGAGGACGCACACGACCCGACACCGGCGATCGCCCGGCTGGGTGACTACTACTTGAGCGGCATGCTGGCGGTGAAGGAGCTGACCGAGGTCCTCGTCCCGCTGCCGGTCATCGTCTCGCAGCCGCCTCCCGCGCTCCCCGGTTTCTCCGGCTACGGCCAAGCCGTCGACTGGACGGACACCGAGTGGGCCAACCTCACCGCGACGTTCTCACGTGCCGTGGAGCTGCGGCTCGACGCGCCGGCGGTCGGTCTCGCGCAGCTCGCCACGATCTCCAACGCGCGCCGCGGTGGTGTGGCGGAGCAGCGTCGCGGACTTGAGCTCACCTTGCCCGCCGCCGAACGGCTCGGTGAGTGGCGCATGCTCGCCTCGCACCAGTACCTGCTGGGCGTCACGCTCATGCGCTCCGGCCGACTGGAGAAGGCCGCCACGGCACTCCGGTCGGCTCAAGTCCTGATGGCCGAAGCGGGGGACCTCATGGGCGAGGTCCTGGCCCTCCACCAGCTGGCAGAGAGCCGGGTGTACGCCGGTGACGCCGAGAGCGCGGTCGAACTCCTGCACCGGGCAGCCGCGTTGCTGCCGTCCCACGAGGCCGCTCTTCGAGCCCGGGTGTGCGGTGGTCTCGGTCAGGCCCTGGTGCAGTTGGGGAGGTTCGACGAGGCCCGGGAGGCTGTCTCACATGTGTTCGGGGCCGCGCGCGGGCTGGACCCGCAGACCGAACGCATGTGCCTGGACGTGTTCGGCTGGGCGGCGCTCGGCCAGGGCGACGCCGAGGCGGCCCTGGACTTCGCCGAACGGTCCGCCGGGACCAGCCGGACGACCGGTCATGCGGTGTTCGAGGCGATGAGCCTGACGGACGCCGCCATCGCCCTGCGCCATCTCGGCCGCGCCGAGGAGGCGGCCACCGGGCACGCCGAGGCGGTACGGATCCTCGAGCGGGTCGGTGAGCCGCACTGGAAGGCACGGAGTCTCCTCGCATATGCGGAGGCCTGTCTGGCCACGGGTGACAAGGACACCGCCGCCCGGCACTTCGGTGCGGCCCTGGAGCTGGCGACCGCACTTGCTCTCGACCACCTCGCGCCGAAGGCCCGTTCGGGTCTGGCCCAGGCGTCCTGAGTCCGTCCCGGGAGCGGTACGGGTGTCCCGTCCCGTCCCGGGACACCCGCGCACCGGCCGCGTTCCGGGGAACAGCACAGGTCAGCCGGACATCGGCCGGGCTCCCCGTGTCCCGTGAGGGGATCGCCGGTTGCCCGGGACCGGCCACCACGGTCAGCCTCTGCACCATGCACACGACGCCCACGCTGCTCACCGAACTGGACGCGCTGCCCGCTCGCTGGGTGGTGCACGGGACGGTCGCCGCACCCGTCGAAGCGGTTGCCGCGCTTCTGCTCGCCGTCGCCGAGGGACGGGTGGGCGACGACAACCTGCTGCTCCTGGCCCGTGCCTCGACGGCACGCCGGGGGGCGATGACAGTGGTGGCCGGGGCCGGCAAGGACGTCTGCCGCGCCACATGCGCCGGGGCGGTGGAGCCGGTGGAGATCCAGGTGGACCGGGTCGGCGCCCGGGTGGCGGTGCGGAGCTGGTACGCCGGCGTGCACACCGCCACGGCCGGCCCCGCGGGCACCCGGGTGACTCATCGCGTCCACCGGGTCCACCCCGAGCATCCGGGATTCACGGCCGGGATCGCCGAGATCGGTCTGCGCGCACGCATGACGCGTGACCTTCGGCAGGTACTGGCCGTGATCGCCGACCGGCTCGGCTGCTGACCCTCCGTCCGCCCGGCCGAAGGAACGCACCAGCGGCCGTACAGACCCCGAACAGCACTCCGCACACCTCACACGAACGGTGGAACACCATGACGGACAACCGCACGCCCGCTTCCGCGACCGTCTCGAAGTGGACCGGCATGGTGCCGGTGGACGACACGACCCTGGCCGCCACCGACACCGGCGGCCCCGCCACGCCCGTGGTCTACCTCAACGGCCAGTTCGCCACTCAGGGCTACTGGCGCCGGGTCATCACCGAACTGGGCGGGGACTGGCGGCACATCACCTACGACGAGCGGGCCCGCGGCCGCAAGTCCCGGCCCTCGGCCGACTACTCCTTCGAGGCCGCCGTCCGCGACGTCCACGCCGTCCTCGACGCGCGGGGCGTGGACCGGGCCGTGCTCGTGGGCTGGTCCTACGGCGCGTTCGTCGCCTCGCACTTCGCCAGCCGCAACCCCGGGCGAACCCTGGGCGCGGTCCTGGTCGACGGTGCCCAGCCGTACGACTGGCTGGACGAGGCCATGGAGCAGCGGATCCGCAAACTCTTCAAGCGACTGCGTCCGGTCATGGCAGTGCTGCGCCCCACGGGCCTGACCCCGCGACTGACCGCGGATGAGCAGGCCGAGTGCAACATCGAGCTCGGCAAGCTCGCCCGAGCCCGCGAACTGGACCCGGTTCTGGACCACATCACCGTCCCGACCCGGTACGTGGTCGCCTCGGGCTCGTCCTTCGGCAGCAAGGGCGACGAGCAGGAGGTCATCCGCGCCGGTCTCGACAAGGTGGTCGACCGCAACCCGAACATCACGATCAGCGCGAAGGTCGGCAGCAACCACGGCGCGATCCTGAAGAAGGACTTCAAGGCCGTCGCCGACGCGGTGCGCGGCCTCGGCGTCCATCCCCGCGGAGACGCTCCGGCATCTCCGTCGGCGCGGTGACCGGCAGGTCCGCCCGTGCCGTCCGCGCCCCGGCCCCACCACGTCTCGCCCGGCCCGGCAGCCCGTCACGAGCCCGGTCACCTGTCCACGTCCGAGACGCCCTCACGGGTCCGTCTGCGTCGCCTCACCCTCTCCGACCAGGACGAGTTCTGCTCGCTCGTACGGGCCAGTACCGGGCTGCACCTGCCCTGGATGCAACTGCCCACGACGCCGGAAGAGTTCCGGATCTGGATGCGCCGCTTCGACGGCGGCACCAATGTGGGCTTCCTGGTCCGTGACCGGAAAACCGGCGCGGCCACAGGCATGGTCAACCTGAACTCGATCGTCCGGGGCCGTCACCAGGGTGCGTCCCTCGGCTATGCGGCCTTCGCCCCGTCCGCGGGCCAGGGCTTCATGACCGATGGACTCACCCTCACCCTGCACCATGCCTTCACCGGCCTACGACTCCACCGGCTGGAGGCCCACATCCAACCGGGGAACAGATCCTCCCTGGCCCTGGCCCAGCGCATGGGCTTCCAGTACGAAGGGCTGTCGCGCGCCTACCTGTACGTCAACGGGGCCTGGCGAGACCATGAACGCTGGTCCATCACCGCGCCAGAACCGTGGCGGCCCGATTCCTCCCTCCCGGCTGTATGAACCCCACGGCACCACGGAAATCCCCTCACCCCGCAAGCCTCCGTCACCCATGTCCCGGGACAGCGCGCCCGGGGCGTGCACCGGAAGCGGGCGGGGCACCTCCGACGACCTGGCGTTCCGCGTGACAGTGACGTCCTTGACGGGCCCACGTCCGGGTGTTGATGCGGACACGGGGCGAGGGGAGCCGGCGGACTTCAGGGGCCGGCGCTCTCGCGCGGGCCGTCCCCCGTGCGGACGGATTCCGTATCGCTGCTGGATACAGGCGCGTTGCGGGCGCTTCGGCGGTTCGTCCGGCGGGCGTCCTTGAGCTCGCGGACTGTGAGGCGGTAGCGGAGCACCTCGCGCCACCACTCCAGCCGGGCTGGTGCCGTTTGGGGAAGAGTGCGGACGACAGCGCGTACGAGGGTGACGAGAGTGGTCGTGACCGTGGTGAGCGCGATGAGGCACACGGCGGCCCAGGGCGGGACCGCTGAGAGGTCGGGCAGCACGGGAGTTCGGCCTTCCGGAGGCGCGACGGCGAGGCAGCGATCACCTCGCCCGGGTCATGCCGAGTGGTGTTGCTGACCGAACGCCGGCTGTGCCCGTGCTGTCGGGGGGCCACGCTGCTCAGGTCCGAAAGTTGGCCAGTCACCAGTTCTCGGCACACCGGTGACGCCATCGGCGTCGTACCGGCATGTGCATCCCCCAGAGCCTGAAAATGTCTCCGTCGGCCATTGCCTTCCCCGCCGCCGCGATCCCTACACACTCGGCACTCGGCATGGCGCGATGCCCAGGAGCCGTCCACCGCAGCCGGTCAACGCGCGTCGGCCCGCCCGCTGACCGGGTCCTCACCAGCCGGGCGCGGCGACGTTTCCTCAACTGCCCCTTCGCTGCCGCTGGTCGGCGTGCAGCAGTCGACCTCGGCTGATGTGACGTGAACGACACCTGGATTCACGGCAATTGCCGTGAATTGTTCGGACCACGCGGCGCCATGCCTATCGGGCATTTCCGGTCATCCGACCGCCCGCGCGCCGGACGCGCTTCGATGCGCTGCGGCGATGCCGCGGGACGGCTGGCATGATGGCTGCCCATGTCATCCGGACTCGCTTTCCGTCTAACGCGCGCAGCGGTGTTCGCCGCCGTGTGCGTGACGGTGACGAGTCTCGGCCATGCCCTGATGTCCCAGGGGATACCGGCCCGGGCTGTGGGATACGGGTTCGCGGCCACGACCGCGGGGGCGTGGTGGCTCGCCGGGCGCCGCGAGCGCGGCGTGCTGGCGGTGACCGGTTCCACGGTGGCGGCGCAGTTCGCTCTGCACGGGTGGTTCGACTTCGCCCAGGCCTCCGCCGGCCCTCCCGCCATGCCTGACTCCGGGGCCTGGATGACTCATGACGCGTCGTCAGCGATGGGCTCCATGCCCATGGACGGTCCGATGACGAGTCACTGGTCGCCGGGCATGGTCGCGGCACACTCCCTGGCCGCGGTGCTGTGCGGACTGTGGCTGTGGCGTGGCGAGGCCGCCGTCTTCCGTGCCGGCCGTGCGCTGGCGGTGTTCGTCTTCGCTCCGCTGCGCCGCGCCGAACGGATCCGCGCCGTCTGCCAAGTGCCGCCCCCGGCACGTCCGGTGTGGTTCTTCGTTCCGGTGCAGCCGGTGCGTGGTGTGCTCCTGCGGCACGACATCGCACGCCGGGGTCCCCCGATGCCCGCAGTCTGCTGCTGACCGTCCGTCGCGCCCGATGGTGTGACGGACGCAGTCCGGCGTGCCCTCTTAGACGGCACTTCCCACAACGGCCGTATCTCGTCGAGCCGTTCCCGGGAGGCCGTCCGCCGCGCACGCCGTGCCGCCGCTTCCCGGCGGATCGACCTGCCGACTTCACTCGCGCCCCGCGTCACTGACGCCGGGTGCCCATTGGGGATGCATCCATGTCTTCAACTCAGGAACAAAAACCACAGGACGAGTCCGAGGCCACCGACACGGTCCTCGACGAGACCCCTGACACCGTGGTCACCGACACCGCGGCCGCCGGCGCGCGACCGGTCCGCTCGTGGCAGGGCGTGCGGGCGCTGCTGGTGCGGCTGCACTTCTACGCCGGGGTGTTCGTCGCTCCCTTCCTGCTCGTGGCCGCCCTGACCGGGCTGGCCTACACCTTCACCCCGCAACTGGACGACCTGGTCTACGGCGACGTGCTGCACGTGGAGCAGTCCGGCCGGCAGCCACGCCCGCTGGCGGAACAGATCTCCGCGGCCCGCGCCGCCCATCCGGAGGGCACCCTGGCCTCCGTGACCACCCCGCCCGGTCCGGGGGACACCACGCAGGTGGTGCTGTCCGTGCCGGAACTGGGCGAGAAACAGCGCACCGTGTTCGTCGACCCCTACACCGCCGAGGTCAAGGGCGAACTGACCACCTGGTGGGGCTCGACCCCGCTGACCACGTGGCTGGACGACCTGCACCGCAACCTCCACCTCGGTGAGACCGGACGCCTGTACTCGGAGGTCGCCGCCAGCTGGCTGTGGGTGCTCGTCGCCGGCGGACTCGTCCTGTGGCTGGGACGTGCCCGTGGGCAGCGCGCCAGGTCCGCGCGCGGTGTCCTGCTGCCCGACCGGTCCGCCCGGGGTGTCCGCCGCACCCGCGGCCGGCACGCCGTCACCGGTGTGTGGATCGCCCTCGGTCTGCTGTTCCTCAGCGCGACCGGCCTGACCTGGTCCCACTACGCCGGCGACCGTTTCGGACAGCTCCTGGACACGGTCAAGGGACACGCCCCCGAACTCGACACCGCGCTTCCCGGCGCCAAGACCGCCAGCGGCGGCGAGCACGCGGGACACGCCGGACACCACACCGGCCAGGACGCGGCCTCGGCCGACCCCGCCGCCTTCGACACCGTCCTCGCCGTGGCCCGCCACAACGGTCTGGGCGGCAAGGTCGTACTGACCCCGCCCGCCGACCCCGCGAGCGCCTGGACCGTCGCCCAGGACGACCCCAGCTGGCCCGTCCACTACGACAAGGTCGCCGTCGACGCCGCAAAGGGCGAGGTCACCGCCGAGACCCGCTGGGCCGACTACCCGGCCCTGGCCAAGCTCACCAAGCTCGGCGTCCAGGGGCACATGGGGCGGCTCTTCGGCATCGCCAACCAGATCCTCCTCGCCGTCATCGCCCTGGGCCTGGTCCTCATCGTCCTGTGGGGCTACCGGATGTGGTGGCAGCGCCGTCCCGTCCGCGAGGACCGCACGGCCCGTCTCGGCAAGGCCCCGGCACGCGGCACCTGGCGCACCCTGCCCCTGCCCGTCCTGATCCTCGGCATCCCCGCCGTCGCCGCCCTCGGTTGGGCGCTGCCCGTCCTCGGCGTCACCCTCCTCGCGTTCCTCGTCCTCGACATCGCGACCGGACTCGCCCGCAAGGCCCGCACCACGGCATGACACCGCCCGGTCGAGACCCGACCGGAGCGTGAAACGAGCGAAGGCCCGGGCCGCGGAGAACATCTCCCGGCCCGGGCCTTCGGCACGCCGCGTTCCCCGGTGGCCGCGGCAACGCCCGAGCCTCGCAGTCGAGGGCGGTGGCGCGGGCGAGTTCGGCGAGTGTGGTGGTCCTGCCGGTGCCCGCCCCGACCCGCAGGGCCAGGTGCCGGCCGACGTGGAAGGCGTCAGCGGCTGCTTGCTGTTCGTCGGTGGGCTTCAGCACGGCGCTGCTCCGACGGTGTGGGCGGGTACGCGCCCGACGGCTGCCAGGAGTTGGGGCGGCGTGGTGCCGGTGGAGTTCGGCCGGTGTGAGGGCTCTGGTCAGGGTGATGTCCAGGACGTGGTGCGGCGTGGTCATGCCCCTTCACGGTGAGAGCCCGGGGAGTGGGGCAGTCGCGTGTGCGGATGCGCCGCGCGCAGGAGGGGTTCGAAGACCTGCCACCCGGTCGGCGCGAGATCCGCAGCGCCGGGAGTTGTGGCACGGAATCTCTCCCGGTTCAGCGTCCCGTACGGCCGCTTTTCGGCCAGTCACTCTCCGATGTGATCGTGACCTATCATTGCGCAACCGGTGAAAGGGATGTGAAGATCCATCGTCGTTCACCTTGTGCGGTAGGGCATACGTGCTGGTCGCAGCTCGGCCCCTTGCCGTACCTCGATATACAGAAACGTTCCGGCGTTGCCGGGCAGGGGTGGGAATGCTGGCGGGAAATCAACTCAACCGAGGGGTGGTGGCACGCCATCTCGAGGACGCGGCGCAGGACCCTGCGCTTGCACCGCGCGCCGAGGAACTGCGCGCGCTGGCCGGGGCACTCGATTCCAGTGACATCTCAGCCCTGGATGCCTGGGCCGACCTCGACCTGATGGGGCACTTCGCGCGCCCCGAGAGCGTCGCCGAGACAGTGCCCGACAGCCGTGGCACACGTCTCGACTCCGCACTGGACTGGGTTCTGGGAGCCCTGGTCTTCCTGCCGCTGCTCTTCACCTGGTTCGGCTTGTGGCAGGCCTCGAGCGCCTACGGGGTCCTCACCGGCGACAATCCCAAAGCCGCAGGTCGGCCTTTTCTGCAGCTGTGGCAGTCCGGGTTCGACGGACACCTCGGTGAACTCTTCCGCTTCGGTCACGTCGCCGTAAGCGGATGCATCACCCTGACCATGCTGTTCATACTCACGGCGGTGCACGGCTACCGGCGCTCCGTCGCGGAGCGCCGTGCCGAGCACGCCGGCGAGCGTGCCCGTGGGGCCCTCGCCCGTCTGGTGCCGGTCCTCACCCATGCGCAGCTCCTGCTCAACGAGCACCGCTTCGCCTCCCCCCAGCGCTTCGCCGCGGAACTCAACGCGGCGGCCGGACGGCTGCAGCGCATGCACTCCAAGGCCATCACCACGCAGGAAGAGCTCACCCGCGCTGCCCAGTTGGTCGGTGAGGCCGCGGAGAAGGCCGAGCAGCGTCTTGCCCAGGCAGAGGCCTATGTGCGGCCGATCGAACAAGTGGTGCTGCGGATCGAGGAGACGGTGCGGGAGAGCGGAACGGCCCTTCAGAGCGCGGTGCGGAATCTGGACGACCCGCTGGACCAGGCGGGCCGACGGCTCGCTGATGCTGTCAGCGGGCAGACGGACGTCCTCGATGAGGCATTGGAGAAGCTGCGGACGGCCGGGGACGAGATGCGCGACATCCTCTCGCGTGCCGCGGACCGGCTGGAGACCGCGGTCGGCGACAACGGCGACACCGTCCACCGGGCCGTGTCGGACGCGGCACGGCAGGTCGAGGACTCCCTGACCGTTCTGGCCGCCTCCCAGCGCGGGTTCACGACCGGCGTCGAGGTGGTCGCAGACGTCAACGGCCGGCTGCTGAGCGACCTCGGAGCAGTGGCCGAGCGCACCGGTGAAGCTGCGGAGGTCTCCCGCGAGGCGCTGCGCGGCATCGAGGCACGCAGCAGTGCCCTGCACGAGGCGGCCGACCGCTTCACCCATGTCACCGATGCCCTGACGCTGATGCTCCGCGAAACCGAGACGGTGCGTGCCGAGGCAGTGGCGGCTCGAGTTGAGGCACAGGCGGCGCAGGCCCAGGCAGTGACGGCTCGAGCTGAGGCACAGGCGGCGCAGGCCGGGGCCGAAGCGGCTCAAAAGCGCGCGGAGGACGAGCTGCGGCAGGCAAAGGAGCTGCGGGCCGCAATCGGGTCGGCACGGTGAGCCGCCCGAAAAGAGGGTTCCGGTTCACGCCGTTGCACCTCGCCGGGTGGCTCTTCGCCGACATGCTGCTCGTGCTGGCCCTCGTGTCCATGGGGGACCGGGGTGATCCGCTGGCCGCACAGGCCACCGCCCGCCCCTCGCCCTCCAGCGCGTCCCCCAGCGCCGAACCGTCGCCGCGAACGAGCCCGACGCCGTCGGGCCCCCGGTCGGTGGAACGCAAACCGGTCAAGATCCGCGTCACGGCGGCGGTCGGTGACACCACGCGGATGGTGAAGCAGCTCCGCGCCGCCACCGCCCGTTACGAGGGCCGCACCGCCGCTTTCGTCCTGACCTTCGGCCAGGCTCCCGAGCCCGGCGCCGGCCAGGAGTACGCAGGCGAAATCAACGCCTCTTTGCGGAAGGCCCGGACCCACATGTTCACCGACGCGACGACCCGGGACTTCTGGAACGGCGGCGCCTCCGGTACCGCTGACCTGGAGATCTACTTCTACACCCGCTGACGGCTGCGCCGTCCCCGACAACCAGGAGAGCCCATGCAGATCCTGCCCTTCTACATGGTGTGCGACGAGTCCGGTTCCATGTCCGGACCCGGCGTGGACGCCATCAACGCGGCGTTGCCCGACCTGCACCAGGAGATCAGCACCAATCCGAGCGTGGCGGACAAGACCCGCTTCGCCCTGATCGGCTTCTCCACGCAGGCTTCAGTGCTGCAGCCGCTCGCCGACCTGAGCGAACTCACCCAGCTGCCTTCTCTGTCCGCGGGCGGAGTGACCTCCTTCGGAGCCGCCTTCCGCCTGCTGAAAAGCACCATCGAGAAGGACATCGCGGCGCTGAAGGCCGAAGGCCACGACGTGTACCGGCCCGTGGTCTTCTTCCTGTCCGACGGCGTCCCCACGGACCAGGACTGGCGCACCGCGCTTCAGGAGCTCAACGAGTTCCGCTACGCCCCGAAGATCGTTGCATTCGGGATCTCCGACGCCGACGCCGCGACCATCACGGAGGTCGCCAACTTCAAGGCGTTCATCCAGCAGGACGTGTCCGTCACCCCTGCCGTCGCGCTCCGCGAGTTCGCCTCGAGCCTCACCCGGTCCATCGTGAGCTCGGCGACCAGCATGTCCGCGCAGAGCGGGGAAGGCTTCCGGCTCGAGGTCCCCGACCACGTGCCCGGCTTCACCGGCATCTCCCTGGACAAGATGTGAGCGGCCCCGTGAACGGCGATGACGTGCACAGCTCGTACGGCGAGCCGGGACGCCCGCTCCCCACCGGTCCGGGCGACTCCGCCGCACCCTTCGAAGACTTTCCGCACCAGGAGACAGCAGTCGGGGAAGCCGCTCGCTTCCCCGCGGCCACCCCACCGGCGGTCCTGCTGACGCCGCAGCCGGCCGAGGACGTCGTGCCGTCCTGCGAGCCCACGATCGAGCTGCGACGAGGGGTGCCCGCGCATGTCGGCACTCGTCCGCCCACGTATCCACCCCATCCTCTGGGACGCCCTTCCCTGCGGGACGGCGACCCGTTCGCCGCCCTCGCCCCCGTGGTCCGGCTGGACGGGTCCCGGCTCGGACGGCTGACCGTGCGGGCCGCCTCCGTGCGCGGTGACTCCCACAACTGGGAGGGGGGCTGCCGCCAGGACGCCATGGTGGTGACCCGCATCGGTCCCCCTGAAGCAGAGATGCTTCTGCTGGCGGTGGCCGACGGCGTAGGTTCCGCCCGCTACTCGCACATAGGCTCCGACCGCATCTCCCAGGTGGCAGCCATGCACCTGGACCGGGAGGCGGAAAACATCTACGCGGCGCTGGGATCCCAGGACGTGAGCGAACTGCGTGCCCTGGCCAGCAAGGCAGTCGCCCTCACGGCCGCCGAACTGCGCAACCAATGGGCAGCCTCCTCGCGGCATCAGTCTCGCCCGTACGCGGATGCGGACTACGCCACCACCTTGCACGTCCTTCTGATCCCCACGGACCCCGGCCTCCGCGACCGCGTCCTGTTCAGTGTCGGCGACGGCGGACTGTTCGTACTGCGCGAGGGCCACTGGGAGAACGGAAACCCGAACAACGGCGAAGGCCTGCTCGACACCCGGACCGAGGCGCTCCCGCACGCCTACGGCAGTGTCAAGGCAACCCTGTTGCGCCCTGTGCCGGGTGAGGTCCTTCTGCTGGGGACCGACGGCATCACCAATCCTCTGACACAGAAGGACCCGGAGTTCGCTCGTCACCTGGCCGACGCGTGGGGTGGACCCGAGGTGCCCTCGCTGTCGGACTTCCTGTGGCAGGCCCAGACCCGGGCCAAGTCCTACGACGACGACCGGACCGTCATCTGCGTGTGGGAGGAGGGGGCATGAGCGCCGAGGACGGCGCCGACGTCGCCCGCTCGTCGTTCACGCCGGGAGACCGGATCGGCGACGGGGGCCAGGGCTATGTGTATTCCGTCAGTGCCGGTGACTTGCTCTACAAGGAGTACAAAGACCCCTCCAAGGTCAACAGCCAGGCGCTCGCGGATCTGGTGGCGCTCCGGCAGGGGCTCGTCCCGGCAGACCGGAGCCGTCTGGACGCCCTCGCCGCCTGGCCGCTGTGCCGTGTGACCGAGAGCGGCCGGACGGTCGGCTTCCTCATGAGGCGTGCCCCGTCCCCCATGATGTGGCGCACCGCGACGGGCGCGGAGAAGCTCCTGGAGCTGCAGTACCTGATCAGGCCGCCGAAAGTCGCCTGGCAGGAAGTGGCACAGCCGACTCCCGAGCAGCGCAGGGCTCTGGCACGAGCATGCGTCGACGCGATCGGCTGGTTCCACGACGCCGGACTGGTGATCGGGGACATCTCGCAGGCCAACATCCTGTGGTCGATCACGCCCGAGCCCACCGTCCATTTCCTGGACTGTGACGGCTTCCGCCAGGTAGGACGCAACGCCGTCCAGGCACAAGCCGCCACCCCCGACTGGAACGACCCGCTCGCGCCGTCCACCGAGGCGAGCATCGACACGGACGCATACAAAACGGCTCTCACCGTGGGACGCGTCCTCGCCCAGGACCCCTACGTCAGACCGGGCCAGGAGCTGCGGCCCGTGGCCGGCTGCCTCAACGAGCGCCAGGCGGCAGCAGCGGCCCGGCTCTTCGCACAGGCGGCAGGCGCACGCGGCACCCGGCCCCGTCCGAACGAGTGGCAGACCGCGCTGAGCGACCGCGGCATCATCACCCTCGCGGCAGTCACACCCCGGCCTCGTCCCTCCGTGGACCACACGGTCCTGGACGGCGTACGCGACCGGAAACCGATCGACCTGCGCGCACCCGGACAGTGACCCGCGGGGGATCCGGTGCTCCCGGGCTCAGGATCCCCCGGCCACAACCCTCCGCACCATCTGCCGTGGGAACCCCGCACAACCGGTCCGACCTCGAAGTGGCCCCGGCCGCCGGGTTTCCCGTGTACGGCAACGAAGTCGGCGACGCATACGGTGAACCGCTCTTGTACAGACTTGAGGTGCAGGCCCAGCCTTGTTCATCGCGGGGGGACGTATGCACATCGACGGCGTGAGGGCAATCCGCCCGAACTCGGTTCTCATGGACAACACGACACTCTTCACCTGCCTCCCGATGGCGTCGGAAGAGGCGAGGCGAGAGTGTCACTGGGCGACCAAGGACTGGGCCGAGGATCTCATCGATCGTGGAATGTCCAACCTGGTCGAATCCCTGATCCTCCATGAAGCGGTCTATGTCGACGGGGAACAGCGCTACCACTCCCCCGTGGTGCAGGAGATCTCGGAACTCTTCCCCGGACTCATCAGGGGAGTCGGCGTGGGCGCAGACCGCGGGCAGGTGTTGGGGCAACTGTCCCGAGCGATGAGCGGCGGCGAGGGGATCGGCCACGGTCTGTACAGCATCGCCTTCCACGCATCCCGCAGCCGACGTACGGGCGAACCGCTGCACCTGTCGCACATCTACGGCTTCCTGCACGAGGAAATCCTGCGTACCAGGCTGCGCGGCTATCCCCCCGAGCGCGGCCACATCGACCCGATGGTGTTTCGTACCTTCTTCTACCTCGCCCTTGGTGCACAGACAGGACTGCCTTACGCGCCTTACTCGCTCAGGAACCCCATCCTGCTGGCCCTGTCCGAACGCGACCTCATCGACCTCGTCGGCGGGCGGACCCGACAGTCGGGCCCGGCCTACTACGCGGAGATCGCCAAGGGGATCCTGCGGTCCTTCGACGATCACGTGCGCACAGCTCTCTCCGACCGGCTCCGTGAAGGACCGGTCCGCTTACCCGCCCTGTCGATGCCCAGCTTCTGGGAAGTCATCAAGGCGCGCACGGAACACGCGACGGCTGTCGCTGAACGAGTTCTCGAGCTGCGCGAGCGGGCCGCGCCTTACCGGAAGTACGTCGGTCGGCTGTCGGCGGCCTACGAGTCGGGCGACCTGTGGCTGCTGCGGCAGCAGCAAGAGCTCCTCGCGGACCTCATGGAACAGCTTGGTTCGTCCATGCGCATCCCGCGATGGGAATGGAAGCGTGTCGTCGTCCCCGTGAAGGTCAAGTCCCCCTTCGTCGAACTTGATCAAGTGTCGCTCCGCGTCCCGGCTCTCAGCCGTTTCCGCGGTCCCCACTTCGCCTTTCTGCATGACTGGACGGCTCGTCGATTCTGAGATTCCGTCGGGGGCCGGGGTGCGGACGAGCTGCTCGGCGCCCGGCGGCGGCACAGTGGCTGGAAGCCGCGGACGTCCTCACCCCGGCGGACGATGTAGAGGTGCCGGCCGGTCCAATCGGTGAGGTGGCCGGTGCAGCCGCAGTCGGCCCGGACCTGAACCGGCCGCCTGAAGCGGCCGGTTGCCTGCGGCAGGAGTGCTCGGACGCCGTCCCGGTCGGTCATGGACACCGCCGGGCTCGCGCACGATCACACTGAAGTCCCCTGCACGTGTCCACCTCTTCGAAGCCCGCGGTCTGAACCCTGGGAGCCCAGGAACCGAGCGCGACAAAGCAGGCCTTCCAACCGATGTGGTGGCCGATGGAGGACGCGCTCCACGCCGTGGGCGAGGGGACGACTCCTCCTGTCTGCCGGACCACTGGTCCTGCTCCTCGCAGACCACCGCCCCCAAGAACGCTGATCCCCGGCACCGGAGGAGCGCGCAGGCCGTTGCTCGGGGGCACCGGTCGCGGCGCCGGGTCCTGGGAGCCCTGACGCCGCGGCGTCCCTCGCCCCGCTCCGCAGGGCGTTACTGCACGTCGACGTAGTCGCCGGCGGCCGTGGCAGTGCTGGTGGTGGAGGTGCCGGCGAAGGACCAGCGCCAGTAGCCGTCGGCGGAGGCCGTCGCGGAGGTCTTCAGCGCGCCGGTGCTGCTGGACTTCACCGTCTTGACGGTGGTGTAGGTGCTGGAGCCCTTCTTGCGGAACTGTAGCTTCACCGCCTGGTTGGTGAAGCCCGCGTACTTGCCGGTCTCCCAGTTGGCGCGGGTCAGAGCCCCGGTGACGGTGATGGCCTTGCCCTTCTTCACCGGCTCCGGCGAGGCGTTGGCAGTGAGCTTGGCGGCACGAACCACGCGGAAGGCGTTGTCCAGGACCTTCTCCGCATCGGCGTTACCACTCGCGTGGGCGTAAACGCTCCACGGCCCGGCCTGGGAGTTCTTCTTGACGGTCTTGCGTGCGGTGAAGGCAAACGTCAGCTTGCAGGTGTACCCGCCGCCGGCGTGCTCACCACAAGCCTTGTTGGAGTTCACCCAGGCATCGGAGTCGGTCCATCCACCGTGATAAAGCTGCGCGTCGGCCCGGTAGGTACGGTGCGAGCCGGTGACCTTCATCGTGACCGGCACGGACACCGTGCCACTGACGCCGATCACCACCGGCTTGCCGCCGTTGACCACAATGTCCTTGACGCCGGTGGAGTCGACCGCTCCGGCCGCCGGGGCGGTGAGAGCGGCAACGGCCAGAGCGCCCGAGAGTACGCCGCCGACGGTACGCGTTCGCATGTGCATGAGTCCCCAGATGAGTCGATCCCGCCGTCTCCCGCGGCGGGATCTTGAAAAGAGCAGGCCGATCTTAAACAGACTGCGAAGAAACTGTGAAGCGATCTTCACATGGGGATGAGTGGCACCACTGCCCGGACGCAGCCAGGGGGCGGGGCGCGGCACAGAAGCCCAACGTAACCGGTACCGCCTGACGGGCTGGCTGCGCAATCGAGTCCGGCAGGACCCCGATCGCCGCAAGAGCGGCACGTCGGCTTCCCCACTTCAAGAGCTAGGCAAGTACTTGGACAGCTCTTGGCCCCGAGCCGAGGCGCTCAAGGGGCGTCCCTGGACCGTACCGGCCAGCCGGGAGTCCCAGTGGACTGCACTTTGTGGCACCCAGGTGGCGAGGACCCCGGCAATCACACAGCCGGGGTCCTGCCGTCCCTTTCCGTCAGTACTGAACTCTCCTGGGGCGGAACCAATCGATGCCGACGGCGACCGGACCGGGGATGGGGGCGAGGCGCTTGGCGACGGCCCGACGGCACCAGGTGGTCACCTCGGGCGGGGCGCGCACGGTCCGCCTCGGTCTCGAGAGCGACGCTCTTGCACCGCAGCCGCGACCGGCCTCCCGAGCTCGGCGTGGGCAGCCTGCCGACCTGCGGGCCGCCCACGTGCCCCGCATCACTCCTGATCGCTGCCGATGGGCGGCAGTTACCGGGTGAGGGAACTGGCGTACATGATGGACTTTTCCTCAGCCGTGATATCCGGTACATCCTTGTTGATCTGTCCGGCGCTCGGCCACATGAGACGGCCGAAGAACTGGTTGCACGGCGGGATGTCGCATTTGACGTGCTCCAGGTCCAGGACGTGGCCGAGCTCGTGCGCCATCGTCCAACGAGTGGCGTCGTACGCCATCACGGCGCCCGGCCTACCCACAGGGTGCGAAGCGCAGCCGACGGCGGCTGCGTCGTTCTTGTTCTCGATCTTCGGGGCGACGTACAGCACGACTTCCCCGTCTGCGACGTTGTTGCGGTTGCCGAACAGGACGTTCTGCTCGGCCGACACCAGACGGTCGTTGGGTGCGGCCAGGCAGGGGGTGGTGTCGACCACGTCCATGCCCGGAACATCGATCCGCTCGACGGAGACGAGATCGATGTCGACCTCGGCGCGCCCGAAGACCGTGCGGGCGTCGGCAAGGGCTCGGGTGACGGGGGCCATGTCGGCACCCGGCAGGTTGACGAGCTTGATGTGGACGCGGACGCGTTCGGTGTTCCACCAGTTGGTGCCGATGACACGGTCCGGGCGGACCCAGAAAGCGTCCATGTGGCGGGGACCGCGGCCGACGAGAGCGATGGGACCGGGGAGGGCGTGCTCGGCAGGGGCGACGGCGAGTCCGTCCCATCCGCCGGGGAGGCGCTCATCGAACCCGAGGTGTTGCACCCGGTTGTTCTTCGTGATCCAGACGAGGTCGATCTGTCCGGGCGAACGACTCGTCGCGGCCAGGCCGCCGGGCGCGGCGGCACCGGGCCATGCGATCGGCCAGGGCTGGGGCCAGTCGAGACGAGGGTTCCAGGCCGTGGTGCCGATGCCGCCGTCCGGGCCGATCCAGAAGACGTCCAGTTGGTCCGGACGGCGGGCCACGGCGGTAAGAGCGGAGCGCTTGGGGGCCTCCCGCGTCCCGATCAGTACATGGCCGGCCGGGGCGATGGAACGGGACGGCCAGTTGGCACGAGCGTTCCACCACGCCGTCGACACCCCTCCGTCGGGTCGCACCCAGAACAGGTCAAGCTGATCCTGGGTCCTCGACACCACCGAGAGCGCTCCGCCCGGATAGTGGGCAGCTCCGGGCTGCGTGATCGGCCATGGGCGGAGCCACCCATGGGACGGGTTCCATGCAGTGGTCCCGATCGCCCGGTCCGGGCCGATCCAGAACACGTCGAGTTGGTCCGGATTGCGGGCCACGGCAGCCAAGGTGCCGTAGAGGGCATGTCTCGCGGGCGCGATGGAGAAGGGCGTGGCCCACCTTCTCGTGGCGGCGTCCCACCAGGAACTGCCGATCCCTCCGTCGGGCCGCACCCAGAAGACATCCAGGTGATCCGGGTTTCGGGACACCGCGGCAAGCCCGCCCGCCAGGGCGCCGGTTTGAGCCGACCCCGGTGGGGCCACGGTCTGCGGATCCCAGATCCGTCTCCCGTCACTCCATGCGGCAGTGATGACGGCACCGTCGGAACGGATCCAGAACACGTTCATCTGATCAGGACGACGGGCGAGCGAGACAAGGGTGCTGTTCTCCGCCGCGGAGGTGGAGGGCACCCCGGAGTCCCAACCCCACGCGAAGGCCGGCGACGGCGACAGAAGCGATGCCACTGAGGCTATGACGACAAGCACGGCTGAGGCCCAGCGTCGGTTACGTGATGAGTGCATAACAGTCCTGAGGAAGTCATCGACGGTGGGTAGGACGTACGTACCGGAATATCGGTGACCGGAGATGTGCTCGGGGAACGGCCGGGCTGCTGTGAAGGCGGTCAGGGCTGGCAAGCCGAACTTCCATGACCCGACTTGGGGCACATACGATCGGACACGCTGTGGCCGAGCCTGGCTCGGCTTTTGCCGCGACAGAGGCGGTACCGCCACCGAGCAAACAGTCACGACCGTCGACGCAGCGACACTGACTGCACCGGTCCAATCAGCAGCCCCCAACCAGCGCTCGGTCCGTACTGCAAGCAGCCAATCACTTGGAGCACAGCGACAACAGGGCGCGCATGTCGGCGCACGGAGCTGCGGAGGGCGCCATTTGGGTTGCGATATCCCGCGAGTTCGCCAATCTCATCGTGAAGTCCATCAGCCCCGTCCGAGACCGCGTTCGAGATCTGCCATGTCCCGTGGTGGAAGTGATCGTTGAGCCCGTCGTGGCCGGTACGGGGGTATCCGTCGGACCTGACCGATGAGCAGTGGACTCGGTGGAGCCACTGCTCCCACCACCTCGGACCGGGCCGAAGACGGAAACGGTTCCTGGTCACCGGCACCCTCAGCAGATGATCGCCCTACTCGAACGCATCCGAGTGGCCCGCAAGGGCGAGGGGCGCCCGCGCACGGCCGGGACACCTGAGTGCGGACAAGGTGTACTCCTCCCGCAGGAATCGCCGCCACCTGCGCAGACTCCATGTCAAGCACACCATTCCCGAACCGAAGGACCAGAGGGCCAACCGTCGGCGCCGTGGCAGCCGCGGCGGCCGGCCCACCGGGTTCGACAAGGGGCGGTACAAGCGCCGCGACGAAGTCGAGCGGGCGATCAACCGCCTGAAGGGCTTTCACGCCGTCGCGATCCGCTACGACAAGCGGGCCTACGTCTTCCACGGCACCGTCGCCCTCGCCGCAATCCGACTCTGGCTCCAAACGTGATTCGCCGGGGACGCTTCAGTCGATGCAGGGATCTTCCACTGTCGGGATGCACGGAGACAGCAGCGCCTCCGTGTGCCGTGTGACCACGCCGCGAACGAGCCTGAGCACGCGTACCTCGTTTTCGTGGTCTGGTTCTTCGTCATCGCGAACGTGGAGGAGCCCGTAGGAACCAGGGGCAACCACAGCCACATGCTCGAACAGTTCGACGACGTCAGGCGACGAGCGGTGATTGGAGTGGCCGCCGAGGTGGATGAACGGCTCGCCGTTCATCCACCTGAGGTCGAGCAAGTACGGGCTGTCCATCTGGGCGATGTGAAGCCGAAGCTCATCGACGATCTGCCGCAGACCAGCCTCATCGTCGTCACCGACTGCGGTCTCCCTGACCGTGATCCAACCGTGGTACTCGAACATCCCGTGATCGTAGTGCGATGGTCTGCTTCACCGTCCCGATCGCGGCATGATCCGCCGGACAGGCCTTAGCGGTGACCGCGGCCTCTTGATCGAGGCCGAGCTCGCCCACACCGCCGGCGATCTGATCGTGCACATCCCGGACACCACCGTGGTGTGGGCCGATGACGTGCCCTTCATCAAGGACGTCCCCGCGCACCGGACCGGCCCCTCGGCGTCTACCGGCCGTACGGTGGCTCGCCAAGAGCGTGGTTGAGACGATTGACCACTTCACCGACAGTGAAGTCCCATCCGGTCAGGCGCGGTCCGCTCCAGTTGATTCCTACTCGGAGGTCTTCATCGGCCAGGTCCGGCAGGGCCGCGTTTCGCCATTGATCCAGCGGCATTGAAACAGCTCGAAAATCAGGACCCCACAGCTCCGCGGCGCGTCGGGCACGGGCCTCCGTCGACCAATAGGGGAAGGCCTCGTGCCCTGAAGCAGCGACAGGGACCGGGCAGCCTTCGTCGTTTCGAACCCACCAGACGGCACGAGTACGAGCGACATCACGGAAGAAGGCCGCTGTCTGAGCTCCGCTTGCGCTCACCGAAATCTCCTAGATCGTCCCGGACTGGCCCACACCCTTGGGCACGGCACCCGGCGGAGCAGCGACCGCTGCTCCCCGCGCCCGCGAGGATGGTCCCAAGATCTCCATCAGCCCCGACCACCACCGGGCCCTGGCCGACAGCCCCGGCTGCACCTGGCAGACCACCCGCCGGTCCCCCGGGCCGAACAGTTCTTCCCCGCCCTGGAAAAGGAATGGGGGCGCGCTGCCCGAGTTCGGCGGGGTCCGCGAGCACCTCGTCTCCCTCACCGGCTACCGTCCTCCCCCGCCAAGCCGCCGCCCGCGGCCCGTGCTGGAACGCGGTGTGCAGGCCAGGGTCTTGCGGCGCGGTCGCCTCTCGGTCAGATGGATCCGAGCAGTCCGTTGCCGCCGAGGAGGGTGCTGTCCTTCTGCGGGAAGCCGACGGACGGGGCGGTGATGATGCTACTGCCCTTGGCGGTGGGACCGCCGGTGCCGCTCGGGAGCACCCAGACGGCACCGGTGGCGTTGTTCTCTTCTGCGGCACTGATGAAGAGTTCCGGTTTGCCGTCCTTGTCGATGTCGCCGACGGCCACGGTGGTGCCGAAGGAGTCCTCGGCTTCATCAGCTCCTGGGATTCCAGCGGTGTTCTGGGTGAAGGCGTAGGAGCCGGCAGCGGGCCGGGCATCGATCCGGTAGACCCTGTACCGCTCGATCTGCACAGCGCCGACCCCCAACCGCTCGGCCTCCGCGACATCGTTCACCAGCCGCTGAAGCCGCCACGGTTCGTACCGGCGGGCACGTGCATCACGAGCGGGCGTATACACGGCCATCCCCGACAGCCGCAGCAGCCCGGTCACCGCGATCCGCAAGGCCGTGCCCGGCGCGGCCCGGCAGCGCTGCCGGGTCCGCTTCGTCCGCGATGTCTTCGCCACGATCTTGAAGGGATCGGCCGAGATGATCGCGGCGACGATCCGCACGGTCTTCGCCCAGCCCACCGCCAGGCGATGAGCGCGGTGACCATCGGCGCGGGCACGACGATCACCACGCGGATGGTGAAGACTGGACAGATGCGTCACGATCCCGGCGGACTCCTGTCCATAGCACTCGGTCTCGCACTTGTCGCCGCCGGCTTCGTCTGGCGGGGACGTGTCCTGCGCCCCCTCTCGGTGAAACGGGCCCAGGCGGCCGCGACCCGGGAGCGATCCAGAAACCTGCTGCGTTCCGCGGACATGGCGATCGCCGAAGCGCGCCGCCGAGCCGCACACGGCGAACCGGCCATCGTCACGGTCAAGGACGTGACCAGGGTGGCGTGTCAGCGCTACGGGCACCTCTTCGTGGAGCGCGAAGAAGCAGCCGCCGCCCTCCGCCGGCGCTACGAGGCCGCCGACTGCCGGGTGGACTGCATGACAGACGCTTTCGACTGACCGCCTCCCCGGCGAGTGCCTGATGCCATGGGCACCAAAGCCGTCGCCTGATCGGTGGTCACACCGAAAGAGCCCACCGAGTCCGCCGACATCGGGCCCGCTCCGCTACAGACGGCGCTCGGCGCACAAGCTCTGGACCCCACCGCCACCGTCTGCGGCAGGCGGGGAGACGACGACAGGCTGATCAGTGGCCATACCTTCAGCGTGCGGGTCCTGTCGACCGCGCACGCCGAGCTGCCGCGTCGTCGTTCGGCTCGCCCGGGGTCGGCCGCCCGGCCAGGCACCGGGGCCGGAGTCATCGGAGTCACCTGACACCTCGGGGTGCCCTCGATGTCCGACCGCCGGGAGTTCTCGGCCGTTACCGCGGCGTCGATCGACCAACGCCGGATCGGCGGAACTGCCACCATCCGTGACCAGTGAAATTCACTTGCAGCGCTCCGCTAACATGATCGGCCTCACCGCGATGCCGTCAGGCCTCCTGTCGTTCACCGGAAATCCATGCTGTCCGGCACGAAGAGTGACCCATTAACCAGAAACCAACAAATCGGCCAAAAAATTGATACCTATAGCATCGCGGGCGCTTTCGCGAATAAACAGCAGAACACCATTCACCGCGCGGCGCCGGCCACGGACGGCACTGTGGACCGCGGTGGGGGCGACGGCTCTCGGATTCCTCATCACGCTGGAGATCGCGGCGCGGCACTACGGCTTGCCGGGACCGATCACCAACCAGGCGAAAGAGGTGATATTCACCCCCAAATCGGGGCCGCTTCTCTACGCCAGCATGGCGCTGATGACGGTGGTGCTCCCCCGGCGGCAACGGTTCATCGCGGCCGGCACCGCGATCGGTGTCGACGTCGCGTTCTTGCTGGTGCGGTGGGCGACCGACTCCAAACCGGCCTTCGGCAACGGCGCGTTGTGGGTCATATTGGGCTGTGCGGTCATCGCCGTCACGCGTCGCAGTGGCCAGGAGCGCATTCTGCTGCTGAAGGGGGTCGGGCTCGCCCTGCTGCTGGTGGCAGGCCGGAAGACCGGCGACACCTGGCTGCTCATCACGTCGAAGACCCGCCCGAAAGTGCTCGACCCGTACGTGGCGACCGCCGATCACGCGCTGGGCAACCCGTCCTGGCTGGTGGGCCGGATGGTCAGAGCGACCGGCCCGGTCGGCGCCCACGTTCTCGACTACGTCTACATACAGCTCGCGGTGTTCGCGGTGATCGTCACGCTGTATCAACTGCGTGACGTGGCGGTCGAGCGCCGCTTCCCGCGCCACCATCTGGTGCGCACCTTCCTCGTCATCGGCCTCCTCGGGCCGGGCATCTACATGATCTTCCCGGTGGTCGGACCGATTTTCGCCTACGGTGCCGACGGCGGGCAGTGGGCGGCGGCCGACCTCTGGCCGAACACTCCCCCGCCGGTCCACACCCCGGTCCCCATCTCGTTCGACGAGATCACTCCACGCAACTGCATGCCCAGCCTGCACACCGCGTGGGCCACCGCGATCTTCATTCATTCCCGCAAGGGTCCGCGCATGCTGCAATTCGCAGGCTCCTTCTGGCTGATCGCCACGCTCGGCGCAACGCTGGGATTCGGCTACCACTACGGCGCGGATATCGTTGCTGGTGTCGTGTTCACGCTCACCATCGAGGCAGGTCTGCGCTCGCAGGAACGTGGCTGGGACCGGTCGGGAATCCAATTGGTCGCCCACGGCGCGGCGGTCTTCACCGCGCTCCTGCTGTCCTATCGCTATCTGCCGATGGAGATGGCCGAACATCCATGGGTGTTCGGCCCCCTTGTCATGCTGGCGCTGGCCTCAGTGATCCACGTTTTTGTACGGACCACCAGGCTGTGGGATCCGACGGCCGCACCGGCACGGCTGCCGAACCCCCGATCAGAACCACAACCCGAACCGGTTTGAGACACGTTCCATCACATCGGGTCTCTCCGCGGAGAGACCCGGAGGTCACCCGACGTGAGCCCTTCCTGCATCAGGAGGGGCTCACGGCGTTGTGCCACGACGGCAAGGGCGGTCGGAGTCGAACCCGCGGCATCCGGTTGAGGATCTCCGCGGCACCGGGGACCGGGGCCGGCGCCAGGGCCACAGCACCGGTTCCAGGTGCTCACGACGTGGTCTCGGCGTTCGCGTCGGCTGCCTGAGGGCTGTGCCGCAACGACCGCTCACAGCTCCGGGAACGGTGGGGTGCCGTCCATCAATTGCAGCAACTTCCGAGCGGGTGTCGCCTCCTCCAGCCGTGCGGAGGAGGCGACGCCCTCGACGACCGACCGGCCCGCGTACACGGCCGGGCGGCCCGGGACGGGGCGGTGCCACAGGGCCCGGCCCGACTTCATGACTTTGCCGTGACCGAAGTGATCACGGCGTCGGCCCCGTCCTGGACAGCCCCGTTCACCGGGCCGAACCCTCGCCGTCTCGACATCACGGCCGCCCTCGTCGAGGACGCGCTCGGCGAGCAGCTGCTCGCCCTCCTGTTCCAGCTGCAGGCCGCCCGCACCGCCGCCGTCGCGACGAACACGGGACCGGCACGCTGCCGCCCGGCGGAACCTCTTCGACCGCATGCCCGGACAGCCGTTCCACCGCCTCCGCCGACGCCGCCTGTTCGCTGAGAACGCCGCATTTCCCGGCGCCCCGATGACTGCGGCTCGACGACTTGGAGTCGCGAGGTGTCTTCCTCGTCTTCGGACCCGTACTCGTACGCCGACGACGCTCGAACCCCTTCCGTCAGGGGTTCCCACTTCACGGGCGGTTCAGGCCCCACGTCTGTAGGGCGTAGGGCCGCCCCTTCTCCTCACCCGTGATCAGCGGCACGTCGAGCAGGGCGAAGCCCGCCTTGGTGGCCACGGCGACGCTGGCGGTGTTCTCTGCCTCCAGCTCCAGGATCACCTGCCGCGCGGCCAGCCGCTCGAAGGCGTACGCGGCCATCACCCGTACCGCCCGCACCGCCAGCCCCTGGCCGCGGTGCGCCGGGCCGACCGCGTAGCCGATCTCCATGCCCTCGGGGGCGCGGCGCAGCATCACCTCGCCGAGCGGCGCTCCGCCGTCGACCGTGATCGCGAGCAGCACGGCCGCGCCCTCCTCGCGCAGTTGCCGGTCCCGGACGAGGCGTGCGCGGGCGGCGGCTTCGTCGAAGGGGGAGACGATCGGCGTCCAGTACGCGATGTCGGGGTGGTCGAACAGCTCCGGCATCGCCGTCAGGTCCGCCTCCGTCCAGTCACGAAGGACGAGGCCCTCCCCCGAGAGCTCTATCCGCTCGGGAAAGGACGACGTGGCGCTGCTCATGGTGGGACCTCCCTGGCCTGTTCAGAACAAGGCAGGGTATCCGGAGAAATCCTCACGGCCGGGCCGACCGCACTGTCATGCGCGCTCACGCTCGCGCACCTGCCGGAACCGGTCGAGCAGGTGACACGGCAGGACCTCGGTGGGTGCGACACCGGGGCTCGATTGCGAAGGAAATGTGAACGCTCTTCACGATCCCTCGATCGGCCCGACCAGGTTCAGATCCGGGGCCCGCACGCCAGGTGACCACCCTTACCTGCCACTTTCCACCCTGACGCCCAACGCGCGGCACCTGACGTGCGGTCACGACCGAGGGTCCGACGAGCCCGTCGACGAGCCTCCAGCACGCCGCCCACCTGGAGTTTCCACTGTTGATCTTCATCGAGGATGCTGATACACACATCCTGTTCACATTTTCTTCACTCGATCGCGCGGAGCGTACGTGAGGTTCCGGGCCGCCCTGGCCGCACCGGCCGCTGCCGTCGCTCTCGCCACGCTTCCGGCCGACTCCCACGCCGGATGAACCGACATCTCACCCTGGAGAAGAACATGCGCCTTCGCGCCACCCTGCTCGCGGTCGCCACCGCGGGTGCCACCTTCGCGGTGCCGGCCGCCGCCCACGCCGCGGCCGTACCCAAGCAGACCCTGCGCCTGACCGCGGGCGCGGAGTCCGCGCCGGGCGTGTGGACCTCCCTGCGCATGGACATCGGCGCCCACACCAGCGGCAAGGCCTACCTGGACCTCTCCGACTCCAAGGGACTGCGGGAAGTGGTGTTCCAGCGCTACGACTCCAAGACCAAGAAGTGGTCGACGCTCCCCGAGGACTCGTACGGGAACACCTCGATCGCCACGGTCACCTCCACCAAGGCGGCCAGCGTCTCCCTGCGCTTCCGTCCCGCACCCCGGGACTTCTGGTCCGTGACGCCCGGCGCCGCGGTCAAGAGCACCGTGGGCGCCAGTCACTTCGTGGGCGGCCGTGCCATCAACCACGCCTCCGCCACCACCCTCGTGCGCACCGTCACCACGAAGCTGACCGGCGTGGCGAACTCCAGCACCAAGCGCGGAGTACTGCACCCCTTCACCCTGACCACCAAGAACACGACCAAGCGCAACCTCGGCGCCGTCGGTCAGGACCTGCAGATCGCCGGCAGCAGCAAGACCAAGGCCGCCTCGGCCAAGGACTTCCAGTTGCAGCAGTGGAAGACCGACTCCCAGGGGCACGGCAGCTGGAAGAACCTGACTCTGGTCAACAAGGGCGGCAGGGCGGTGGCCACCGGCATCTCGCCGGCCACCAAGGCCCTCGCTCCCGGCAAGACCGTGACGTACAAGTTCCGTCTCGCCGTCCGCACCACCGCCGTCTCCGGCCTCAACCAGGTGGGACTGATCGTGGACACCCGTGAGGGATCCCAGGTGATCGCGACCAGCCTCGCCGACTACTGGGGTTCGCCCAACTGGGACTGACACCCCGGCACAGGGTGACGGGCGGTCCACGGCGGGCATGACGCCGTGAACTCCCCGAAGGCGCTTCGCCCCGCCCGGTCCTTGCGGCGAGGCGAAGCACGCATCGCTCGTGGATCCCGTCCGACGCGCGCGGCAGCCGTACGGCTGCCGCTGTCCGGGGCGGCACGAGGGGGGTTTCTACAGGTGACCGTGCCCCTGTCTCACGCCGGTGCGAACTTCTGGGCGCCGGAGCCGTTGCAGTCCCAGATCTGTAGGCGGGTCCCGTTCGCGGTGGCACCCGACGGGGAGTCGACGCACCGGCCGGTGGTCGGGTTGGACATCGAGCCGTCGGCGTTGGCGACCCAGTTCTGGTAGCCGCCGCCGTTGCAGTTGGCCAGCTGGAGCTTGGTGCCGTTCGCGTTGGCACCACCCGCGATGTCCAGGCACTTGCCCAGTGTGCGCAGGGCCTGGCCGCTCCAGGTCCACTTCTGGTCGAGCGAGTTCGCCTGCTGGCAGTCCCACAGCTGGACCGCGGTACCGTCACCACCGGTGTCGTCACCCGCCACGTCCACGCACTTGCCGCCCGGTCCGTAGATCGGGGTGCCGATGGCGAACTGCTGGGCGCCGGAGCCGTTGCAGTCCCAGATCTGCAGGCGGGTCCCGTTCGCGGTGGCACCCGACGGGGAGTCGACGCACCGGCCGCTGGTGGGGTTGCGGAGCGAGCCGTCGGCCTGTCGCACCCACGACTGGTAGCCGCCGCTGTTGCACGTGGCGAGCTGCAACTTCGTACCCGCGGCGCTGTTGCCGCCGGCGATGTCCAGGCACTTGCCGAGGGTCTGTAGGGTCTGACCGCTCCAGGTCCAGTGCTGGTCCTTGGCCGCCGACTGGCAGTCCCACAGCTGGACCGCGGTACCGTCGCCGCCCGTGTCGTCACCCGCCACGTCGACACACTTGCCGCCCGGTCCGGTGATCGTCTGGCCGGTCACCGAACCACCGCCACCGCCACCGGAGCCCGGCCCCTTGTTGTAGACGGCCACCGAGTCGATGACCAGCTTGCCGCCGGAGACCGTGGCCGCGTTCGGGCCCCCGCCGAAGGCGTCCGGGAAGCCGCCGCCGATCGCCAGGTCGTAGATGATGAAGAAGGGGTGGTCGACCGCGTCGGCCCAGGTCGTGGCGTCCACCTGGTTGGCGTTGACGGTGAAGAAGTTGCTCCCGTCGAGGTAGAACCGGATCTGCTCCGGTGACACCGATCGGTCGATCTCCGCCGCGTAGTCGTGGAAGCCGGTCTGACAGCCCGAACAGGCACGTTCGCCCGAGCCTATGCCGGTCGACTCGTTGCACGGCCCGCCCGGGTTCACACCGCAGTGCAGGGTGCTGAAGACGGAGCTGCGGCCGTTGATGTCCTCCATGATGTCGATCTCGCCCGACTTCGGCCAGGTCACCCCGTCGCGCAGCGGCGCGCCGAGCATCCAGAACGCCGGCCAGTAGCCCGCGCCGTTGGCGGTGGTGACGTTGGGCTGTTGCAGGACGGACTCGATGCGCACGACGCCGCCGGCCGCGGCGCCGAAGCCCGCCGACTGGGTCTCCACACGCCCGGAGGTCCATCCGGCCCGGGGGTCGGAACCCGAGTGCAGCGCCTGGAGCACCAGATGCCCCTGGCCGTCGTAATAGACGTTCGAGGTGCTGCTGGTCATGGTCTCGATCTCACCGGTGCCGAAATTGCTGCCCGGACCGGTGTCGTACTTCCACAGGCCCTGGTCGATGCCGGTGCCGGAAGCGCCGTTGAAGTCGTCGCTCCAGGTGAGCGTGAAGCCCGACGGCGTCGGGGGCACTGCCGCCTGGGCGTTCAGCGTCGACGTGACGGTGGCCGCCATCGTCATCACGACGACGGGAATCAGAGAGAGCGCTCTCTTCCACGCGCCGCGCTGTGCTCGTGCAGGGAGTAATTGCATGGGTATGGCCTCCGGGGGGAAAGGCATGATCGCGCTTGTTCGCCGTACCGTCTCCGACGATCTCCACCGACGACGAGCGGTGCACGCGCCCTTGCGGATCTGGACCATGAGGAACGGGGCGAAGGCCGGCGTACGGGCTGCCGTGGACAGGCAGACCCGCGGTGGGCGGCCGGGCTCGCGACCCCCCGTCGGCAGACGCACCGTCAACACAGGTGACGACTGGTGGTGTTGAGCCTTGTGGAGTTCTGTGCGGGGCGACGCTATTGGACCGGACCAATGCAGTCAAGGTTGTCGACCGACCGTACCGGAAGGCACCGATGCCCATGGCTCGGACCGCGGAGGGCGGTTCAAGTCGTCGGACGAGCCATGGCCGTCGACCGCACCGGTGATCACCGCGTGGAAGGACCGGCCTCGGTCCGGCCACGCCGGTACCGGACCCGAGCGCGACCCGGCCGTGGACGCCACCGGCCCGGCCGTCGCGACCACGCGATCCCGGCGGCACCGCCTCGGTCGTTCACCGCGTACCGGCAGGGACGACCGGTGTCAGCGGTGACGGGCAACCCATCGGCCGTGTGCTCCCGGGGCGGTGGGATCCCGGCGTCCTCCCGTCAGCGGATGTCGTGGTCGGGGTGTGTCCGGTCGTACGCGTGCCGCGCTTCGGCGATGACGGCACGGTGGGCGAGCGACCAGTCGGCGAGCGCCTTGACCAGGTGGGTCAGACCGGCCCCGGTCCCGGTCAGGCGGTAGTCGACCTGGGCCGGGACGGTCGGGTACACGGTGCGCAGCACGAGGCCGTCGCGTTCGAGCCTGCGGACGGTGAGGGTGAGCATGCGCTGGGAGATGCCGTCGACGGCGCGCTGCAGTTCACGGAACCGGCGTGGCCCGCCCGCGAGTTCGACGATCACGAGCACCGACCATTTGTCGCCGATGCGGTCCAGGACGTCACGGATGCCGCAGTCGGGATGGTCTTCGCGCCCACAGGGGTCGAGGGCGGCCGGGGTGGTTACCCCGGTGTGCGTGAGTGACATCGAACTGCCTCCTTGTGGCCGGTGGACGCGCGGTCGAGGATCAAGCGTAGTTACCGATGAGAACCACGACGGAAGACTGCGATTGACATGATCTTGGTGACGGGAGCGAACGGGAGCCTCGGCTCGGCCACCCTCGCGGCGCTGCGCGCCGACGGCGCCGCCGCGACGGGCGGCAGCCGGACACCGGGCGAGGGGATGCGGCACCTCGACTTCGACGACCACGCGAGCCTCGACCTCACCGGGGTGTCGACCCTGGTGCTGATTTCCGCCGGCTACGCCGAGGACGACCAGGTCGTCGCCCGGCACACGGCGGTCCTGGACGCCGCCGTTCGCGACGGCGTCGAGCACGTCGTCTACACGAGCCTGACCACGGCCGGCGACCATCTCGGTTTCGCCCTGGCTCACCGTGCCACCGAGCGTCTGGTGCGGGCGAGCGGACCGGCCTGGACGATCCTGCGCAACGGCCTGTACGCCGAGCTCTTCGGCGGCCTGCTGACGTGGGCCGGGGACGGTGTGGAGTCCGCGTTCGGGGACGGTGCCCTGGCCGCGGTCGCGCGGGAGGATCTCGCCGCTGCCGCGGCGGCCGTCGCGGCGCGTCCGGCCCGGCACGGCGGGCGGGTCTACGACCTCGTCGGTACGCCGATCACGGCGGGCCGGGTGACCGACCTGCTCGGGGTCCCGCACCGCACCATCGGGCTGGGCGAGTACCGGCGCAGGCTCCTTCACGGAACGCCGGGGCTCCTGCCGTTCCAGCCGCCCATGCTCGCTTCGATCGCCACGGGCATCCGGCACGGCTTCCTGGACGGTACCGCTCCCGATCTCACGGACCTTCTCGGCCGCCCGGCCCGCGATCCACTGCCCGTGGCCGCCGCGGCCACGGCCGCCGCGCGGCCGGGAACAAGCCTCTAGTGGGCGGTGGTGACCAGGGTGGCCCCGGGCAGGGACAGGAGGAGAACCTGACGGAGCCCTACTGGTCATCACCCTTGCAGCTGACCGCTGACGGCATGTCACGACACAGGCGATCCTGATGGGACTGCACCGCGGCCCCGCCGAGGACGAGGGCGCAGACCAGGACAGCCATGACGGCCTGGGCGGCAACCGTCACGACAGCCCCGACCCGCGCGGCGATCACGGCCGCCGCGATGGCGAGGAGCCCCACTCCGCCGGCGGCGGCCAGGTACTCCCACAGCGAGTCGCTCGTGACGGTCCTGCCCGGATCCAGGTCGAACCCGGACAGGAACCAGAGTCCGAAGATCACCGCCAAGGCGATCAGCTCCAGGAGCACCAGACCGCATCCTGCTCCGATGTCGGCACCTCGGTCGGCACGGCGGCGCCGCCCCGGGCCGGTGGTCGCGTCGAAGGCCGGTGGGGCAATGGGCAGGTTCATGCCCTCGATCCTGCTCGTGCGGGCGAGGCGGCCGCATGAGTACGCGTACTCATGCCGATCCCGTGATCCACCTGACGGCCCTGGGCGGCCCTGGTGGACACGGTCGTACGGGAACCACCGGAAGCGCGGAGCGACGAGCCCGCCGGACAGGAGACGTTCAGACGTGGATGAGGATCTGCCGTAGAGGATGCCCGAGGAGGTCCGTGAGAGCGGCCAGTTCCGCGTCGGTCAGCCATGACCTGTTCGGATACAGGACCTCGATCCTGAACCGCGCGAACCCCATCGGCCAGTCGTACACCAGCTCGTCGAGCGACGTCCCGGCGCCACAACAGGGAACTGCCACCGCGAGCGTGGGGAAGCCCTCGTCGTAGCGTTCCGTGACGGCGTCGGCCCACCAGCCGGGTGCGCACTCCGCGCCGCAGTGCGGGCAGGAGATCCTCTTCAGGTTGGAGCCGCACCAGACCACTTCGACACCGTCGTGCCACTTGGCTTCCAGACCACGGCGGGCGTCGTCGTCGGGAAGCATCCGCGACAACGCGTCCGCGGCACGCTCCGCCGCATCCTCGCCGGGCTGCCAGTACGGATCCGTCGGGATCACCGTCAGGTAGTTGTCACTCATCGGCCCGTTCCCCCTGCCCACCACGATCCGCTCTCCGCCCGCCGTCCCGGCAAACCTGTCCGGTCACAGCGCCGGCGCCTGTGTGACACCGTGATCATCGCACCGATCCGGATCCGCTCGGGGGACGGATCCGACAGGAAGAGGATCGTGACACCCCGTCAACCCGATGACGGACAGGGGCGGTCGACCACGGCGTCACACGACTCCTAGTCCGGCGGTCGCGTGTAGACGACGACCACCGGACGCATGAAGTTGAACTCCTCGACTCCTCGGGCCGAGATGTCGCCGACGCCCCAGACCTGACGCGTGCCCGGTACCTGGACGAGGCTGAAGAGTTCCAGTCGCTGGGTCCGGTCGAAATCCGTGATCCTGCCGGATCTCCCCGGCATCAGGGGCGGTGCGCCGACGGTGTCGACCGTGCCGTCGACGCGGAGCCGTGCCGTCGGCCCGAGCAGACCTCGGGCTCCGTCCGAGGCGACCGGGTGAGTGGCGTCGTAGGGTGCCCGGAGCCGCTTCTCCCAGTGACTGCCGTCCCAGTGGGCGACGATCGGCGCCTCGTCGTCGCCTTCGTCCGGTTCGTCACCTCGATAGGACTGTGTGCCGACCGCCCACACCCCGTCCGGACCGGAGGCCACCACCTTCTGCAGTTCGGCGCCGTGATCGTCGCCGGGTTCGGCGGGGGCCGGGGGATCGAAGTGCGGGAAGGAAGCGAGCTGCCAGGTGCGTCCGTCGTAGTGCATGGCGGCGGGCTCGGGACGACGGGTGCCGTACACCTCTTTGCCGAGCACGAAGCCGACCGACCAGATGTCGTCGGGCGCCCGCCCGGCGATCGACGTCGCCGCGGCCGGCAGGAGCGCCTCCGTCCAGCGCGCTCCGTTCCAGTGCCAGATCGCCCGCGTCCCGGTGGGCCACTGGACAGGGGTCGTGCCGGGTCCTGCCAGCATCCACACGTCGTCCGGGGCGAAGACGGCCGCGTCCTGGTACCACTCGGCGACCCGCCCCGGTGGGGGCGGTATCTCCCGCCAGCGGTGGCCGTCCCAGCGGGCGACGAGCAGGGCGGAGTCCTTCCTCGGGTCACCGGCGAAGAGCCAGGTGTTGTCCGGTCCGGACGACAGCAGTCGGGGCCGCTGATCGGCGAGGTCCGCGAGTACCGGCAGTTCGGCGGCGGCGTCGTGGTCACGCCACTGCCGACCGTCGTAATGGAGGAAGTAGGACTCGGCGTCGCCTTCCAGCGTGGTTCCGACCGCCCAGGCGTCCCGCTCCGAGGCCGCTGCCAGACCGATCAGCATGGCGTCGTCCGATGTGCCGGAGTACGAGACCTTCCAGTTGCCCGGATTCACGTCCGCGGGCGACGGCGACGGCGACGGCGACGGCGACGGGGTGGCCTTGCCGCTCTTCGACGTGGCCGGCACCGGCCCGGTCGGTGAAGGCGCCCTGCCCTCCGCCTCCCCCGCCCGGCCTCCGCACGCGGCGAGCAGCATCAGGCACAGGACGGCGCTCGCGGCGCGCCTCGTCGTGCGACCGCGAGAGTCGGGCGTCATCACGTACCTCCGGGATCGAGCAAGATCGCGAGAGTGTAGGCCCGGATGCGGCCGCACCACCAGACCCGCGGCGGACGGACCGGCCCGCCGGCCGTCGGGCGGCTCCGGCCGCGGGTGACACCGCGAAACGCTCCTGGAGCGCACGCCGGCTCATCAGCGGCCCGGCCTCCGGCGTCACTCCTGGCGGAAAGCCAACGGGCGCACTCGCGGCACTGAGATCATGAGCCATGCGACCGGACGACTGGCATCTCACCGAAGACGTCGACAGCTTCCTCGCCCGCGCCGGAGACTTCCTGCGCTCACAGCCCGGCCGGCACATCATGCAACTCACCTGGGCCGAGAGGGTACGAAAGCGTGGGGCGGACTCGTTCGGCGCCGTGGCGCCCCTCTTCGGTGTGCTGGAACGAGGGGGTGAGGTCCACGCCACCTTCTACCGTCTCCCGCCCCGCGGTTTCGGCCTTTCCCCGCTCACCCCCGAGCAGGCGGACGCCCTCGCCGCCCGCCTGTCCGCTCTCGGGGACCCCGTTCCCCACGTCAGCTCGGACCACCGCACGGCCGCCGCTTTCGCCGAGGCCTGGCGGCGGCACACCGGCGCGACCCCGAGACTTCGCGACCCGCGGCTGCGTCTGTACCGCCTCGAGACGCTCACCCCACCGGAACCGATGCCCGCGGGCCGCGGCCGTGTCCTGGGCGAGCGGGACCTCGAACAAATCATGTTCTGGTGCGGCGAGTTCGCCCGAGCGGTCGGGGAGGACGTGTCCATCAGTGCCGACACGTGGGCCGGCACCCGCTTCGCCGACAAGCGCTACACGCTCTGGGAGACCCCTGACGGCACCCCCGTCTCCATCGCGGGCATGAACCCGCTGATCGGCGGTCAGATCCAGGTGGACATCGTCTACACGCCGGCCGACCTGCGCGGCCGCGGATACGCGGGTGCCGTGACGACAGAGGTGAGCCGCGCCGCGCTCGCCGCGGGTGCGAGGGAGGTGGTGCTGTTCGCGGACCTGTCCAACCCGACCAGCAACGCCCTCTACCAGCGCCTCGGCTATCGCACGCTCACCGATTGGAGCGTGTACGACTTCCGGCGCGACACGCCGGAGAGCCCCGCAGCGTAGCACCCGCGTCCGGGACCGGGGCCGGGCCCGGTCGCGCCCTTCGGGCGGCTGACGGTCTTCGTGGTGCGACCGGGACGGGCCCTCGCCCGGGTGCCGGGGCTACGCGGTGTGGTGCAGCCAGCGTTGGAGGACCTCGTTGACATCCGCCGGAAGAGCGCTGATCTGGTCGATGGCGGCACGGTCCTCCGGCATCGGGGGGACGCCGACGGCGGTCAGCGTCGCGTGCAGTGCCAGGCGCCGCTGGTCCCGTGGGTCCAGGGTGAAGCTGAGGCGTCGGGCGGGGTCGGGCGGCGGCAGCAGGGCGTCGATGTCGTCGCCGGGCTGGGCCGCGGCCGTCCAGGCACTGTCCCGGGGATGGACGGCATAGGGGTCGACGAAGGCACGGGAACTGGGGTTCTCACTGCTCCAAGAGGTCATCTCCGGCTCCTCACCGTATGTGCTGCGGACTACCCGTCCAGAGTTCCGTGAGAGCGGCTTCGGTTGCGTCCGCGGCCGTATGTCACGCCGACGGCGTCATCGGCGGCTGATCACTTCGTGTGACCGGCGGGACGGCGGGAGGGGCTCCGGGCCGACGACGCCACGGCGCACGCATCCGACATGAAGTGCGCCGTCCACGCTCCCGAGCGCCTCCTGAACATCAGGTCCTCTCACCCCAAAAGGGCTATTTCTCTGGCTCTTCGGTCTGTTGCTTTCGGCTTCGCGGGGGCATCCTGAAGGAACCTCCTGCCCCTCGGGGCGGAGGCCCGGGGCAGCGGACGTCTTTGAACCGTCGACTGCTGCCCCGGAAGACTCGCGGGCACGGCAATACGCCCTCCCCCAGCCCCTCGGAGGCTTCTCCGCACCGGCGTTGCCCCACCGGCAGCGTAGTGACATAGTGCGGGATCAAAACTGAGGGGGGAGCGAGCCCGTGTCCAACGCCCTTATATGGGTTGGCAGTCTGCTGGCTGGAGCTTCCGTCTCCGCGGTGATCGCGATATTCCTGGGCAGCACGCTCGAGTACCTGGCGGCTCGGACCATCGGCACCGTATGGCGGGGCGGCGAGTACGACGTACGGGGGCGCTGGGCGTCGTCGTACAACTACCGGAGCCGCGGGGCGGCCCATGTGGGCGAGCAGGTCATGCAGTTCCATCAGGTGGGGCGATCCGTCTACGCCAAGAACATCGGCGGCACTTCGCCGCATCGGCATTTCCTCAAGCTGAAGATCGACGGCAGTTACCTGACGGGAGACTGGCGTAACATGGCCCGCAATGCGAATCATTACGGTGTCGTACAGCTGCGCATCACCGCCGACGGCACGGAAATGATCGGCAAGTGGATCGGTTTCGACAGCAGTTCGTCGATCCAGGCAAACAACTGGAAGCTCACCCGCCAGTAGCAGTCAGAGCGGCAACCGTCAGGAGTTCCGACACCGTGGGACAGATCTGGAACCCTTCCAAGGCAGGCACTCCCAGTGTCGAGCTGGCCGACCTCGGCCGCACCCGGCGCTTCCGTTCCGTTCTCGACGCCGGATGCGGCTGGGGACGGAACATCCTGGTGTTCGCGGAGGGCGCCGACCGTCTCCACGCCTTCGACACGGACCCCGAAGGCGTGCAGGCCACCAAGGAATGCCTGGAGGAGGCTTCGGACCCGGACGCGGAAGTGCACGTGTGGGACGGCGATCTGCTGACCACAGAGCCCGTACCGCCCTACGATCTGGTGATCTGTTACGGCGTCACACACTTTCTGCGACGCCGGGAGCGGCACATCGCCTACGAGCGGCTGAAGAGCTGGACCCGGCCCGGCGGTCTGGTGGCCATCGCCTCCTTCAACACTCTCGTACCCATCCCGGCGGACCTGCGGGCCCTCATGCCGGATCCGCCGTCGGACAGCACCGAAGTGCGCGACGCGTTCGAGGGCTGGGATGCCGTTTTCGCCCGCAGTCATGTCTACGACGACGAACACGAGGGCGGAATCCGGCACACCCATTCGATCGACCGTCTCATTCTGCGCAGGCCCTGAACGGCGTCAACGCCCGCGCCCGGTCCGGGCCTTCTCCACGACGAGCTCACGGAATCCGGTGTCCGGGTCGTATTTCCGGGAGAAGACGAGCTCAGGGTTTTCGAGGAGAACGATCTCGGCACTGAGGCGGACGGTGCTTCCGTAATCCAGGTGCCCCCCTCGCACGACGCCTTCACCGTCGGACACGGAAAGGTGGAGGTGGCTTCCGTTGACGGACAGGGTTCCCGAGATCGAGACGATTTCGAAATCACCGTCGAGGTGACTGAAATCGACAGCTCCCGGCATACGCAGAACAACCGCGGACAGCCCTCCGAGGCCAGTGACAATGCACCCGGCACGGATTTCATGCGCTGCGACATAGTGCTCGATGGCCTTCCGCAGGTCCACCCCCTGCGAAAGCCGGAAGGCATGCGTCCTACCGTCCATGCATCGCACCTTCTCCCCTCACCTCATCGCATTTACCCCTTGATGTTTCCTCTTCTTTTATCGACAATACCCAAACGGGACGATCCTTAAGTACCGAACGCGTGAACGTCTCATTCTGCACCTCTTCCCCCGGAAGTGCTCATTCCTGACGAGATGTCACAGGTGAGGCGCGTGGGACGCCGAGCTCACGGTCGTCATCGCCCGCCGCCCCATCGGACCGCGGCGGCGCCGGCGAAGTCGCCGGCATGGGCGAATCCCCCCAGTACCACGAGGTCACCGTCCTTGACCCGGCCCGAGTCGATCGCGTGGTCCAGGGTGACCGGGATCGCGGCCCCGAAGAGGTTCCCGCACCGGTCGAAGGTGTTCAGGTGCCGCTCGGCGGGCAGTTGCAGCGCCTCCCGCCAGTTCCGCAGGAAGGTGCGGTTCGGCTGGTTGGTGACCAGGACGTCGATGTCGCCGGTCGCCACACCGAGCCGTCGGCACAGATCCGTGACCACCTCCGGGACCAGGCGGTTGCCGCGCGCCAGGACCTTGGCGACGCTCGCGTCGGTGAAGCCGATCCGCAGTTGGGACTCCCCCGGCTCCCAGTACTTGCGGCCGTCGTCGACCGCCACAGTCATGTCGCCGGCGAACTCTCCGATGTGCCGGGTCTCCACGTCCAGGACCGGACTCCCGGCCGACGTCGTCACCCATCCCACGCCGCAGCCGTCGCCCGGGATCGCGGCCTGCGCGAGCCGGCGCACCTCGGACTGGGTGAAGCACTGACCGGCGGCGCTCTGCGCGTTGCAGATCAGTGCGGTCCTCGCGTCGGTGGTGCCGAGGATCTGCCGGGCCAGCTTCAACATGTACACGAAGGAGGCACAGCCCGCGTTGGCCACGTCGACGAGCCACTCCGGGTTCAGGCCCAGCCGGCGTGCCACTTCGGTGCCCGCGCCGACGAACGGCAGATCCGGCAGCTGACTGTGCACCAGCAGGACGTCGACGCCGCGGATCTCGTCCCTGCCGTGCCGTTCGATCAGGGGCTGCACGGCGCGTTCGATCATGTCCGTGTTGGTCTCGTCCGCGGCGACGTGGTGGCGTGCCGGAGGGGCCTTGAACATGGGGTTGTCGCGGAGCTTGTCCTCCGCTCCCGGGTAGTCGGTGTAGAACTCCGCCGGTACCGGATCGCCCGGAAGGTAGCCCGCGACGTCGGTGAGACTGACCGTGGTCACCGGGCCACCGTCCTCGTGGGAGCCGTGTTCACCGGCTGCCCGTTGCGGTGGCGGTGTTCCAGGATCGCCTTGAGGTTGTTCATCTCCACGGTGTGCCCCGCGTAGAACAGGTCCCAGTAGTCGCCCACCCAGGGCCGGTCGGCGCGGGGAGCCAGGCCGGGGTCCGGGTTCGCGTCGTAGTAGGGATGGCGGCAGTTGGTCCAGGTGATCACCGACCCCGGCCGGTCGAGCACCAGGCGGGCCGGTACGACACGCATCAGGTAGATCATCCACAGCTTGTCGCCCTGGTCCCAGGAACAGTGGTAGTCCACGGTCATGGCCTCGGGGTTGGCGACCACCTTGCAGTAGATCCGGGTGTCGTCCTCCAGGCGGTCGCGGCCGACCCACAGTCCAGGAGTGCCGGAGGGGGTGAAGTCCCGCAGGCTGCAGGTCCACTCCTCCAGGTGGTGGCCCTGGCGGAGGTAGTCGTACGCCGGCTCCGGCGGGCAGTCGACGTACTCGTGGATGGTGCAGTACTGCCCGTAGACCTGGTGGTGGGGGTATACGGAGTGGGTGAGTTCGACGCAGTGGGCGGTCAGTTCGTCCTTGCCGGGGTTCTCGATCCGCATCAGACCGGGGATGTCAGCCAATGTGGACGACTCGTCGCTCATCTGAACTCTCCTTGTTGTCGGCACGGTCGGCATGGTCCGCACGACCGGTGGCTTCGGCGAAGGGCTGGAAGGGCAGGAAGGGAGGGACCTCCCTCGGGTCGCAGTCCAGCGCCACGAACGCCGGGCCGCCGCCCGTGTTGCCGCGCAGCAGCGCCTCGCGCAGCTGCGCCGCGTCCTCGGCGCCGGTGACGTCGAGGGACGGGAAGGCGGCGGCCACCCCGGCGGCGATGTCGGTCCGGCCGAAGAGGTCGTCGCTGCGGACGCCGCCCTGGAGGAACTCCTCGCGCAGCACGCACATGGCGTGGGCGTTGTTGTTGAAGACGACGAAGGTGACGGGTGCCGAGTGCTCCACGGCGGTGTGCACTTCCGCGCCGTGCATGAAGAAGGCCCCGTCGCCGGCGAGCACATAGGTGCGTCGCCCCGTGGCGAGCGCGGCGCCGATGCCGGCGCCGAAGGTGTAGCCCATGCCTCCCATGCCGAGCGCCACCACGAAACGGCCGTGGCGCGGTGCCGGGAGGAGGTGGACCGCGCTGGCCCCCGTGTTGCCGGCGTCCACGAAGACGTGCGCGTCCTCGGGCAGCGCCGCCTCCACCGCGGCGAGGGCCTGGGAGTAGGAGACGGTCCGTCCGCGGACGGCCGCCGGGTCCGGGCCCTCCGTCGGGGTGGGGCGGGGGCCGGCGTGCCGGGGACAGGCGCGCGGATCCGACGGGAGCCGGCCGGTCACCGCGCGCAGGGCGTCCCGCAGGTCCCCGCCCAGCGCCGTGCCCGGCACGTACGGCCTTTCGGGGTCCAGGCACACGACGTCGGTGGCGGCCAGGGCCCGCTCCAGCCCGCCGCGGGCCAGGAGCGGCAGCCGGGTGCCGACCAGCAGGCACACGTCGGCCCGTCGCAGGCAGTGCTCGACATTGGCGTGGCCCATCACTCCGGCCACACCCGCGAACCGGGGATCCCGGTTGTCGAAGACGTCCTTGGCGTCCGGGGTGACCGCCACCCACGCCCCGAGGTTCCGGGCCAGTTCGGACAGTTCCGCGCGGGCGTCCGCCGCGGCGACGCCCTCACCGGCGATGACGAGGACCGTGTCCGCGCCGCGGAGGATGTCCGACGCCTCGGTGACAGCCGCGTCGTCGAGCCGTGCCGACGATTCCGCCGGAGCTGTCGGAACTGTCGGAGCTGTCGGAGCTGTCGGCGGCGGTGTCGCCGTGTCCGGTGAAGGCGCGGCCGGTGCCGGCACGGCCGCCGTCGGCGCCGGATCGTGGCCGGGCAACCGGATCCGTGCCTGTTGCACGTCCTTGGGCAGCAACAGCACCGCCGGCCCCCGCGGCTCGGTCCGCGCCGCCGCCATCGCCCGCGGCAACAGCTCCACGAGCGAGTCCGCGTCCTCGACCCGGGCACAGAACCGGGAGATCGGGGTGAAGACCTCGCCCGCGTCGAAGGAGTCCCCCTTCCCGCTGGTGTCCTGGAACGCGCCGTGGCCCTCCTGGGCGGTCGGCGGCTGCCCCACCAGGGCGAGCAGCGGCACCCGGGAGGCGTACGCCTCCGCGAGGCCCGGCACCAGGTTCATCGCGCCACCGCCCGACGTGGCGGCGACGACGCCCAGGCTCCCGGTGGTCCGGGCGCATCCGTCGGCCATCGTGACGGCCGAGAACTCGTGCTTGGCGACCACACCACGGACGGTTCCGCCGCGGTGCACGGCGTCGTACAGGTCCTCGATGTTCGCGCCGCCGACACCGAACACATGGGTGACCCCGGCCCTGGCGAGCTCACCGGCCAGATGGTCGACCACACGTACCGTCCCGGCTTCGGGCGTCTCCGTGCCGCTGGTCATACGGGGCTCCCCTCCCTCTCCTGGCGCCGGTCGACGAAGCCGGACGGCGTGATCACCTGGAAGCGGTGCCGGTACTCCTTCGGGGTGAGTCCCAGGGTCCGCCCGAAGGAGCGGAAGAAGGTCTCGGGGGCACCGAATCCACAGCGGCCCGCTATCTGGCCGATCGGCAGGTCGGTGGTCTCCAGCAGTTCGCGGGCGCGGGCGATCCGCGTGCGCTGCACGTACTGGCCGGGAGTCGTGCCGACCTCGCGCCGGAAGACCCGGGAGAAGTTGCGCGGACTCATGTTGGCCCGCTGGGCCATCTCGGCCACGGGTAACGGGTTGTGGAGGTTCTCCAGGATCCACTCCTGCGCGGTCCGGATCGGCGGGTGGTCGGCCAACTGGGCGTCCAGCACCGCGCTGAACTGGGACTGTCCTCCGTGCCGCTTGAGGAAGAGCACCAGGAACCGCGCCGTCTCCAGGGCGAGTGCCGCTCCGTGATCGGCCTCGACCAGGGCCAGCGCCATGTCGATCCCGGTCGACACGCCCGCCGAGGTGACGAAGGGGCCGTCCCAGACGAAGATCGGCTCGGCGTCCACCGTCACCGCCGGGTAGCGGCAGGCCATCGTCTCGCTGTACGCCCAGTGCGTGGTGGCGCGTCTGCCGTCCAACAGGCCCGCCTCGGCCAGCAGAAAGGATCCGCCACATACCGAGGCCACCCTGCGCGACCGGGCCGCCGCCGCCCGGATCCACGAGACCAGCACCTGGTCCTGGAGCGCTTCACCGACGCTCCATCCGCCCGGGACGAGGAGGGTGTCGACGGGGCCCTGCCCCGCCTCCAGCGGCAAGGCCTCCACGCTCACCCCCGAACCCGTGCGCACCAGTGGCGCGTCGGCGGAGACCAGGTCGATCCGATAGGGAACGGCCCCCGGAGGGAGAAGCCGGTTCGCGAGGTCGAACACTTCAATCGGTCCGGTGATGTCCAGCGCCATGGCACCCGCGTACACCACCACAACAACACGTCGCTCTGACACGGTCACAGCCTGTATCGGATCTCGGACTGACTGCAATGACAGATCACTGACGCATCCGGCCAACGGGCGGCCGCCCGAGGGGAGTTGCGGGCCTCTGGCCAGGCGGTTCGCACACGGCCACAGCCACGGCGGGTGAGGTAACTCACAGGGTCCGGAAGGTGAAGGGCCGCCTCGCGCACCCGACCCGATCGGGCACAGGATGTCGGGTCCGGCATGGTGGACGCCGCCTAGCGTGGTGGTCGTCAAGAGGAAGGAGACCGGGCGTGCTGGAGCGGTTGAACCAGGCCCTGGAGCACATCGAACGTCATCTCGGCCAGGACATCGAGGTGGAGGAGCTGGCACGCGTCGCGGCCACCTCGGAGTACCACCTGCGCCGGATGTTCTCCGCGCTCGCGGGCATGCCGCTGTCGGAGTACGTCCGGCGCCGTCGGCTCACCCTCGCGGGTGCCGAGGTGCTCGCCGGGCGCGAGACGCTGCTGGAGATCGCGGTGCGCTACGGCTACGGCTCCGGCGAGGCGTTCGCGCGGGCCTTCCGCGCCATGCACGGCATCGGCCCGGGCGAGGCCCGGCGCACCGGCGCCGCGCTGAGCTCCCAGTCCCGGATGGCCTTCCGTCTCACCGTCGAAGGGAGCAGCAGTATGCGATACCGCGTCGTGCGCAAGGAGGAGTTCTCGGTCGTCGGGCTCAAGGCCCGGGTGCCGCTGGTGCATTCGGGGCCGAACCGGGCGATCATCGACTTCGTCCGCGGGATCGCCCCGGGAACCCTGGAGCGGCTGGAGAAGCTGTCGGACCAGGAGCCGCACGGCATCGTCTCGGTCTGCGACGACCTCGACCCCAGCCGCGCCGAGGGCACCGAACTCGACTACTACCAGGGCGTGATCACCTCCGTGGCCGCGCCCGAGGGCACCACCGCGCTGGCCGTCCCCGCCGGCACCTGGGCGGTCTTCACCACCTCCGGGCCCGCGCCGGGGGCCATCCAGGAACTGTGGCGGGACGTCTTCACCGAGTGGTTCCCGTCGAACCCGTACCGCAGCCGGCCCGGCCCCGAGATCCTGCGCACCCGGCTGTCGCCGGACGGGGCCACGGCCGACGCAGAGCTGTGGCTCCCGGTGGAGCCCGAGCACGGCTGACGAGGCGGCGGGCCCCCGGGACGGACACGTGCGAGCGCGTCGGCCGGCTTCCCGGTCCGGCCGACGCGCCTCCCGGCGACGCTCGTGACCGGCCTCGTGGTCGGTCGACGAGGCCGGCCGGATCGAGGCGTGAACGTCGTCAGTCGAGGTCCGCCTGCCACAGGTCCGGGCCGAACACCTCGTACTGGATGTCGTGCGGTGCGACGCCGCGTCCGAGGAGCGCGCTCCGCAGCGGCTGCATGAACGCCAGCGGGCCGCACATGTAGTACACCGCGTTGTCCGGCAGATCGACGTGGGAGAGGTCCATCATCCCCGCGAAGACGCCCTTCACCGGCTCGTTGGTCTCCGCGCCCTTCTCGTACCAGAGGTACATCTCGGCGTTCCGCAGTTCGAGCACGTCGCTGACCACCTGGCGGCGCAGCGCGAACGACGCCTCGTCGAGATCGGCGTGCAGCACGGTGATCGGCAGCCGGGACTCGGCCTGGACGAGGTGGGAGAGCATCCCGGCCATGGGGGTGATCCCGATGCCCGCCGTGGCGAACACCACCGGTCGCCCGGAGTCGTCGAGGACGACATCGCCGTAGGGCAGTGACAGCGTGAGGACGTCGCCCACGTCGACCGTGTCGTGCAGGAGGGCGGACACCTCGCCCTCGGGTTCACCGTTGCCGCGGACCCGCTTGACCGAGAACTGACGGTGTTCGCCGTCGTCGGCCCGGGTCAGACTGTACTGGCGCGGCTGGCGCACCCCGTCGGGCATGTCGATCAGCACGGTGACGTACTGGCCGGGGAGCGAGGTCGTCACCAGACGGTCGTCGACCCGCTTGACCACGAACGTCACGACGTCCCGAGTCTCCGTGATCTTCTTCTCGACCACCCACTTGCGCCACACCGTCTCCGGTGTGACCCCGCGCGCGCTGTAGAGGCCGCGCTCCTGGTTGATCAGGGCGTTCGCCATCAGCCAGTAGACCTCGTCCCAGGCCGCGGCGACCTCCGGGGTGACCGCGTCGCCCAGTACGTCGACGATGGCCCACATCAGGTTGTCGTGGACGGTCCGGTACTGGTCCGGACCGATCCCGAGGGAGGCGTGTTTGTGCGCGATGCGCTTCAGCAGGTGTTCCGGGGTCCGCTGCGGTGTGCTCACCAGGCCGCTGGCGAACGCCGCCACGGATCCGGCGAGCGCCTGCTGCTGTTCTCCGTGCGCCTGGTTCCCCCGGTTGAAGACCCCGTCCAGGAGTTCGGGATGGTTGGCGAACATGTGGCGGTAGAAGCGTCGGGCGATCTCACCGATGTGTTCACCGACGACGGGCAACGTCGCCGTGATGACGGGTCGGGACGTGTTGGAAAGCATGACGCGTATCTCCAGCGCGGGCGAAGTACGGGGCAGGCATCGGACAACTGCGGCATCGCTCGTACGGCGGCCGGAGCCGGGGTGGAGCCGCTCGCCCTGCACGGGTACCGCGGCCGTCCTCGGTGACCGGATCGCCAGGACGCCCGGCACGGCGCCCGCGCTCCACGCTAGAAGGGGACCGGGCGCTTCGCACCCCCGACTCCCTCATTGGGGGGCCTTTGCCCGGATCACCGGTGGCGTGGGATCCGGGGCGCGCCCCGCCGGCCACGGGTGGCGCCGCCACGGGCGTTGCTAACGTGACGGCATGGGACGTCGTCGGTACCGGCAACTGGTCATGGGGCACGAACGGTTCCGGTGGTGGGTCAGCCATCGCCACGTGCCGGCCCCGGATTCCGGCAGTGCGCCCGGACACGCGTGCCAAGAGGTCCTCGCCGTCACGCGCGAGGGTTCTCCGGGCGCGATCCGCATCGTCTTCGCCTCGGGCCCCGGCCGTGTTGTGGGCGGCGGCGGCTGGGGGGCTCATGAAGGGGGCGTCAGTCGTGCGGGAGGCGGCTACCTCAATCTCCACCGGCCCGCGACCGTACGGGAGTTGATCGAAGAGGTCCTGGCGGACGGACAGCGGTTCGGGCACGCCGCCCAGGTCGACGGGTGGCGCTTCTTCGATGCCGCGGCCGCGCGCGTACCGCCGGAACGTCCGGACCCGTCGCCCGGGTCGTCGGCATGAACCGGTTCCGTACGACGGTCCTCGCCGCCGGCGGCGGTCGTGCGCACCGAGCCGTCCCCTGCCGCCGCCCCTTGCCCTCGCCGCCGAAAACGGGCCACATCGGCGGTCCCCGCCGCAGAACGGGCAGCCCGTCGGACAACCGGTCCTACGATTGTGCCGGTTGACGAGCCGTACCATCTGTCGAGGCCCCGGCACACCGGGACGTCGTACGGGAAACGGCCGGTTCGTCCCCGTCGTCGGTCCCTGCCCTCCTCTCGAGGCTGTGGAGCGATGAGCCGCACGTGTCCGTCGGGGCGGGCCACGACGCGAAAGGCAGCGACATGGTGCAGTGGCAGGGGACCAACTTCACCGTGGACGGACACGAGCCGACCAGTGCCGAGGAGTACTACCGGATCGGCCTGCACTGCTGGAACACCGGGCAGCACCCCGGTGCGGAGATCCGCTTCCTGGAGACCGCGGCGTCCACCGGTCACAGTGCCGCGATCGAGCTGCTGGGGCACATCGACTACACGCAGGGGCGGTACGCGAGCGCGGTGCCACGGCTGCGGCACAGCAGCCGTTCGCCTCGAGCGGCCTTCTACCTCGCCTCGCTCTACCACCACGGCTGCCCGCAGGCGGGCATCGTCCAGTCGCTGGACGAAGCGGCCCGCTGGTACCACGCCTCGGCCGAACTGGGCGAGCCCGAAGCGATGCTCGTCCTGGGCGACCTGTACCTGGAGCAACTGATTCCGGTCACCGGGGCTCCCGCGGAACACGCCCTGGAGCAGTTCCTGGCGGCCGCGACGCGTAACCATCCCTACGGCCAGTACCGCGCCGCGGAGATCTACCGGACCCTCTACCAGGACAACGAGCGCGCCGCCGTGATGTACCAGTCCTGTGTGGACAACCCGATGACCGAGCGCCACGCGCTGGGGTCGATGATGCTGCTCCAGAGCCAGGCGCACCTGCGGGAGATATCGGCCTACAGGGCGGCGCGCCGACGGCAGCAGCGACGTGACACCGTCGATCCCACGCAGCGGCGGGGCGACTTCTACTGACGTCGTCCCCGCTTCCTCCTGAGGTCGCCCCCGCTCGCGTCACCCGCCCGGCCCGTGCGGAGCGGGTCCGGGCGGCCGCATCCGTCATCCGGCGCGGTCTTCGTCTAACGTGGAAAGCGCCTGCGCGACTCCACGGTTCCGCTGCGGACGAGCGTGGAGTCTCGACGAGGGAGCCGTTCATGACTGACAGCATCTGGGGCTACCACCCGGCCGCCGGGCACACCGAGGGCACCGATCTGGTCGGGTACAAGGTCGAGGCCGTCGACGGCGCCATCGGCAAGGTCGACAAGCATTCGGACGACGTCGACTCCGCGCATCTCATCGTCGACATCGGCGTGTGGATCTTCGGCAGGCACGTCATGCTGCCCGCCGGCACCGTGAAGCGGGTCGACCGGGACGCACGGAAGATCTATGTCGCGCTCACCCAGGAGCAGATCAGGGAGTCCCCCGAGTTCGACCGGGCCAGGCACGTCGGCGACGCCGACTACCACGACCAGGTCGGCGGCTACTACCAGAGCCACCGTTCCTGACCCGTCGGCTCCTGACCCGTCGGCACCGGTCAGCCCTGGGCCAGTTCCGCCACCGGCTGCCACTTCTCCCATGACGCCAGGCGCTGCTCGTAGTCCGCCCTGGCGATGCCCAGCGGCGCCGAACCGAAGAAGCAGCGCAGCGGGGGTTCCTGCGCGTCCACGATCTCCAGCACCGCCGCGGCGGAGGCACGCGGGTCGCCCGGGGTGCCGACGCGCTTGCGCCGCTGTTCCTGCACTTCCTTGTGGAACTCCGCGTACGCCGGCAGTTGCTCGGACGTGCTGGACGAGGAGCCGGCCCAGTCGGTGGCGAACCCGCCGGGCTCGATCAGGGTGACCTTGATGCCGAACGGCGCCACTTCCTGTGCCAGCGCCTGGCTCATGCCTTCGAGTGCCCATTTCGACGCGTGGTAAATACCGACCAGCGGGAAGGCGCTGATCCCGCCGATGGAGGAAACCTGCAGGATGTGGCCGCTTCCCTGCTCGCGCAGGAACGGCAGTGCCGCCTGGGTGATCCACAGCGCCCCGAACAGGTTGGTCTCCAGCTGTGCGCGGGCCTCCGCCTCGGTGAGCTCCTCGATCATCCCGAAGTGCCCGTAGCCGGCGTTGTTGACCACCACGTCGAGCCGTCCGAACCGCTCGTGCGCCAGCCGCACGGCGGCGAAGTCGGCGTCGCGGTCCGTGACGTCGAGCCGCAGGGGCAGCAGCCGCTCCCCGTAGGTCTCGCGAAGATCGTCCAGCGTGGACAGGTCGCGCGCCGTCGCGGCCACCGAGTCGCCGCGTTCCAGCGCGGCGATCGCCCATTCCCGCCCGAAGCCGCGGGAGGCGCCGGTGATGAACCAGGTCTTCTGTGTCATGGAGTGCTCCTCGTGGAACGTGTCGCCCGCTCGGTCACCACGTCACCGTGGCGTCACTCCTGCCACCCAACACCTTCGAGTGCGCTCCAGCGCAAATCCGGCCCGCCGGGCACGGCCGGACACCGGCTCCCCCCGTCCGAAGGACCTCCGCGGCCGGTCCGGGACGTTCCCGGGCGCTGCGGACGGGGGGTGGAGCGGTCACGCCTGCACGAGCTGCGGTTCCGGCTGCTGCACGGGCGCGATCCGCGGGTTCCACAGCCGGGTGGTCCGCACGTATCCGTAGATCACCGAGGCCATCGCCAGGAGAAGGACCGGTCCGAACGCCCAGGGATACCGGGCCATCTCCACCGGCAGGTAGCGGTACGACAGCAGGAGCAGGGTGAAGATCACCGAGCCGTAACCGACGAGCGTGATTCCCGCCCGGTCCCATCCTCGGTGGAACGAGCGCATGGCCGCCTCGATCGTGAGCGCGAACACCACGCCCGCGACGAGGTCCGCGCCGTAGTGGTAGCCGAATCCGAGCGTCGCCGTGAGCGTGCCGGTCAGCCAGAACGCGCCCGCGTAGCGCAGGACTCGCGAGCCCTTGCGCGTGTGGATGAAGAGCGTGGTGGCCCAGGCCGTGTGCAGGCTGGGCATGCAGTTGCGCGGGGTGACCTCGTCGAACGGGATCGGGTGCGGGGTACCGACCGGCACCGGGGTGTGCGGCCACAGGTTGGCCGCCGCCCATTGCCCGCCCTCGGCGCCGTAGGCGAAGACAGGTCCGGCCACGGGGAAGATCATGTAGATGGCGGGCCCGACCAGACCGATGGCCAGGAAGGTGCGCACCAGATGATGGCCCGGGAAGCGGCCCTCCTTCGCCACGTGGCGCAGCTGGTAGAGCGCGAAGACGGCCGCCGCGAGCGGGAGCTGGCCGTAGACGAGGTGGATGGCGTGGTAGCCGATCGGGCCGGTGGCATTGACGATCCGGCCCATCACCCACGACGGGTTGCCCAGCGCGTGATCGGCCGTGGCCACGTACGCGTCGAGGACCGTCGGACGGGTCTCCGACGTGATCATCAGCCAGGTGTCGCCCGTCTTGTGACCGGCCACCAGGAGCAGGCCCAGCCCGACGCCCTTCAGGAGCAGGACGCGTTCCTTGCCCGTACGGCGTGTGACGGCGATGAACGCATAGCCCAGGATCACCCACAGCGCGCCGTTGCCGAACATCATCTCGTCGGCGTCGACCGCCCAGCGCACCAGGAAGAAGACGACGTCGATCCCGGCCGCGATCCCCAGCGCGATGAGTCTTTGCCGCCAGGAGAGGACGACCATCATCAGCGCCAGACCGGCGTACAGCAGCGGTCCCGAGGTGGGGGCGAGGATCACCTCTCCGGCCTGATTGGCGATCGGCCCCGGCGTTCCGTAGTGACGCGCGATGATCTCCATCGCGACGAGGAACCCGAAGGTCACGACACCCGTGACGGTCCACAGGATCACCCGTGGTCGACGCTGTTCGTCGAAGTCAATTATTTTGTTTATTCGTGAAATTACTCGGGATGTTATAGATATCAACTGTTTGGCCGTTTTGTTAGGTATTGATCAAATGACTCACCCTTCGCGCTAGACAGCGTGTTCTTCTAGTGAAGGACGGACGATCAGGGCAATCGTCGTGAGTTCGATCATGCTATGAGCGTCACAGGTGCGTTTCAAGGGTCACAGCCTGTGCAAAGGCCCACGGATTCCGTGCCCGCCGATCTGCCGAAGCGCCCGAATACTGCCACTCTGACTGTGGATCATTCTTCGACGCTCAGGGGTTTTCATGGCGCGAACAGGCAGGAGACCCGTCACCGGACCGGGGCCGGGGAGCCGGCCATGACCGGCTCCCCGGCCTCCGGCGGCCACTACGGAGAAGATCTGTTCGAGCCGGAACACCCGCAGGAGGCCGAGCGCATCGACGCGGCGGCGCTGGTCTACGACCCCATCACCACCGGCCGGCTGCGCGCACTGGGCGCAGGACCGGGCAGCCGCTGCCTGGAGGTGGGGGCGGGGACCGGGACCGTGCTCCGATGGCTGCTGGAGGAGGCGGGGGCCGCGGAGGTGGTCGCGCTGGACCGGGACACCGGCGGCCTGGGCACCCTCGCGGGCCCGCGGGTGCGGGTGGTCACCGCCGACCTCCGGGACGAGAGCCTGGACCTCGGTCTCTTCGACCTCGTCCACGCCAGGTTCGTCCTCATGCACCTGCCCGAACGCCGCCGGCTCGTCTCCCGTCTCGCACGATGGCTGAAGCCGGGCGGCTGGCTGGTGCTCGGCGACGCCGTGGAGGTGCCGGACCGCCTGGACACCTCGTCGGCCTACCGGCGGACCATGGACGCCATGTGGCAGGCACTGCGGTCGACCATCGGCACCGACACGTCGGACGTCCCGGCGTATCCGCACTTCCTGAGGGAGGAAGGGCTCCGGGGCGTCGCCGCCGAACTGGTCTGCCCACCGCTGGTCGCGGGCGGCCCGCTGGCCCGTTTCTGGTCCGAGACCCTGGACCGCATGCGGCCCGCCCTCGAGGAGACCGGACGAGTGGACTCCGCCGTCATCGACGAGGCACTGGCCTACCTGGCCTCCCCCCGGCTCGCCGAACTCGGACCCGGCATGATGACGGCCTGGGGTCAGCGGCCCTGAGCCCACCGGCCGGGCAGGCCCGCCGGCGGATTCACCGGCCCCGCCCGCGACGAGATCTCCGGAAGGCGGGAGCCCGTCACTGGACCGCGGGGCCGCCGACCGTCCTCACGTCTGCCGGGACGGCTCGTACGCCTCGGCGGCGAGGCCGAACGTCCAGGCCACTCCCTCCCGGGCCGTACGGGTCGTCGGCGGGACGCGCAGCCAGTACGTACGGTTCGTCCCGTCGGGCTCCGGCGTCGAGTTGACCACCTCGACCATGACCACGTCCTCGTCCCCGGCCAGTTCGACCCGCCACAGCACCCCCGTCTCGTCGCGGTGGACGGGGACGGCCCCGGACTCGTCCAGGTACCGGTCGTAGCCGTAGTGCTCCAGCATCACCCGGCGCAGTTCGGCGTTCTCCTCGTCGCGTATCCGCTCGGGCGTCAGCGCGGTGAGTTCGTCGAGGAAGGTACGGGGCACCGGCATCCCTCGCCACGCGTAGAGCTCGAAGCCGTCCGCGTAGCGCAGCGCCGGGCCGTCCCCCCGGTCCAGGCGTCCGGCCTCGTCGCGGTGCAGGCCGAGCGGGCGTTCGCTGACGACCGCCACCTTCTCGTACGGCCACCACCAGCCCGCCTCGCGCGCCACCGCCGCGATCCCGGCCAGGGCACTCGTCCCGTCGGGGTCGAAGGCGCACAGCCACGCCGCGTCCTGCTGGCCCAGGGTCGCGTCCAGGAGCAGCAGCCGCACCCGGCTCTCCTCGTGGCGGTCGGTGGCGAGGTCCTCGACGACGCCCGCGCGCACCCGGTCGGCCAGTGCCCGGGCCGACTCCCACAGGGCCGCTCCCGTGGCCCGCCAGTGTCCGCTCCATCCCTCCGGTCCCAGCCGTTCGTGCGCCCGGGCGCGTTCCGCCGCCCAGGGTCCGGTGACGACGGCGCTCCGGACGCTGGGACCGGTGTCCCCGAGTTCCGGGCCGTCGACGGGCGCCGTGCCCATGAGCATGCGCACGGCCTCGTGGGGTGAGCGCGCCCAGACGACGCGCTCGGGCTCGTCCAGCCCGGCCCTGCGGTAGGCGAGCCGGACGCCCTCCTCGGCCGCCGCCCGGTCGCCCGCCCCCGTCCGTGTCGCGGTGGCACGCCAACTGCCCTGTTCCATCACACCGTTCCTCTCCGATATCCCCTGTGTCCGAGCGGCGCGACGCCCCCGCCGCCACCCGGTCCTGCCGTCGGACGCGCCGTCCGCGCGTCGGTGCGCACCGCTCCGTACCCGGAGCCACCGGCGGACCTGTCAGTCGGCGACGATCCGCACCGAGCCCGGCACGTACTCCCGCTGGCGGATCACCCGGTACCAGCCCTTGGGGAGAGATATCGCCCCGTGCTCCTCGTGCACGACCCGCGCCCCGTCGGGAACGTGCAGGAGCATCGGGCCGAACACACCGCCGTCCCGCACCAGGCGCCCGGGGCCGACCACGGCGTGGGCGTGCCCGGTGACTTCCCCGAGGGCCAGCACGAGCCGTCCGCGGCCGTCGCGGGGCTCGGACGCGGCGTCGAGGGCGTGGTCCGGCACCGCCTTCTCGTCCAACGGCACGATCAGCACGTCTCCTTGGCGGAACATGGGTCTCCCTCCCGGCGCGGCACGGGATGTGCCATGGGAAAAACCGTAGGGGCGACCACTGACAATCGGCCTCCGGACGGGCGCTCGCCCTGGCTGACCAGGCGTCATGTCGTCGATGACCGGCGGTCGCGGCCCGGCCGGGCCGCCCGGGCCGGTCGTCCGGGGGACGCGGTCCCGCTTCCGTCCCCAGGTGCCGACCCGGTTCGCCGTGATGTCGGTGGGACTTGGTAGAACTCGTCTGTCCGGGTGCGAACCGCGCGCTCCGGACTCTCCACCACGACCGTCGATCCACCGGAACCAGCACGAAGGAGCGGGCGCGCATGACCGTCAACAGGCACCTCGAGGAGTTCCACGGCCTGCCGGCCTTCACCTTTCCGGACGCCGGCGACAAGTCGTCCCGGGCCGCGTCGCTCCCCGCTCCCGAATCCGTCGCCTGGCGCATCGCCGTGGACGCCTACGACAGCGAGGAGGAGTGGGAGGACGCCTTCGCGCGCTTCCTGGCGGCCGTGGACACGGAAAAGGTGAGGGCGCTGATCGTCGGCGCGTGGAGCGACGTCTACGACACGTCTCCCCATGCGGTGATCGACGCCCTGGTGGCCGCGCGCGACCGGCTGCCCGCGCTGCGCGCGCTGTTCCTCGCCGACATCGTGGGGGAGGAGTGCGAGATCTCCTGGATCGTCCAGGGTGATGTGTCGCCCCTCCTGGAGGCCTTCCCCTCCCTGGTCGAATTCGGCGTCCGCGGCGGCAACGGCCTGGTCTTCCCCGCCGTCCGGCACGAGCGGCTGCGCACGCTGACCGTCGAGACCGGCGGCCTGCCGGCCGAAGCGGTACGCGGCATCGCCGCCAGCGACCTGCCCTCGCTGACGGCACTGGACCTGTGGCTCGGCACCTCCGAGTACGGGGGCGACGCCGATGTCGCCGATCTGGAGCCGTTCTTCGCGGGCACCCGGCTGCCCGGCCTGACCCGTCTGGCCCTGCGCAACAGCGAGATCCAGGACGCCGTCTGCACGGCGCTGGCCTCGGCCCCCGTCGTGGCGCGCCTCACGCACCTCGACGTCTCCATGGGCGTGCTCACCGACGACGGCGCGACGGCCCTGCTGTCGGGCCAGCCACTGACCCACCTCGAGGTGCTCGACCTGCACCACAACTACCTCAGCACCGCGGTGCGGACGCGCCTGCTGGAGACACTGGAGCCCGCCGGTGTCGTGGTCCACGCCGACCAGGGCGACGCGGACTCCGACGAGGAGGAGGACGGGACGGTCTGGCGTTTCGTCGCGGTCGGCGAGTAGCGCAGGAACGGAGGACGAGGAGACGGGATGGGCGGGTTGCGGCCGAAGGGCGCGCCGGTGAAGTGGGCGGTCGTGGCCAACGGGGAGAACCGCCGGGTGGCTCTGTTCGCGGCGGCGGCCGAGGCGGCGGGCTGCGGCACGCCCCGGGTGGTCGAGTGGCGGGACGTGCTGCGGGACGGCGGGCACGACTTCGCCGACGACGAGGTCGTCCGGCTGGACTCCCCCGGCGAGAACGCCGAGGTGGACCGGCTGTTGCGCGGCACCGACGAGCCGACCAGGGTGGAGGGCTCCGCGCGCTGGTACGCGGGTTTCCTGGACGGTGTGCGTTCGCTGCGCGGGGGCCGACGGCTCGACGACCCGGCGGACCTGGCCGTGCTCTTCGACAAACGGCTGTGCCACGCCCGTCTCCACGCGGCGGGTGTGCCGGTGCCGCAGTCCCCCACCTCCGGAGCCCTCCGGAGGTGGAGGACTGGGACGGCGTCCGGGGCCTCATGGCGGAGGCCGCGCTGCGGCGGGTCTTCGTGAAGCTCGCGCACGGTTCGTCCGCGTCGGGTGTGCTGGCCGTCGAGACGACCGCCTCGGGCCGGATCCGGGCCACGACCTCGGTCGAACGCACGGCGGACGGCGACCTCCACAACTCCCTGCGGATCCGCCGCTACACGGACGAGGCGCAGATCGCGGCGATCGTGGACACGCTCGCACCGGACGGACTGCACATCGAGCGCTGGCTGCCGAAGGCCTCGCTCGGCAGCAGGTCGGCGGACCTGCGCGTCGTGGTCGTGGCCGGTCGCGCGACCCACGCGGTGGTCCGTACGAGCCGCTCCCCCCTGACCAATCTGCATCTGGGCGGGGCACGCGGCGATCTCGCGGCCGTGCGCGCCCTGGCCGGTGACCGGTGGACGGAGGCCCTCTCCATCAGCGAACGGGCCGCCGCCTGCTTCCCCGGCACCCTGTGCGTGGGCGTCGATCTGCTGCCCGCCATCGGCTGGCGCCGGTTCGCCGTCGGTGAGGTCAACGCCTTCGGCGACCTGCTCCCCCGGCTGACCGGCCTGCCGGGCAGCGGCGCGGAGGGCCTGGACACGTACGCGGCGCAGGTCGCGGCGCTCCGTTCCCTCTCCCCCGAACACTTCCCCGTACGACCCGCGCTTCCGCCCGACACCCCGCCAGGACAGCACATGCCCCAGCCTGACCCCGGCCGCACACCGGCCCTGACACCTTCCGCCCCCGAACCGGCCGGGACGCCGGACATGAACGAGGTGGTGGGCCGGGACGACCTGCTCCTGCTCACCCTCGACACCCTGCGTCACGACGTGGCCGTCGAACTCGCCGCGGCCGGCCGTCTGCCGAACCTGGCCGCGCACCTGCCCGGCGGCACCTGGGAGCGGCGGCACGCCCCGGGGAACTTCACCTACGCGTCCCACCAGGCCATGTTCGCGGGCTTCCTGCCCACCCCGGCCACTCCGGGTCCGCACCCCCGGCTGTTCGCGGCGCGGTTCGCGGGCAGCGAGACGACGGCGGACCGCACGTTCGTCTTCGACACCCCGGACCTGGTGTCCGGCCTCGCCGCGCGCGGTTACCGCACGGTGTGCGTCGGAGGCGTCGGCTTCTTCAACAAGCAGGGCGCGCTGGGGAGCGTGCTGCCCGGCCTCTTCCAGGAGAGCCACTGGGAGCCGGAGTTCGGGGTGGCCTCGCCCACCTCGTTCGAGGCCCAGGTCGCGCGGGCCGAGAAGGTCGTCGCCGGACTTCCCGCGGAGCAGCGGTTGTTCCTGTTCCTGAACGTGTCGGCGCTGCACCAGCCGAACTGGTTCCACCTGCCCGGCGCCACCCGCGAGGCGGGCGACAGCCGGGCCACCCACGCGGCAGCCCTCGAGTACGTCGACGCCCACGTCGGACGGCTGTTCCGCGCGATGAGCTCGCGCCGCCGCTGCTTCGCCATCGTCTGCTCCGACCACGGCACGGCCTACGGGGACGACGGCTACACCGGCCACCGCCTCGGTCACGACTGCGTGTGGACCGTGCCCTACAGCCACTTCTTCCTGGAGCCGACCGTATGACGCTCGCCCCCGCGGCCGCCCCCACCGGCCTGCCGCGCCCCTACCAGAGCTACACCTACGCCTATCCCCACAAGACCGCCTACCGGCCCCTCGACCCGCGTCCCGCGCTGAGGGAACTGTGGGCGGGCGAGTCCCGGCGGTCGCTCTCGCTGTACCTGCACGTCCCGTTCTGCGAGATCCGCTGCGGTTTCTGCAATCTGTTCACCCGGATCGGCGCTCCCGGCGACCTGACGGGACGCTATCTGGACGCGGTGCGGCGCCAGGCCGCCGCCATGCGCGAGGCACTGGGCGACGAGGAGACCCCGCGTTTCGCCAACGCCGCGTTCGGGGGCGGCACACCGACGTTCCTGGAGGCCGCCGAGCTGGAGCGGCTGTGCGACATCGCCGAGCGGGAGATGGGCGCCGATCTCCGCGCGATACCGCTGTCCGTCGAGGCCTCGCCGTCCACGGCCACGGCCGACCGGCTGGCCGTGCTGGTCGAGCGGGGCACCACCCGTCTCAGTCTCGGGGTGCAGACCTTCGTCGAGGAGGAGTCCCGTGCCGCCGTGCGGCCACAGCGGCGCTCCGAGGTGGAGGCGGCGCTGGCGCGGATCCGCGAGGCCGCCGTCCCCGTCCTCAACATCGACCTGATCTACGGCATCGACGGTCAGACCGCGGCCAGTTGGCGCCACTCGCTGGACGCGGCCCTGGCCTGGCGGCCCGAGGAGATCTACCTCTACCCCCTCTACATCCGCCCCCTCACCGGCCTCGGCCGGAACGCCGACGCGCGGACGGCCGATCTGGAGTGGGACGAACAGCGGCTGCGGCGCTACCGGGAGGGCCGCGACCACCTGCTGGCACACGGCTACGAGCAGGTGTCGATGCGCATGTTCCGGCGCGCGGACGCACCTCCGCAGGGACCGGACGACTACGCCTGCCAGACCGACGGCATGATCGGCCTCGGCTGCGGTGCCCGCTCGTACACCTCGACGCTGCACTACTCCTTCGACTACGCGGTGTCGATGCGGGAGATCCGCGGCATCATCGACGACTACACCGCCACCGAGGACTTCTCGCACGCCCTGCACGGCCGCCGCGTCGACGAGGACGAGGCACGGCGCCGGCATCTGCTCCAGTCCCTCCTCCAGGCCGAGGGGCTGCCCGTCGCCGACTACCGGCTGCGGTTCGGATCGGATCCCCGCGACGACTTCCCGTCCGAGATCGGCACGCTCGCCGCACGGGGATGGCTCACAGGCGGGGAGGACGAACGGCTCCGCCTCTCCGCCGAAGGCCTCGCCCACTCGGACGCGATAGGCCCCGAGTTCTTCTCCCCGGCCGTCCGGGACGCCATGGCCGCCTACGAGACGAAGTGAGGCCCCGGTGGACCTGACGATCCTGTACCGCGGCCCGCTCGCCTCCTGCGACTACGACTGTCCGTACTGCCCGTTCGCGAAGCGCCGCGACAGCACCGAGCAGTTGCGGACCGACCGCGCTGCGCTGGAGCGGTTCACCGCGTGGGCGGGCGAGCAGCGCGAGGACCGGCTGTCGGTGCTCTTCACCCCGTGGGGCGAGGGGCTGGTCCGCTCCTGGTACCGCCGCGCCCTCGTGGAGCTGTCGCACCTGCCCCACGTCAGGCGGGTGGCCATCCAGACGAACCTCAGCTGCCGTACCGACTGGCTGCGGGAGGCGGACCGGGACACGGTGGCGCTGTGGTGCACGTACCACCCCGGGCAGACACCGCACGAACGGTTCGTCGCCAAGACCCGGCGGCTCGGCGAGCTGGGCGTCCGCTTCAGTGTCGGCGTCGTCGGCCTGCCCGAGCACAGGGAACCCGCGCTCAGGCTGCGCGCGGAACTCCCGGAGCACGTGTACCTGTGGGTGAACGCCGCCGAAGGGCACACCTACACGGACGAAGAGGCCGCCGAGTGGACCGCGCTCGACCCCCTCTTCCCCTTCAGCCGCCATCCGCACCGGTCGGCCGGACTGCCCTGCCGCACCGGCGAGTCGGTCATCTCGGTGGACGGCGACGGAGCGGTGCGGCGCTGCCATTTCGTCCGGACCGAGATCGGCCGGCTGTACGACGGCTCCTACCGTGCCGCGCTCGCCCCGCGTCCCTGCCCCCTGACCGCGTGCGACTGCCACATCGGTTACGTGCACCTGGAGACGCTGCCGCTGTACGACGTCTTCGCGGGCGGCGTCCTGGAACGCGTCCCGCGGGAGCTGCCGGGCCGGATGCCGCTTCCGGTGGTCCCCGCGACCGGCTCCGCCTGACAGCCGGACTCGGGGCGGCGGCCGTCCCGGTCCGGGCGGTGTCAGCCGTCGCGCCGTCGGGCGACGTAGACGGTGTTGGCCGCGGTCCCGCCCTGGAGCGGATTGTCGAAGTCCACGACGTGTGCCGCGGTGTCCGTGAAGACCTCCGCGAGCACCGCGCCGAACTCGTCGTCCGGCGGGTCGTTCGACCACAGCGCGAACACTCCGCCGGGACGCAGCAGTTCGGCCAGAGCCGTCAGGCCGGCCCGCGTGTAGAGCACGGCGTGGTCGGGGTGCAGCACATGGCGCGGCGAGTGGTCGACGTCGAGGAGGATCGCGTGGAAACGGCGGCCGGGGGTTTCGGGGTCGAGGCCGCGCGGCACGGCTCCGGTGCCGTCGGCGGCCTTGTCCCCTTTCGCCGACGAAGCGTCCGCTCCCCCGGCGTCGGCGGAGGACGGTTCGACGGCCGCCGCGCCCCCGGTGGTCATCGCGAAGAAGTCCCCGCGGACCAGCCGGCACCGGGGGTCGGACGCCAGTCCCGCGCCCAGGGGCACGAGCCCGCGCCGGTGCCAGTCGATCACTTCGGCCAGGGTGTCGACGACGACGAGCGACCGTACGCGCGGATCGTCCAGGGCCGCCCTGGCCGTGTATCCGAGGCCGAGTCCGCCGACCGCGACGTCGAGCGGGCCTTCGGACAGTTCGGCCAGACCGAGCCGGGCCAGCTCGATCTCCCCCGTGGTGAAGAGGGAGGACATCAGGTACTCGTCGCCGAGCTTCACCTCGTACACGTCGTCGCCCGACAGCGGGTCCCGTCGGCGGCGCAGGCTGATCTCGCCCATGGCCGTCGGCCGCCAGTCGATCTCCTCGAAACGCGCGCTCATCCGATGCCCTTCTTCCCGGTCCCGGGCCGCCGCGCCGGGCGGCTCGGGCCCGGTGCTCGGGAGGATCTTCACACGGAGCGCGGCCTACGGGCGGTCAAACGGTCGCACCGCACCGGAACGAGTCCGTCCGCTCCGTCGTGCGGGCCCGCGTCCCGGTGCGGCGGGAACCGCCCCTCAGAATGTCAGCACAGGCCTGACGGAGAAGTCCTCACACATGTCCTCGCCCTCGGGGCCGTACACGAACTCGGCCGTGGAGGGGTTCCGGTTGGCGGTGGCCAGGGGCAGCCACGCCAGCAGGGTGCCGTAGCCGCCGCACACCGACTCTCCCCCGTCGCCGCCGTGGACAGCGGTGACGTCGCTCGTCAGTTCCGTGCGGTACGTGTCGTAGGCGATACGCAGGCCGAAGGCGTTCAGCTGGTTGTGCGGCCCTGTGCGGTCCCCGTACGGAACGCGGTCCAGCGGGCACTCGTCGCCCCACCGGAACAGGGTGCGGGCGCCCGCTCCGCAGGCGTGTTCCCACTCGTCGGAGGTGGGCATGCGCAGTCCACGCGCCGCGAGCTCCGCCGGCGTGTCGGCCGGAAACTCGATCAGCTTCTCGTCCTCCACGGCCATGAGCACGGTGGCCAGCGTGACGCTTCTCCGGGGGCTGAGGATCTGTGCGAGGTAGGTCCGCAGATCGGCGCCGAGGCCGAACCCGGCCTCGAGGCTCCGCGCGTAGTCGGCGGACTGCTCGGCCGTCGGCCGCCACGAGTCGACGTCGAATCCGAGCTCGACCGTGCCGCCCGGTACGAGAGCGAATTCCTGGGCGTTCCGCTCGATACGGACGCGGTGGAACGAAGACCCGAGGTGATCGGCACTCTCGACCGCGGTCACCCGGCCACCCACCAGGTCGGCCGCTTCCTGGGCGACTCCACGCGCGGTCCGCAGGTCGAACGAGCGCCAGTGGTCGAGAGTGAGATCAGCGAGAGACATGCACCGGAGTGTGCCACGGGGGTCCGACATCGCCCGGAGCGAGGCGGAAGCGGCCGCCGGTGTACGGCGGTGAGCGCTCACAGCGGCACGGCGAACGCGGAGCGGGCCCCTACTCCTCGATGCGGGCGTCGCCGGCCACGGGCGCGCCGGAACCGGCCGTCGGCTCCGACGCCTCGCCCGTGTCACGGCCTCCCGCCAGCCGCAGGGTCACCAGGGCCGTCAGCCCCGCGGTGACACCGAAGGTGAGGGCGGCCGGGACACCCGCGCCGAGATGGGTGATCAGGTCCACCGGCCCCCGGACGGGGAACGGGTCGTCGAACGCCAGGTGCACCGTCCGACCGGCCAACAGGGCGAGGACGGTCGCGCAGACCCCGCCCATGGCCATGGCCGGCGCCGTGGTCCGGGTGAGCAGTCCGGGCAGCAGCCGCAGCACCCACCAGACCACGACCAGCACGAGCGCGTCGGCGGCCCGGTACAGCAGCCAGTCGCCGATCGGGGTGGCCTCCGGACTCGTCCAGCCGCCGAGCAGCAGCCAGGCGCGCAGCAGTTCGCCGGGCTCGGACAGCCGCCCTCCGCCGTCGAAGGAGGTCTGGATCCAGGCGGCCGCCGACTGGTACGACAGGACCACCAGCGACAGCGCGATCACCGCGGTTCCCGCGCTCGCGACCAGGCGGGCGGCGCGGGGTGCCACGGTCCGGCGGGGCGACGGCTCCGCCCCCTCGGCGGTGACCCGCGCCACGAGCACGGTGGCCAGGGCGGCCAGCAGGCCCGCGGGCACGGTGGCCGACCCGCTCGACACGCTCACCGAGGCCAGTCGCGGCAGCACCCGGAACCCGGGGTGACCGTAGGACGCGATCTCCCACGGCGCCGAGACGGTGACGGCCAGCACTCCGGCCATCGGGGTCCAGGCCCACAGCCCGAGCACCGTGGCCGGGGTGCGGCCCCGCGTCGGAGGGATCCTGCGGATCAGGAGCAGGGCGCCGGCCAGGAAGAACGCGAAGACCGCCACGAATCTGATCTGCATCGCGGTGGTGTACCGGTCGGCGAAGACACCTCCGCCGACGGCCGCGCCCCCGTCCTCGGGTGCGTCGGCGAGGAGAGCCGCTGAACGGTCGTACGTCCAGGGCCGCAGCCACATCCGGAGCCGACTCACGGTCCCGGCGCCGAACACATGGGGAACGCCTCGTGGTTGAAGTGCCTGAGCGCTTTCCGCGGCCCCCCACAGCAACAACGTGACCAGCAGGCTTCCGACCAGTGCCGGTATCACCGCGCGCCGATATGTCACGTGTGTTCCCTCGCCTTGCGCCTATGCGTGCTTCAACAAGCCATAGAGTAAAGGGAGTTGATTGTTCAACGGCGATCGTCACCGAGCGGGGCGGGTGAGCGGCGAGGACGCGGACGGACAAAAAAAGACCCTGTCCCGGAGAAACACGGGACAGGGTCTTCGCAGAGCGCCGGGCAGGCCTTGCACCTGCATTTCCCCGCAGGAAGCGGGGCGTCTTTCCTTGGACCACCAACGCAGCACCGCCCGGAGTGTTTTCCTCCGACCAGCTCAAGATCGATCATAGCCCATGCCCCGTCGGCCTGGCCACGCCGGCCGACGGGGGCTCACAAGCATCGCCGGCGTACACGCTGACCTGACGGCTTCCGGGCGAGGGCAGGGGCCGCGACGAGGCACGGGCCGTCGCCGAGCAGCGCGGCCCAGGGGTGTGCCGAAGCGGGCCGAGTGGGCGCAGGCCCAGACGGGTCAGACGTCCGCCACCAGGAGCCGGTAGCCGACGTCGATGGTGTCGAGCGCGAGCAGATCGGACTGACGGCGGTGCCAGTGGCCCGTCGCGAGGTCGTCGGTGAGCGCCGCGAGGCCGGGCGCGAGGGCGTCTTCTCCCGTCTGGGCGAACATGGAGATACCGGCGCGCACCTGGGGGTCGAGGTAGGCGTGGGGTCTGCGCCAGTACGCCGCACCGAACCCGTCCGTGCAGTCGTGCGGGACGTGAACGGGCTCCTGCTCCGCCCCGCCGAGCAGAGCGGCGAGCCGGTCGATCGGGACGGCCCGGCTGTCGTCGAACGCCGCGGCCTGCGGGAGGTATTCGCGCACGAGCCAGAACCTCTCGCGGAAGATCTCCTGGTCCCAGGTCAGGATGACGATACGGCGGCGCGCGACCCTGCGGAGTTCGGCGATGCCGGCAGCGAGGTCGGTCCAGTGGTGGACGGTCAGCAGTGCCATGACGGCGTCGGCGGCGTCGTCGCGCAGCGGAAGGTGTTCGGCGACCGCACACACGGCGGGCGCGGAGCCGCGCGGGCGCTGGTCGATCATGATCTGGCTGGGCTCGACGGCGAGGACCGTCTGCCGGGGCTCGTAGGAACCGGTGCCCGCTCCTACGTTGATCACTGTCGCGGCGTCCCCGAGGGCGGCGTGCACCTGCGCGGCTATCCGCGGATCCGGCTGCCGGGTCCGGCCGTACGTCGCGCCGAGCGTGTCATAGATGGCCATGCTTCCCAGTATCACGAAGGAGCCGCTCTCCGCGGACCCGCTCCGCGCGCCGGACCACGGCGGAAGCGGGGCGGAACGTTCACCGGGGCGCGGCCGGTTGCGGGGCACGAAGTCCTCCGCGTCGACTTCGGCATCGCCGTTCAGCACGGATGACCGGATGAGAGAAGGCCCTGTCCCGTTCAGTACGGGACAGGGCCTTCATGGAGCGCCGGGCAGGCCTTGCACCTGCATTTCCCCGCAGGAAGCGGGGCGTCTTTCCTTGGACCACCAACGCAGCACCGATCAGGGTTTCCCCTCCGACCAGCTCAAGATCAATAGTACCAGACGATCACACCGGTCGCGGCGTCGAAAACCCTGCCGGGTACCTTGTGGAGTTCCGGTCCCGAGCAGACGGGCCGTGATACCGGGACGGCCCGGGAGGTCCCATGAACGAGTCGTACTCACCCGTCCCCGAACTGAACCTGCTCAAGGAGTTCCAGGACCGGCTCGGTCCCGTCTTCTACTCGGAGGGCTTCGAGCTCGTCGAGTACGACGGGGACGCCGGCCTCCACACCTGGTCGGAGGATCCCGCATTCCTCAGCCGGTTCGTCCCCTTCGCGAAGGCCAACAGCACCGGCTCCGACTACGCCCTGTGGCGGTGCGACGACCGTACCGAACTCGCCACCCTGCCCGTCGTCTTCGTCGGCGACGAAGGAGACCTCTGTGTGATCGCGCGCGATCTCAAAGAGCTGTTCCGGCTGCTCGCCATCGACAGCGAGCCCGTCCCGGAGGGTTTCCCCGCCCCCGGCGGCGTCGAGGAACACAGCGAAGGCCACGCCGAGTTCGTTGCCTGGCTGGACGAGACGTTCGGGCTTGGGCCGGCAGAGGATCCGGAGGCGCTCCGAGAGGCGCGCAAGGAGTACGACGACCGGTTCAGGGCATGGGCGCGTCACTTCACCGAATGGGTCGACGACTGACGGACGCCTCAGTCGGTTGCCGCCGGGCGTTCGCGGGCGCCGTACAGGTGACCGTAAGCGTCGTGCACCGCGGTGCGTCCGGCTTCCAGCGCGGTTTCGAGGAGGTCTCCCTCCCGCGCCAGACGACCGACGGTCGGCGAGTCCGGGGCGGGGCGGATCGAGACGATCGCCGCGTGGTCGGCCAGGCGGGCGTCGTCCTCGGCCAGGCGCGTCTCGCGGTCGAGGAACACCTGGCGCAGGGCCGCGGGTTCACGCCGCAGCACCGTCCTCGCGATGAGCGGGGCGGAGCGCGACGGCCGCGCGACGTCGATCGCGCGCCGCGACCGCAGCACCATGACGTGGGTCGCGCCCTGAGCCAGCGCGGTTCGGTAGGGCACCGATTCGGAGACTCCCGCGTCGTAGAACCGGCGCCCGCGCAGCGTCACCGGTTCCCCCGCCAGGAGCGGCAGGGAGGCGCTCGCCCGCAGCGCGAGGCGCAGCTCCGCGGCATCGCTCACGAAGGGCCGCAGGTCGGTGGACTCCCCGGTCTCGGCGTCGGTCGCCAGGGGGTGGTACTCGATGTCGCAGGCGAGGATCGAGGCGAAGTCCATCGGCGCGCAGTCCTGGTCGCCGTAGCGGTAGAGGACCTCGTAGAAGGCGTGCAGGTCCACGAGCGGCCTGCCGCGCAGCGGGTTCGAGCGCCGGATCAGCGTCCTGGCGTACTTGGGAACCGCCCAGAAGCGCAGCGACTGCGGGCTCGTGCTCAGCAGCCACGCGCCGGAGGCCGCGCCGGCGGAGGCGCCGTAGACGGCGTCGAAGCTGTCGGTCAGCCCGAGTTCATGGAGGGCGAGGGCCATCCCGCCGGCGATGATGCCGCGCATCCCGCCGCCTTCGATGGCCAGGGCGACGCGGTGTCCGTCGGCTCGCGCGCCGGGGCGGCTGCCGGTTCGCGCGCGCTCGGTGAGCACGCGCCAGACCGGGTGCGGCTCCTCGGGCCCGGGTGCGGCGGCGGGGTTCGTGGCGGTCGTCGTCATCGTGGTCAGGGCTCCAGGGGACTGCTCGGGGTGCTCTGTGCGCGCAGAACTCGGGGACGGCCGGGTACGGGCCCACCCGCGATCCGGGATCGCGGCCCGGCTTCCGCCGGGCGGCCGACCGCCGGTCGGCCGTGTGGACGGTCCGGACCGCGTGCCGCGGGCTGCGACAGCACCACCCGCCCAAGAAATCACTTTACCAGTCAACAGCCGCTCACTAGCCGATGGCTAGCGAATCGTGCGCCTCCCGTCGGAGCGGGAGACCGGACGGGCACGGCGAGCGCCCCGCCCGTGGCCTCGGCGGGACCGCCGTCAGCCTTGACAGGGTCGCCGTCCATCACCGAACGTGACGGGCGAGGCATCACGCCTCGACGGACCCCGTGGTCCCCGGCGCGGCCAGAAGCCCGCGGACGGTCAGCAGCAGGGTGGCCCGCAGGTCGTCGTCCGAGAGGTCGGACAGCTCGCCGAGGCCCTCCAGCATCCACACGCACATCACGTAGGCCATGCGTTCCGCCGGTGTGGGCGAGCTGCCGAACAGCACCCGCAGAATGCGTCGCCTGCGCCGGTCGTTCTCGGCGTAGACGCTGGCGGCCCGGATCTCGGGATCGTGCAGGAGCATGGCTCCGAGTTCGCGGTGCCGCACCAGGAAATCGACCCAGCCGACCGCGTACGCGTCCAGCCTCTCCTGGCGCGACGGCATGCCCGCCAACTCGTCCAGCAGCACCGTCATTTCCTCGACGGTCGGATCGAGCGACGCCTGGAGGATCTGCGCCTTGGTCCGGAAGTGGTAGTAGACCGCGGCCTTGGTGAGGCCCATCTCGTCGGCGATCGCCTGCAACGAGGTCGCCTGGTAGCCACGGCCGGCGAAGAGCCGCTGGGCCGTCTCGACGATCTGCCGTCTCGTCGCCGCGGCCTGGGCTGATCGGCTGACGACCGGGACGCCCGGCTCTCGCTCGCTGGGCACGCTCGCTCGCTCCCGCTCGGGTCTTGCCTTGATCGGCTGCTGGTGACAAGGGACTGGACGCCACTTTACCCGCGCGGTCCGTCGGCCGGCGAACGGCGGGCCGACCGCCCGGTACCCGCTCGGGCGGGCCCGGGTACGCCTCAGACCTGGGCCACCGGCTCGAGCGCCTCGACGGCCGCCGCCGCGGCAGCGGAGTCCCTGCCGTAGAAGATGTCGATGTCGACCTCCTCGCCACCCATGGTCAGGGTGTCCCAGGCACCGCTGAGCACCAGCATGCGGAGCGTGCTGCTCTCCAGGGTCCCGAGCCGTTCGAGGATCGCCTCGTCGTCCGGCAGACCGGTCATGCGCTTCTCCAGCCGGGAGCGGATCCCGCGCAGCCGCTCCAACAGCGTCGCGGTGTCGGCCTCGCGGTCCGGCTCCTCGGCGATCCCGTCGATGCCGTGCGCGATGATGTCCTTGATGGCCCAGGTGTCGCCCTTGTCGTCGGTGGTCACCATCGCCTTCCAGGCACGGCTCTTGTGGCGGTACTGGAGCATCGACATGGCGGCCTCGTGACGCAGGAAGTCGGCGTCCCGGAAGGGCTTGCCGTTCCACGCCCCGTTGAGGGACCGCGCGAGCGAGATCGCCGACGCCAGACCGCTGTTGAGTCCCCGGCCCGGCCAGAAGTGGATGGCGTTGGCCGCGTCGCCCAGCAGGAATCCGTACGTGCCCGTGGAGTTCGCCGTGGGTGGCAGCAACTCGGCGGTGAAGCGCGGGCGTTGCACCATGTCGAGGCGGAACGAGGTGACCGCGCTCAGTTCCCCCGGCTCGACGCCGAACAGGCGCAGCCCTTCGCCCACCCGCTTCCACAGGGCCGAGCCCCTGATGAGGGCGGGCAGGAACAGGGTGCTGTGCGTGGAGCACCGGAAGTCACCGTGCTCGTCGCGTCCCATCAGACAGGGACGGGAGGCGATGCACTCCTCGAAGACGCGACGGACCGGGTCGATGCCGACGACCTCCGCGGCCTCCGCCTCCGTGAGGCGCATGTTGAGGAAGCCCTCGCCGCGCAGGGAGTTCAGCAGGAAGCGGTTCTGCCCGACGGTCAGCAGGACGGCCATGGGGTCGGCCAGACCCGATTTCACGCGCAGCCCGAGGACCACGTCCTGCAGATGGCGGCCGTTCAGCGAGTAGATCGACTCGTCCGCCTTGCCGAACTTGGCGGCGAAGTGCTCGCGCGTGTGCGACCGTCCGCCGTCGCAGATGGCGAGGACGTGCTGGCCGGCGAGCCCGTCCTGCTGCTCCTCGACGCCGAACCGGGCGGGAACGAGCCGGATCCGGCCCCGCTTCTCGTTCGCCACCTCCAGGAGCCGGTCCTCGATGTAGGCGATGCGCATGTTGCGCGGATGGTGATCGCCGATGGAGTCGGGGCCCGAGGGCCACATCTCGGTGTAGCTGTCCGGGTCGAAGAGCCGGGCCTGCACCTCCTCGGGCAGGCTGAGGTACTGGCGGCTCTGTATGGTCACCACCTGCTGGCGCCGCACATTGCCCTGGCTCTCGTCCTTCCAGACGATCTTGCGACCCTGCTTCCGCCAACGGCCGTCGTAGACGGTGATGTTCACCTGGGCGCCGAGGAAATGCTCCAGCAGCAGGGCGAGCGACAGGCCGACGGGGCCTCCGCCCGCGACGGTGACCCGCAGCACCGGCCCCCGTTCGATCTCGTCGTCGTCCAGGGTCAGGGACCGCGGCAGGGAGAGCGCCATGATCGTCTCCATGGCGTCCGCGACCTCGAAGCGGAACTCCTGGTCACCGATGGTGATGTCGTCCCCGGGCTTCAGGAGCCGGGAGTCGATCTCCTCGCCGTTCACCAGCGTGCCGTTGCTGCTGCCGCAGTCGCGCAGCACATACCCCTGGGTGTCGTCCAGGACGATCTCCGCGTGGAAGCGGGAGACGCTCAGACTGGAGACCACGACGGTGTTCTCGGGGTTGCGCCCGAACGTGACCCGGGTGCCGATCACCGGTATCCGCTCTCCGGCCAGCAGTCCTTCGCGTCCAACAAGCACCGGCGCCACTGGATTTCCTCCCCAGGTTGACAACATTGCTGCTGTCGCGGCGCCACTGGTGCACCCTTTTGCGCGGGCATGGCCGGTCAGGGGGCGACAAGTAGGGCGGGGCGACACTCGCTCGACGTACGGGAACGGTGGACGGTTCGGTCTGACAACGGCGCAGAGTCGCTTGATCGGTACGGATGGTCCATCATGCCCGATTCCACAGCCTTTCGGGAGGGGCTGTCCGGCGTCGGTGAGTCGGACGGCGCCAGGACCGGCGCGGCCGCTCCGCGCCTCGCGCCCCGCGCTCCACGGCTTCCGGGCGACGCCCACGCACGGAGGGATCCGCTCGCCCCGGCGCGCCGACGTCTTCCCCCGGTGTCCCGTCCGGAGGCGAAATCGGTGTCGCGAACGGGGAGTTCGAGTCCGCCGAGGAACCCGGCGAGTTCACCGCGCGATCGGGTCGGGGCGGGTACCGGCCCGGAAGGCGGACATCAGGCGATGAGGAAGTCCGCTCGTCCCTTCTTGACACCGCCGATGAACTCGGCGACGACGGACGAGGCGCAGATGAGAGCGGGGCCGTCCGGGTCCGTCGCCTGTCTGACCGCCACGACGCCGCCGCCGAGTTCCTTGATCTCGACGCAACCGTCGTCGCCGCCGGAGCCCCAGGGCCTGCTCCACCCCTGGGCTCCCAGCTCTTCGGCGGCGTTCACGGCATGGTTCATCGTTCTGTCTCCTCGCGGACGTCCACCGCGGAGCAGTCTGCCACGGCTTTCCCCCTCGCGGGCGGGCTTGGTGATCCTCACGGCGCGCACCGGTCCCGGTCACCGCCACCACTCGGCGGCGAGAGCCTCCACCTGCGCCGGGGTGGCGACGGAACGGACCGGGATCTCTCCGGGCAGGGCCCTGCGGGCGAGATCGGCCAGTGTGGAGCCGGGGCCCGCCTCGACGATGCGGAGGCGGCCGCGCGCCATGGCCGTGAGGGTGCGCATGGAGCCGGCCCAGTGCACGGGCATGACGAGCTGACGGAGCATCATCGCCCGCCACCGCTCCTGGTCGTGGAGGTGGGCGCGGGCGTCGACGTTCGCGATCACCGGGCAGCGCGCGGGGTGGAGCGGAGTGCGGTCGACGGCTTCGGCCAGGCGTGGGGCGGCCGGAGCCATCAAGGGGGTGTGGAACGCGCCGCCGACCGGGATGCGCAGCGCGCGTGCTCCGGCGCGCTCGGCCTCGTCGGCCAGCGCCGCGACGGCTTCGACGGTGCCGGAGATCACGACCTGTTCGGCGCCGTTGATGTTGGCGACCCACACCTGGGCCCGGCGCACGGCACGCATCCGGGCGGCGAGTCCCCGTGCCTTGGGCACGATGCCGGTGCCGATGAGCACCGCCATGGTGCCGGGTGTGAGCCGGTCGGCCTCTTCCATGGCGGCCCCGCGCTCGGTGACGAGCCGGACACCGTCCTCCGGGTCGAGCACCCCGGCGGCGGCCAGGGCGGCGTACTCGCCGAGGCTGTGCCCGGCGCACACCGTGGGCCGCAGTTCGCCCATCACCGTGCGCAGCGCGTCGAGCACCACCATCTCCATTGTGAAGGTGGCCAGTTGAGCGGCGTCGGTGCGGGCCAGCCGCTCGGCTCCGGCATCCAGCAGCAGATGGCCGAGATCCCGTCCGGAGATCTCGGAGAGACGTGTGACGACCTTCCAGTGCGGGGTGTCGCGCCAGGGCTCGCCCATGCCGGGGCGCTGGGCCCCCTGGCCGGGGAAGAGCAGGCCGACACCGAACGGCACGGCCTCGGGGCGGTGGGCCGCCTCCGGCGACGGCTCCTGTGACATCGGCGTGGACACCTTCTCGGTTCCTTCCCGGTGCGGATGCCCCGGGCCTCCGGAACCGGGAGGGGCGTGCCGGTTCCGGAGGCCCGGGCGGTGCGGGGCGCGTCGGGCCCCGGTCAGCGGGTCCGTGCCGCCGGTCCCGCTCCGGGGACCCGCGGCACGTGGACGTCCAGGACGTCGCTCAGGTAGGCGGGCAGGGAAGCCCGTACTCCGGCGAACGGCTCGTGTCCGCCGGGATAGCGCTGCCACGTCACCGGGTGTCCCCAGCCGGTGAGCAGATCTCTCAGTCCGGCGCCGCTGCGTTCGGGGACGACCCAGTCCCGTGCCCCGTGGCCGATCCACACCGGCAGACCGCTGTTGGCCGGCGACGGCCCGCCCGCCGGGAGCAGCGCGGGCAGGTCGGGGGGCATGAAGGGCGCGTAGAGCGCCACGCCCGCCAACTGCCGGGCGTAGGTGAGGGCCGTGGTCAGGGCGACCGTGGCGCCCTGGGAGAAGCCCGCCAGCACGATCCGTCCCGCGCCGATCCGGTCGGCCTCCGCGTCCAGCAGTGCCGAGAGCGGCCGGTGCACCGCCAGCAGGCCCTCGACGTCGATCCGGTCGATCGCGAGGAGGTTCTGCGGGAACCAGCACGGCACCGCCAGACCGCTCAGCAGGCTCGGAGCCGCGACGGGGGCGCGCGGGAACACCCCGCGCACTCCCGCCTCGGCGAGCCGGAACCGCTGGGTCACGGCCATCAGGTCGCCCGGCGCCTGGCCGATGCCGTGCAGCCACACGACGGTGCCGCGGTGCGGCCGGGTCGGGTCGGCCGTCTCGTACTGCAACCGGTCCATCGTGCTCATGCCGGCTGGGGTGCCGGCCGTGGCGCGGCCGGGCGGCGGAAGAGCATCGAGGCGTACTGGCCGCCGAAGCCGAAGGAGTTCTTCAGCACGGTCCCGACCGGTCGCCGGACCGGGGTGAGGGAGGTGCGCACGGCGCAGGCCGGGTCGGGCTCGGTGGTGGTCGTGACGGGCGGGATGACCCCCCTGCACAGCGTGAGGGCCGCCACCGCCGTCTCCACGACGCCGGAGGCCGCGGAGCCGTGCCCGGTCAGCGACTTGACGGCGCTGACGTCGAGGTCGGCCGTCCGTTCGCCGAAGACCTGGTGCAGTGCGCGGGCCTCGGTGACGTCGTTGAGGCGGGTCGAAGTGCCGTGGGCGTTGACGGTGTCGACGTCGTCCGGGTGCGCGCCGGCCTGTTCGAGGGCGGTCCGCATGACCCGTTCGATCATGTCCACGCTGGGAGCGGTCATGTGACGGGTGTCCACCGCGAGCCCCCAGCCGCCGATGACGGCGTACGACTGCGTCATCCCGCGTCGGGCGGCGTGCTCCGCCGTCTCCAGGACGAGCGCGCCCGCCGACTCGTTGATGACCATGCCGGTGCGCCGCCTGTCGAACGGCATGGACGCCCGGGCCGGGTCGCCCTTCCAGCGCGAGAGCGCCATGAGCTGGCCGTACTGGGAGAGCACGTACGGGGTGTTGCGCGAGACGGACGCCGACACCACCGCGTACCGGGCGCGTCCCGAGCGCAGCAGCCGGGCGGCTTCCGCGATGGCGCGCAGTCCTCCGGAGCAGGTGGCCTCCAGCCGTACGGGGATGACGGCCGTCCCGAGGCGGTCGGCGATCTCGGTCGGATAGGCCGACAGGTCCCGTGTCTCGGGCGGGAGATGCCTGCCCCGCAGGTGTTCGAGGACGGCCGAGGGCTCGTTGCCGATCCTGTCGTAGCGTTCGGCGAGGTCTTCCATGTGCGTGACGTAGTCCTGCGGGAACGAGCCGGTGGGGCCCGGCCACACACGCGCGTAGACCAGGGCGGCCGGCCCGTCCTCGGCGGGCAGTTCGCCCAGGCCCGCGTCGGCGAGTGCCTGGTCCACCGAGGCGAGCATGAGGGAGTCGCCCCAGGACCTGTCGGGTGCGCCGTGCTCGGCGGCGACCTTCGCCTTGACGTCCTCCGGGATCAGCCCGGCCGTCCAGCCGCAGGGCAGTCCGGTGGTGTCCATCCGTTCCTCCAGGACGATCCCGGAGCGGCCCTCGAGGTTGGCCGACCAGAACGTCTCGACGTCCCCGCCGATGGGGGTGATCACCCCCATGCCGGTGATGACGATGTCGTCGCTCATGTCCGTGCCTTCCCGTCGTCGGCCGGGGCGCCGTGCGTCGATGTGATGACGAGGGCTCCCGCCGCCGTCGAGTGCCGTCCCTGGTTGAACGCCGTGACCAGCGCGGCCGGCGTCGGCCCCAGGGGGCGGGTCTCCCCCATGACCGGATCCAGGCCGCCGAGTCCGGGGTCGGGGCGGCGCAGCAGGCCCACGGGAGGAAGTCCCGTCCGTCCGAGGCTCTCGACGACCAGCGCGGTGTCGATGAGCGCCGAGCACTCGAAGGCGTTGCCGATGGTGCCCTTCGAGCCGGTGACGGGCAGGCCGCCCGCGCGGGACAGCACCGCCCGCGCCTCCACGCGGTCGAGGCGGGCCGAGCCCGCGCCGTGCGCCCACCAGGCGGTGGGGGTGGTGCCGGCGTCGGCGAGTACGGTGTCGACGACGAGTCCGGCCGAGGCCGTGACGTCGGCGGCGACCAGCACCTCGCAGCCGACGAGCCGGGCCCGGGCCGTGCCGCGCGCGGTGTCGGCACGCTCCAGCAGGACGGCGGCGGCCCCCTGACCCAGCAGGGTCCCCGACCTGTCGGCGTCGAAGGGTCCGGCGCCGGCGGTGGCACGTGTGCCGAGGGGTTCGTCCTGGTCGAAGGCGGCCATCGCGGTGGTCGTCAGCGGCGGTGCGACCCCCACGACGAGCACCCGGTCGAGTTCTCCGCTCTCCAGCAGCCGTACGGCCAGGGCGAGCGCGCCCGTGCCGCCGGCCGCCGCCTCGCCGTAGGCCGCGACGTTGGAACCCCTGAATCCGCTGGCCATGGAGGCGAACTGGCCCAGTTGGGAGGGGATTCCACGGATGTAGGAGTAGTCGGGAACCTCGTCGTGGAGGAACTTGGCGAGGGGCCGCCGGTCGCCCCGGAAGCGGGAGGCCAGCTGCGGTATGACGTCGCTCAGCTCGTCGCTGCTGCTGCCCACGGCCATCACGGTCCCGCCGCGTACGTCCTCCGTGTCACCGGTGATCCCGGCCTGCTCGAGGGCCTGGCGCGCCACGGCGACGGCCCAGCGGGCCGACTGGTTGGCGTACTTGCCGGCGTTGGCCCAGTCACGGCCGGCGGGCCAGGTGATCTCCGTGGTGTCGACGGAGGCCGAAGGCCACGGCAGTGCCGGGGCGGGCCCGTCGTGGCCGCCGGTGTCGAAGAACGTCTTGCCCGCCGCCATGGCTTCCCACAGCCGGGCCGCGCCGGTACCGGCCGGGGAGATCACACCGGTGCCGGTGACCACGATGCCGGGACGGTCCCGCCGTCCGGCGCGTTCACTCGGCACGCCGGCCTCCGCCGCCGATGCCGCCCCACAGCCGGTATCCGCCGTCCACGGTGATGGTCTGTCCGGCGATCCAGGACGCCTCCTCCAGACAGAGCAGGGCGACCACGTCGGCGCTGTTCTCCGGCGTCGTCATGCGGTCGCCGGGCCACGGGGAGACGGACAGCTCCTTGGTGACACCGTGGGCGAAGTCGGGGCGGACCTTGAAGACCCCGGTCTGCACGAGTCCGGGACGTACGCAGTTGGCGACGATGCCGTAGGGCGCCAGCTCGTAGGAGAGGTAGTCGGTCAGCGCCTCGAGTCCCGCCTTGGCGGCCGCGAAGAGTCCGGCGCGCGGGATGATGCGCGTGGTCGTGGAGTTGGTGATGGTGATGAAGCGGGCTCCCTCGCGCTCACGCATCAGCGGGAGCGCGTGCTTGGCGAGCAGCCAGGTGGCCCGGGAGTTGGTGTCCTGCACGAACTGCCAGTCGCCGAGGGAGGCTTCCGCGAGCCTGGCGAACTTGGTGGCGGCCGCGTTCTGGACGAGGATGTGGAGGTCCTGGTGGATCTCGCCGATCTCGGCGATCAGGTTCTCGATCTCCGCGGGCTCGCTCAGGTCGGCGCGGTGCAGGGTCACTTCCGTGCCCTGCTCCCCGAGTTCCTCGGCGAGTTCCTTGGCCGGGCCCTCCCGGTCGACGTAGTTGACGGCCAGGGTCGCTCCCCAGGCCGCGAGTTTGCGGGAGATGCCCGCGCCAATGCCGCGCGAGCCGCCGGTCACCAGAGCCACTCGCCCCTTGAGGGGCCGGTACTGACCGTCCATCACTGAACCCTTCCTGTCGCTGCGTTCCGCTGCGCGGCGTGCCGCAGCAGTACGACGCTCATGCGTCCGATGGCGTACGTCCGGTCGTTCTCGTCGAACACCCGGCGTGTGGTCTCGACCAGGCCGATCCGGTCGTCGATCTCCTCCGCCCGGTCGGTGGCGGTGGTGAACCAGAACGGGGTGTCGGGGTACAGCGGCCTGACGAAGTCCCAGCCCAGCCGCCGCATGCCGACGACGGCGGCCGGGGAGCCGTGCTGGACCACCCAGCCCGAGGTGATGGAGTGGATGAAGCCTCCGGGCACGATGCGCCGCCGGCGGTCCGTGCCCCGGGCGAAGTCGTCGCTGTCGTGCACGGGGTGCTTCTCCCCCATCAGATCGAGGAGTTGGTCGAGCAGCGCGCTGCCGAACACCACGGGCCCGAACCGGCGCACCGGTGCGTGCGCCAGGTCCTCCCAGTACTTCACGGCCCCCACGGCTGTTCCTCCGTTCGCCCCTGGTTCACCGGGATCGCCGGCCCGGGCTGCGCATGATCATGCGACCGCCGTCCACCGTGAACGTCTGGCCCTGGATGTAGTCCGCCTCGTCGCGGGTGAGGAAGGCGACGAGTCCGCTGATGTCCTCGGGCAGACCCCAGCGGGTGCCGTCGCCGTCCGAGCCGAGCCGGTCGGCGACGGCCGCGGTCATCTCTGTGCGGATCTTGCCGGGTGCCACGCAGTTGACCCGGATGCCCTTGTGTCCGACCTCCACGGCCAGGGCGCGGGTGAGGGCTTCCAGGCCGCCCTTGGACGCCGCGTAGGCGCTCTGCCCCGGCCCCGGGGTCCGTGCCGAGTTGGAGGAGATGTTGATGACGCGGCCCCAGCCCTGGTCCAGCATCGTCGGCAGAACCGCCCTGCTGGTGAGGAAGGGGCCGGTGAGATTGGTCCGCAGGACGTTCTCCCAGCGGTCGGTCCGGGTGACCGCGAGGAGCTGGTCGTCGATCACCGCGGCGTTGTTGACCAGGACGTGCAGCGCGCCTTCTTGCGCGGTCACCCGCTCGACCAGCCTCTCGACCTCGGTCTCGTCGCCGATGTCCGCCCGGTGCAGGACCGCGCGTCCGCCGGCGGCCTCGATCTCCTTGACCACGCCGCGTCCGGCCTCCACGGCGCTGCGGCAGACGAGGTGCACGGCGAGTCCGTCGGCGGCGAGACGGTACGAGACCGCGGCGCCGATCCCCCGTGAACCACCCGTGACGAGAGCGACGCGGCCGACCGCGGCCGGCTCAGGCACGACTGCCGGCGGCCACGACGGCCACGATCGAGGCGACGCTGCGGTGGTGCTCGTCGGCTTCGGCGTTCCACTGGTCGAGGTCGAACTCGACGCCGAAGTGCCGGTTGATGCGGCGGGCGAGCTGCAACAGGTCCAGCGAGTCGAGACCCAGGTCCTCGACCACGGAGTGTCCGGGCTCGACGGCCTGGTCGGCCACGCCCGGCTTGACCTCCTTGAGCAGCTCGATGATTTCGGCCAGGGCGGTGTTGGACACGGTGGTCATTGCGTTCCTCCGCAGAGTCGACAGGATCAGGCCCGGTCGGCTCCTCCGGCCGGGTAAATCCATGTCAGCAGAGCGGCGAATGAGCCAGCAAGGCCGTTATGCAACAAGGCCCAGGACACCCACTGGGCGACTTGGGCGGAGCTCACGCAAAACCCCATGTGGACGCACGGATCTCACCACTCCACTTCTCGGACAAAATGAACCAAACATCCATCGAAAGAAAAGGGATCCCCATGCAGGGTAAAGTAGGGTAAAGCCGTCTTGACTCTTCGTCGAAGCCATCCATAGCGTCGATCTATGTGAGCCCAAGTAAAGACCAAAACGGGCCCTCCTGGCGGTGCGCAATACTCGGGCCCCGGCATCGACCGAATCAGTGGGCGTCGTCGATCGACATGCCATCGGACGCGTCGCGCATCCGGAAGTCTCGACATCCAGGGGGCAGTGGTGGGGCGGAGCCGAACATCGATACCGAAATCCGCGCAGTGCTACGAATTGGCTCAATGGCTGCGCTCGCTGCGCCAGCGGTCCGGGCTCACCTACCGGCAGATGGCGGAACTGACCGAGGGACTGCGCATCGCGGATCCCGCCTGCTCCGCCGTCACCCTGTCCCGGGCCGACCGCGGCACCTTCCTGCCCCGGCGCCATGTCGTGGAAGCGTATGCGCAGGTCTGCGGCGCCACCCGACGCGAGGCCCGACTGCGCTGGGAGCAGGCGGCGCGGCAGTCCGGCCACACCCCCGACGGTCGCGAGGTCGCGTCCGCGCCACGCGCCGAACGCAAACTGGAGCTCGTCTACCACCCGGCCCACCTCCTCGAAGCGATGCACCAGGCGCGGCTCGCCGCCGGGCAGCCGTCCCTTCGCGAAATGGAGAAGAAGGCCCGCGACCTGGGCGCCGGACCATTGCCGCGCAGTACGGTCGCCGACATTCTGGCCGGTTCTCGCATGCCGTCCGAGGAACTACTCGTCGCCTATGTCCGGGCATGCGGACAACACGGTCGCCGGATTGCGCTCTGGCGCAACGCATGGGCTCGCGCATTCAGCGCTTATGCCGTGTGACGGAAGCGTCCTGGATCGACCCGTGAGAGCATTTCGACCATGCGGAAATGGTGGGTCCACCAACACGGCGGAAGCGTTTTCCGACAGGATTTATTTCGCATGTCAACAATTTCCGTGCACCCCGGCGTCATAGCCGGTGCACCGCCCGAGGATTCCCACCTTGGGCGGTGTCCAAAAATCAGCGCACGTCGGACTGGGATCAATGAAGACTTTCCGGTGTCGTGGCGATGAACCAGCCCGTCGGGGAAAGCGAGACGACACCCGTGGCGGAATCGACGGAGGAGTCGCCCGCGACCGGCGTCCACGCGGCCGCCGGAATGCCCGCGGTGACCGGGGCGGGGCCGAAGTTGAGCGCGACCGCGACGGTGGAGCCGGAGCCGGGCGCGGCCAGGGTGTAGCTGAGGGCGGTGCCGCCGAGCGTGTGGATCCGGGTCCGGGCACGTACCAGCCAGGGGTGGCGGCGACGCGCGCCCACCAGGGTCTGGTGCAGCCGCTGCACGGGCAGCCCTTCGGCACCGAGACCGGACGGGGAGCGGGGGAACGCGGGACGGACGGCGTCGTCCCCGCCGACGCGGTCCTCCTTGACGCCCTCCCGGGCACGCTCGTCCCCCGCGTAGATCGACGGTGTCCCCCCGACGGTGAACAGCACGGCGAGCGCGTGTGCCAGGTGACGGGGCTCCTCCAGCCGGCTGGCGAGACGGGTGACGTCGTGGTTGCCGACGAACGTCTGCGGTGCGAAGGTGTCGATCATGGCGTTGTGCCGTTCGAGCGCCCAGGCCAGCTCGTGCGGATTGCGGTCGTTGAGCGAGCTCCAGATCGCCTTCCACAGCTCGTACTGCGTCACGGTGTCCAGCCCGCCCTCGGCCACGTACGCCGCGTAGTCCCCGTGGATCACCTCACCGCTGAACCACACGCCGGGGTGACGTGCCCTGACCCGGTCCGTGACGGTCCGCCAGAAGGGCCGGGGAACCGCGTAGGCCGCGTCCAGCCGCCAGCCGTCGACACCCCGGTCGAGCCAGTGTCCGAGGACCTCGACGACATGGTCGGCGACCGCAGGCGACGCGTGGTTCAGGGCGACGAGATGACGGTGCCCCTCGAAGGTCCGGAAGTCGCCGCCCTCGGGGACGAACCAGTCCGCGTACGGGGAGGCGGTGCCGTGCCGCGCCACGTCGGCGAAGGGCGCGAAGGACCTGCCCACGTGGTTGAAGACCCCGTCGAGCAGCACCCGGACCCCGCGCGACGCGGCACGGTCGACCAGGTCGGCCAGGTCGGCCTCGGTGCCCAGGCGGGGATCGACGCGGAAGTGGTCGGTCGTGTCGTAGCCGTGGGTCTCGGCGGCGAAGACCGGGCCCAGGGCGAGGCCGTTGCAGCCGAGCCCGACCAGGTGGTCCAGCCAGTCGGCCAGGGCCGGCAGTCTGTGCCGCGCGGGCGCGCCGGCGGGCAGCGCGTCCGGCTCCGCCCCGAGGAAACTCAAGGGGTGGACGTGCCACCAGATGGCGTGGTCGGGCCAGGACACGGGAGCCTCCGTCAATGGGGTCGGGTCGTGGAACCGGGCACGGTGACCGGGGAGTCGGCGAGGCCGTTCATCAGGCGGGCGGCGAGCAGGAGGACCTGGCGCTCCGTCTCGGTGAGGCCGACGAGGGCGACGTCGAGCCAGGCGTCGCGCTGCGCCATGTCGCGGGCGAGGGCCGCGCGGCCCGCCTCGGTCAGCTGCACCACGCGCTGGCGTCCGTCCTGGGCATCGCGCGTCCGGCTGATCAGGCCTTCCTGTTCGAGGTCGGCGAAGACCCGGGTCAGGGACTGCGGCTGCTGGTGATCGGCGGCGGCCAGCGCGCCGGCCGACATCGGGCCGTTGCGGCGCAGGTGGCCGAGGACGCTGCTCTTGTTGAGGCTGAGCCCGTCCGCGGGGCGCTCCGCGCTCAGCCTGCGCGCGAGCCGGATGACGCCCTGACGGATCTCGGCGGAGGCCCGGCCGTCCCGCCGCTCGGACCCGGATCGTTCCGCGTCCTCGTGTTCTGTTCGTTCTCCCATCACATTGCTAAGGTATCACTTACGATACCCGCCGGAGGGTGAGTCTCCATATGGCTTACCAGTGGCCTGTTCCAGCGGTTTCCTTGGCGGTGATTCTACGTGTTGCGTAGTTTTCTCAGATCGGCGCATCGCGCGCTGCGCTTCGATCCGCGAGGGACGCACCTGCGTACGACGGCCGTGTCCACGGCCACGGTGCTGGGTACGTACGGCCTGGCGCTGCTCGTGGAGCACGAGGCGGGGCTGCGGGTGGACAGCGTGGTGCAGGCGGTGGTGATCGCCTCGGCTCTCGGCCGTGTGCAACGCCTCTTCGACCGGACCGACCGGCTGCTGGCCTGTGCCGTGCTGCCGTGCGCGGCGGCGGCCGGCACCGAGCTGAGCACCTTGGTCCAGCGGCACCCCGACGCGGGGGACGCGGCGTTCGTCGTGGGGGTCGCGGGGGCGATCTGGGTGCGCCGGTTCGGCGCCCGTGCCACGCGGGCGGGCACGCTCGTCGTCCTGCCCCTGATAGCGGTCCTGGTGGTACCGGCCGGGGTGGTGCCGGTCGGGGGGCACGGACACACCGCCTGGGCGGCGGTGACGGCGCTGGCGGCGGTCGTCTGGGGAACCGTGGTGACGTGGACGGCCCAGCGCACCGGTCTCGTACCGCGGCCGCCTTCCGCGAAGGTGACCGCGGCGCCCCGCGCCCCGCGGCGCCGGCCGGCCGCGAGCACCCGGATGGCCCTGCAGACGGCGGCGGCGCTCACCTCCGCGTTCGTGATCGGCCGGAATCTGTGGCCGGACCACTGGGCGTGGGTGGTCCTCACGGCGTTCCTGGTGTGCAGCGGTGCGCGCAGCCGCGGCGACGTCCTGGTCAAAGGGACCTGGCGCACGCTCGGCGCCGCGGCCGGCACGGTGGTGGCGACCGCCGTCTCCGGGGAGTTCGGACCGCGGTCGGACACCGCGGTCGTCGTCATCTTCGCCGTGCTCGCCGTGGCCACGTGGCTGCGTGAACTCAGCTACGCGTACTGGGCGGGCTGCGTCACCACCGTGCTCTCGCTGCTCTACGACTGGTTCGGGCAGAGCCCCGGGGATCTGCTGCACACCCGACTGGCCGGGATCGCCGTCGGCGCGGTCCTCGGCGTGGCGGCTTCCTGGCTCGTGCTGCCCGTCCGGACCGAGGCGGTGGTACGGGCCCGTACCGCGGCGGCGCTGTCGGGTCTGGGCGAGTTGATGGAGGCCGACTGGCGCGACGGCCCGGCCGTCCGCACGGCGCGGGCCCGGTTCTCCTACCGTGTCGAGCAGTTGGCGACCGTGACGGCTCCGGTGCGGATCCTGGCCGCCGTGCCCGCTCCCCGGGTCCTGTCCGTCCGGTGGCGTCCGGACCCCTTCACACTGCGGTCCGTGACGGCGCTGCGGTACTGCGCCGACCCCGTGGACGATCTGACCGACGCGGCGGGTTCGGCACCGGAGGCCCTGAGCGCCGACGCCGTGGTGGCGCGACGGCGCGCCCAGGTCGCGGCGCACGCACTGGCCGTACGGCGCGCGATCGGCCGGCGCCCGGTCCCGCCCGCTCCGCCGGGGACGGCCCCGCAGGAGCGGTCCCCGGCACTCGGGGCCGCCGCCCCCACCGACCGGTCCGTCCCGGACGCTCTCGCCGCCCTCGACGCGATCGACACCCAACTCGACGTGCTCAGCGCCATGTTCGCTCCACCGCCGACCCTCGCCCCCGACGCGACGACGACGGCGGCCGGCTGACGGGAAGGGGCGGGCCGCACTCACCGCCGCACGGAACGGCCGACGCCGTGGAAGCGGACTACCTTGGCCCGCATGGACACGATGCGACCGGGTTACCGCTATGTCGGGCCCGACGACCTCCTGCACCTGGTCCGGGCGGCCGGAGAGGGCGCGCGCATCCGGTCGGCGGTGGATCTCGCCCGATGGGTGTCCGCCCGCGGTGCCGGGGAACGGACCGAGCCCTTCACCTTCGTGGTGGACACCGAGGGGGTGCTGCGGCTGGCGCCGCGACGCAGCGAGCACGTGGTGTGCGCGGGCGGAGAAGCGGTGCTGAGCGCCGGCGAGGCGAGCTTCCGCGAGGAGTGCGGGCGGTGGGTGGTCGACGAGGTCACCAACCAGTCGACCGGATACTGCCCGGAGGTCGACTCGTGGCCGGCCGTCGCACGCGCCCTGGACCACGCCGGCATCGGACACCCCGGCGGCTTCACCCACCCGGTGGTGTTCCGGCGCTGTGTGTCGTGCGGGCAGGTCAATGTCGTGCGCGAGGACCATTTCGTCTGCGTGTTCTGCGACGAAGCCCTGCCGCCCGGCTGGAACATCGACCGGGAAAACCACCGGTCCGGCACCGATGACTTTCGGCGCCCTCCACGGTCTGTCTTGTGAAGGCGAGGCGGAGAAAGCGAGGACGAACGTGTTTGTCCTGATTCCCGGGGCCGGTGGTGCGGCCTGGTACTGGCATCGTGTGGTGGCCGAACTGCGGGCGAGGGGGCACGAGGCGGTCGCGGTCGATCTGCCCGGTGCCGACGCGTCCTCGGGCCTGCCCGAGTACACGGACTCCGTGGTCGCGGCGATCGGTGATCGCGCCGATACGGTGCTGGTCGCGCAGTCGCTGGGCGGATTCACCGCGCCCATGGTCTGCTCCCGTGTTCCGGTCGCACTGCTGGTGCTCGTCAACGCGATGGTTCCGCTGCCGGGCGAGACACCCGGCCAGTGGTGGGGCAACACCGGATCGGAGCCGGCCCGCCTCGCCGCCGCCGAGGCGGGCGGATACGGCACCGACCTCGACCTGGACACCTACTTCCTCCACGACGTCCCGGCCGAGGTCGCCGCCGCCGGGGCGGGCCATGAGCGGCCGGAGGCCGACATCGCCTTCGGTCAGCCCTGTGCCATCGAGCGGTGGCCCGACACGACCACGCGGGTGCTCGCCGCGACCGGGGACCGGCTCTTCCCCGTGGACTTCCAGCGCAGAGTGGCCCGTGACCGCCTCGGCATCGACGCCGAGACCGTTCCCGGCGGGCACCTGGCCGCGCTGTCGCACCCGGTCCCTCTCGTGGACCGGCTCGTCGAGCGGCTGCCGTGAAACGTACGTCAGCCTCCCGCGCCCTGGCGGTACTCGGGCAACTCGCCCGCACCCCCCGCGACCTGGCCGATCGGCGAAACGTATCCCCCGGGCGCGAAACTCGTTGAAGTGGTCAGCGCGCAAACGCCCCCGACGGATGCGCGACGTGAGGGCCCGAATCCCTGCCCGGTCTCGGGCCCTCACCCCCCTCCACCACCCCGCCCGGTCAAGGGCCCGTCCCGCACCGCCGTCCGGACGAGGTGTCCGCCGAAGGAGCGGGGTCAAGTGCCGCCCGGCGGGCATGCCATGATCCGCATTCATGAAGACGTCGAACCCGTCCATGGTCCGGGCCGCTGCCCGCGACAACGCCGAGTGGTGCGCCGTGATGAGCCGGTCGCACGGTGTGGCGGGCGAATTCGGGGAGCAGGCGTGGGCCGCCCCGGCCCGTACTCCGCCGTACTACCCGGACGCGGTGACGCTGGTGGCCGGCGCCGCCCCGGACGCGCTGCTGGCCCGGATCGACACCTCCGTACCCGGCGCCTCCGTCAAGGACAGCTTCAGCGACCTCGACCTGACACGGGCAGGCTTCCAGGTCCTGTTCGAGGCTCAGTGGATCCACCGTCCGGCGAACGGGCCCGCCGACCCCCCGGGCCTCGCCTGGGAGGTGGCGGACGACGCGGACACGTTGCGCGAGTGGGCACTGGCCTGGGACGACGGGAACGGCGACGCGGATCTGTTCCGCCCCGAACTGCTCGACGACCCGGCCACTTCCGTGCTCGCCGGGCGCTCCGGCGACGGTCGGGTGGGCGCCGGGGCGGTGGTGAGCCACGGCGGCCAAGTGGCCGGAATCTCCAACGTCTTCGCACGCGACGGCGGCCCCGACACGGTCTGGCCGGACTTGCCCGGCGTGGTTCACTCGCTGTTCCCCGCCCTGCCCGTGGTCGGCTACGAGCACGGCGACGACCTGGCCGCCGCCCTGCGTCACGGCTTCGAGCCGATCGGCCCGTTGCGGATCTGGATCCACCCCGGGCGGGGCTGAACCGGGCGCGTCCGCCAGTGCTCCGGCCGGTGGCCCGCGGCTCGGTACGTACCAGGTCACGTCGGCACCTGCCGCCCCGCGGCCGGAGCACCGCCCGGCCGTCGCCGACGACTCCCAGCCATCAGAATGAGGGTGTCGGCCACTCGGCGTCGAGTCGCTGAAGAACCTGCGTGAAGTCACTTGTCCCCGACGACCTCCGGGACCGGATAGCCCCGCTACTGCCGGTGCGCCCACGGCGGCACCGCCGTCCCGGACGGCTCCCGGTGCCGGACCGGGTTGCGCTGGCGGGCATCGTTTACGTCCTACGCAAGGGCGTGGCCTGACGCGACGTGCCAAGCGAAGCAGCGGGCCGCTCCGGGGCGACGGCCTGGCGCCGCTCACGCGGTCACGCAGCCTTGAGCACCGGAGCGCCACGAGTACCGGAGCCCTGGCCGTCGTCGGCCAGGGCTCGGGAGACTCGTGAGACCGATGGGTCAGGGCTGTTCGGTGGTTTCGATGACGCACTTGTGCTGGACCACGTCCAGCAGCTCCTCGGCGCTCTGCGCGGTTTCGCAGGCGAAGTACGCGGTGAGCACGGTTTCGACGTTGAGCGGAGGAGCGAAGACGAACTGACCGTTTTCGCGGTACTGCAGGATCGTGTCCGCATCGAGGTCCCGCAGGAGGGCTACCGTGTCCTCCAGGCGCACGAGGTGACCGTTCTTGGCGGCACAGAAGTCGTACTCCAGCGCGGCGCTCCGCCGCGTGGGGGTGAGGTCGACCGGCTCGCGGCCGCAGCGGTGCTGGATTCCGTACGCGTCGAGGCCTGTGCAGATGCGCAGGAGGTTGTGGACCGAGGCACCGCCGCCGGAGATACGCGGGGCGCACTCCAGGATGTACAGGCGGCCGTCGCCGTCGTAGCGGAACTCTGCGTTGAACGCGGAGTTGTCCAGGCCGACGCCCCCGATGACGCGCTCCAGCATCTCCTGGAACTCGGGGCCCTTCACGCCGTCGAAGGGCTGAGTGACGCAACCCGTCTCGTGGAAGGACGGCAGGCCGGTCAGACGGGGCAGCTTGATGTGGAACAGGAGGCAGGTGACCTTGCCGTCGACGACGAACCCGTCGACCATCACCTCGTCGCCGTCCAGATACCGTTCCGCGATGATCTGGGACGGGCCCCGGCTGTCGCGCAGCAGACCGCATACGCGCTTCACCGAGACAAAGGCCTTACGGAAGTCCTCGGCCCGGTCGACGCGCACGACTCCCGCGCTGTAGAAGCCGTTCGAAGGCTTGAGGACGACGGGGAAGCCCAGCTCCGCCTCGACCTGGTCGAGTGCCTCGCGGGGATCGGCGGCCAGGGCGAGCTCGACGTACGGGGCGACGAAATCCCGTACCGCGGGGTGGGACTTGAACAGGGTCTTGTCGGTGAGGCAGTTCACGGCGTCGAGGTCACGGGTCGGCCAGCCACGGTGGCGGCGCAGCAGGTCCGTGTGCACCTGATAGCCGTCACGGAACGAGACGATCTCGTCGAAGGAGTCCAGGTCCGTCGTTTCGGCCACCAGCGCCGGCAGGACCTCCTGCCAGGCGTCCCGGTCGATGCCCGCGAGCGAGGGCGGCTCGGTGAACGTGGCCTCGATCCCGTGGCTCTCGCAGTAGCGCAGGTAGTCGAGGGAGTCTTCCTCCCGGCCGAGCACGAGTATCTTCATCGAAGCTCCAGAGTGCAGCACTTGACGCTGCCGCCCGCCTTGAGCAGTTCGGACAGCTCCACACCGATGGCGTTGAAGCCCCTGTTCTTGAGCCGCGCGATGAGGCCCGTGGCCGCCTGCGGCAACAGGACGTTGTAGCCGTCACTGAAAGCGTTGAGGCCGAACACCGCGGCGTCCTCGTGGCGGGCCAGGACGGCGTCGGGGAACATCGCCCGCAGCACCGCCCGGCTGCCCTCCGAGAAGGCCTCCGGGTAGTACATGATCTCCGTGTCGGAGAGCACCGCCAGGGCGGTGTCCAGGTGGTAGTGGTTCGGGTTCACCAGGGTGAGGCTGGTGACCGGCAGGCCGAAGAACTCCTGGGCCTCGGCGTGCGACCGCGGGTCCGTACGGAAGCCGGTGCCGGCCAGGATGCGGCGGCCGACGACGAGGTAATCACCCTCGCCCTCGTTGATGTACTCCGGCCAGAGGGTCTCCTGGAACCCTTGCTTCTCGAACCAGTTCAGGTAGGCAGGGCCCTCCGCGGTCCGCTCCGCGTGCCGGAAACGGGCACCGAGTACCTTGCCGTCGACGACCGTCGCACCGTTGGCGGCGAACACCATGTCGGGCAGCCCGGGGATCGGGTCGATGACCTCCACCGTGTGGCCGAGCGACTTGTAGAGCTCGTACAGCTGCTCCCACTGGGCCACCGCGAGACCGCCGTCGCAGGGCTTCTCCGGGTGCATCCACGGGTTGATCGAGTACGTGACGTCGAAGTGGCTGGGGCGGCACATCAGCAGCCGACGCGGGATTGCCACGCGGGCGTTGACGGGCTGGACGGTGTGCTGTGCCGGGTGGATCGTATCGGCGATGGGCACGAGACTCGCTCCTCTGGTGTGGGTCAGTCTGTGTTCTGTGGTGCGCGGGAGATCAGCGTCATGTGCGCCGTCACGACGGGCTCGCCGCTCTCCGTGGCCACTTCGCTGCGGGTCGAGAGGATCCCGCTGCCCGCAAGGCTCCGGGCCGCGTCGATGTGTACGGTGACGGTGAGCCGGTCCCCGGCCCGGACCGGGCGGTGGAACTCCAGGCGCTGATCGCTGTGGACCACCCGGTCGATGTCGAGGCCGATCGCGGGGTCACCGCGGACCTCGGCCATGGCCCGGTGGACCACGGCGAAGACGAACGTGGGTGGCGCGATCACGTCGGGGTGGCCCAGCGCGCGGGCGGCGGCCACGTCGCGGTAGGCCGGGTGCGGGTCGCCGACGGCGGCCGCGAACTCCCGGATCTTCTCCCGGCACACCTCGTACGGTTCGGTGGTCGGGTAACTCCGCCCGACCAGGTCCGAGGTCACCGGCATCGGGGCCCCCTGCTTCTGTCCGACATGTGGGTCTCCGTCACATGGATCACGTCACGTGCTCAGCGGCCGTGACAGGCGGTCCGGTGCGCCGGCCCTTCGGTCAGGAAGGCCTCCACCGAGCGACGGTGGTCCTCGCTCCTCGACACCTCCGCGGCGATGCCCGGCAGGGCCGCGTCCGCCGCCCCGGTGCCGCCGGCCAGGAAGTGCGCGACGACCTGCTTGGTCGCCGCGTGCGCGACGGTGGGTCCGGTGGCCAGTTCCATCGCGTAAGCGTGGGCATCGTCCTGGAACGTGGCCAGTTCGAAGATCTCGTTGACGACTCCCCAGCGTTCCAGGGTTGTCGCCCGGTAGAGCTTGCCGGTCATCACCGCCTCGCGGGCCCGGCCCGGCCCCGCACGCTCCGCGAGCCGCTGGGTGCCGCCCATGGCGGGGGTGAACCCGACCACCCGCTCGACGAGGCCGAAGCGCGCCGAGCCGGTTGCCACGATGAGGTCGCAGGCGAGCGCGAGCTCGAAGGCGGCCGTGAGCGTCATGGAGTGCGCCGCGAACACGGTGGGAAACGGCAGCTGTTGCAGGGCCTGGGTGATGGCCAGTTGCTCGGCCCAGAACGACTCGGCGTCGTCCGGCGACATCTGACGGAAGACCTCGACATCGACGCCGGCACTGACGACCGTGCCCTCGGCCCGGATCAGCAGCCCGCGCGGCGGATGGTCACCGAGCCACTTCAGTGCGGTTTTCCATGCCTCCCACATCGGGGCGTCGAAGAGGTTCTTCGGAGGGCTGTCCATCGTCAGGACGGCCAGCGGGCCGTCCGTGGTCAGCCGGAGTGGAGATCCCTCGCCCAGGACGTCCGTCACGTGGTGCTCGTCCGTCACGTGATGCTCCGGAAGATGCTGATCGCGTTGTTGCCGCCGAAGCCGAAGGCGTTGTTCTGTACGTGGCGCAGCCCGGGCAGGGACCGCGGGGCACCGGTGACGAGGTTGATGTCCAGCTCCACGTCCTCGTGGCCGATGTTGGTCGGCGGCACCAGGCGACGCTCCAGGGCCATGCAGGAAGCCACGGCGCCCACCGCTCCGGCGGCGCCCATCAAGTGACCGACGGTTCCCTTGATGGCGGTGATCGCCGCCTGGGGATAGCGCTCCTGGAAAATCGCACCTTCGATGCTGTCGTTGGCGCGACTGCCTGTCCCGTGAGCGAATATCACGTCGATGTCGGACTCTTCGAGGCCTGCCTGGGCGAGTGCCATCCGGTGGCAGGACGCGACGCCTTCGGGGTCCGGGGCCGTGGGGTGGCTGGCGTCGTTGTTGACCGCGGAGGCCAGCAGCTCGGCGTAGGGGGAACGGGCGCCCGTCAAGGACCGCTCGGTCTGCAGGACGAGGAAGCCGGCGCCCTCGGAAGGCGTCACGTACCGCCGGTCCTTGGCGAACGGACGACAGGCATGAGGACCGATCGCCTGCAGCGTGTTGAAACCGATCAGGTTCTTCTCGGAATACGGGTCGACGCCGCCGACGACCGCCGTGTCGGCCACCCCGGCCTGGAGCATCTCCAGCGCGCACGACAGCGCCACGTTGGCCGAGGCACAGGTGTTGTGCACGGTGAAGGTGGGGCCGACCGAGCCGACGGCGCGGGCGACGTCGTCCGAGATGGAGTAGCTGGAGTAGCCGCCCGAGTCGGCGGGGTCGCACCGGCCGGCGACGACGTCCTCGAGGGCGTCCGCCTGGCCGTCGCTGCTGCCGACGCACACCACGGCGTTGCGCAGTGCCGGGTGGCCGGGGGTGAATCCGGCATCGCCGAGTGCCTCCAGCGCCGCGTACTCGGCGAACAGAGAAGCCGAGCGGGCGGTCCCGTACGACGGGCGGTGGCCGGTGAGTTCCTGGGCGCGTACGCGGGCCGATTCGGGGACGCGGCCGCTCAGGATGCCCGGCTTCATGCCCGGGTAGATCGGCTTCAGTTCTTCGAAGCGGGCCGTCGTGGTGCACAGGTCGTCCCAGAGACGCTCCTTGCCCGCTCCGGCCGGTGAGATCGCTCCGAGACCGGTGACGAATACGGATTCAGGTCCTCGGCTCATCACGAACTCCTCTTCGTTACGGTCACACTGGCGCGCTTGCCGGACGTGGCACGGCATTCGACGACCGCACTCCCGCCAGGGCCGAGCCCTTGCAGCATCCGGAGGAACTCGGCGGTGATGAACGCCCCGTTCCTGCCCAGGTGTTCCTTCGGCTCGGCGGTCTCCACGACGCCCTCCCCCCGCGCTACGACCCATGCCCGACCGCCCGCCGGGAAGGACCCGGTCGAAGACGTGTCCTCCTGCCAGAAGTCGAAGCTCGCCGAGTAGTCGTCGCCCGTGCTCAACCGGGCGTGCGTGACACCGGATGCACAGGGCAGTCCGGCGTCCTCGCGCCTCGCGTCCCCCAGGGCCTCCGGGGAGTAGACATCGCCGATCAGGAGGTGGCCCGTCGACGAACTGCCCTTGCCGAGTGCTACCAGCATCTGCCAGAGGGTGACGACCGGAGTGAGCTGAGCGGCGTTCAGGGTCATGTTCCGGCCGGTGGCGCCGATCGCCAGGTTGACGAAGGCCGACGCGGAACTGGTCAGGGCATTGGGAAAGTACTGGGCCGACATCAGTCGGCCCTTGGCCGCCGCCGTGCGCTGCAGCCCCGCCATGGCGCCGAAGTTCCCGTACTCGGTCCCGATGATCACCGTCTCGCCGCTCTCGCGCTCGTACTCGTCCTGGAGTACGAGGTACAGACACAGCCGGGTGAACCAGTCACGGAACTGGTCGCCGGCGGTTCCGACGACAAGGTGGAAGTCCTCCGGCACGCCTGTGGGGGGCTCGCCCGGTGGCTGTTCCTGATCCACCGCACACATCGCGACTCGGTCAAGGCTGAACTCAAACACGTGTCTCTCCATGGCAAAGCCGCTGATGCCGGACGGCAGGAGCAGCAGGTGCGATTACTTGGCGGCGATGCCCGCGATGTACGTGTCGAGGTCCGCCACCGTCACCAGGTCACGCGAGAAGTCGTCCCCGAGCTCGATGTCGAATGCCGCCTCCACATGAACGATGACGTCGATGAACTTCAGGGAGTCGATTCCGAGGTCGGCGTTCAGTCGCTGGTCACCTGAAATTTCGAATGAGTCGGGACGCTCGGCGACGCTGCGCAGAACATCCGAAATCCTGGAGTCAATTGCGTTCGACATGAAGAAACTCCCCAATGGTTGAAACTGTGATAACTGACAGGACAAGGCCGCGCTCTACGGTCCAACGCCCACTGAAACCGCTCAGTTCGCGCTCGCCGACGAATGGGCCCTGTTTGCGGAGGCGGACATCAAATGCTCCCCGTTCCGGATCCAGGATAATTTCCGCGTCCTTGAATCCGAGTGGGCGCCCGGTCAATGGGAACCAAGCCTTGTACGTCGATTCCTTCGCCGTGAAGAGAACCTTGTCCCAGTGGACGCGAGGCTCGCCCTCGGAGAGTTCGCGCAAGTGGGCACGCTCCGAGGGCAGTGCCACTTTACCGAGGACTCCGTCGGGCAGCGGCCCGTGCGGTTCGGCATCGATGCCGATGCTGTGCAGGTCAGAGCGGTGAGCAAGTGCCGCAGCCCGATAGCCCGAGCAGTGGGTCATGCTGCCCACGACGCCGGCGGGCCACTGCGGGGCACCCCCCTGAGACGGAACGACCGGCACCGCCGGAAGGCCGAGCCCGGCCATCGCCCGTCTCGCACAATGCCGGACGGAGGCGAACTCCATTCGCCGTCCATCCGATACCGCGCCCAGCGCGTCGGCTTCGGCAGCATAGAGAGCCGCTGACGGCAGGTCAACAAAGAGCTCTTCACCGAATACCCGCGCAGGAAGGATCCCCTGAATCACTCTATGCCCCCCGGCCCTTCACGAATCCGACACAACATGGATGTCCGATCGGCGCAACCGTAGCAGTCGCACAGAGGGCGAACCAACTCCAGTGACCATGATCACAGAGCATTTACAAAAGTCCACAACCATGATCATCTTGGAGCGTTGAAACGCTTTGCCTCTAGGGGGATTTGAATAGTGTCCGTACTGGAATCGGAACTCTCCAAAAACGGTTTCGATAAGTGGAACCTCGCCGAAGTTTTCGGCGTCACGGAGAGCGACAGTAACTATCGGGCGCTGGCCGGAGAGTACGACGACCTCCCGGAGGACCCGTACGCCGCGGGCTCCGGGCGTTACCGTCGATACGCCCGCGGCCTGTACCTGCCGTGGTCCAAGGAGTTCAGCTGGATTCCCGCGACAGAAGACCAGTCGCGTGAGGGGATGAACGGCTACTACCAGGGTGACCACAATCCCGAATACCCGGGCGTGGTGCGCAACCTTCCCGCCATCAGTGAGCGGGGCCGCAACAACCAACTGCTGCTGGACATCATCGACTTCGACTTCCAGCAGACCCGCTGGAACGACGTCGACGCGGTCTGGCCGCTGCACGTCGGCGTTCATTTCATCAAGCTCTCGATCGACGAGGACGGCGGTGAAGCCGTCTCGTCCCCGAACGAACTGCACCAGGACGGCGAGCCGTTCGTCTTCGCCCACCTGATGTACCGGCGCAACGCGGAGGGCGGCAACAACGTCATCGCCCCGCCCAAGTACCGCGGCATGCAGCCCCACCAGGTGCCCGAGGACGAGGTCATGGCCTCCTTCGAGCTGACCCGCCCGCTGGAGGCGTACGGCATCACCGACAAGCTGGTCAGCCACTACGTCGGTCCGATCAGGAAGGGCACCGGCGAGGGCCCGGGCGAGCGCGCCATCCTCCTCACGGACTTCGTTCCGATGCGGCAGCTCATCTGATGGAGTTTCACTACAAGCGGGCGACCGACGAGGCGGCCCTGCAAGAGCTGAGGAAGGCGCTCGTCTTCTTCTACGGCGGCGCGACCGTCACCGAGGCCGACCCGGGATTCACGGTCAGTGTGCCCGCGGACCTCTCCGAGAAGGAACTGGGAGATGTCGTACGGCACTTCCTGCGCGGTCAACGTGAGGTGCCCAGCAAGGTCGTCGCCGAGAACGCCGGCCGTCCGGATGCCCAGTGCGCTCTGCCGCACGACGACCGGATGGAGGTCGGGCCCGGAGCGTACCTCCAGGGACCCGACTGGGCCGACGCGATGGACGCCACCCGTGCCCTGGTGCGCGGGCACCTGGCGGACCGGTTCGACGTGCCGCAGCTGCGGGCGTCCGCGCTGATCTCGCGTGACGTCCTGGTCAAGGCCGGGTACTACCGCAAGTTCCCGAACCTGGTGAACGCGGTGTCCCGGATCAGGTCCGACTACTGGGACGGTGTCTCGGTCTCCCAGCTCCGGCCCGGTCAGGACGACGCGCTGGCGTCGTTCTACGTGGCGTCGGACATGGTGCTCAACCCGGTCACCTGCTATCACGTGTACGCCAAGGCGCAGACGCTGATGGAGCGGCACGCGGCCGGCATGTTCGGTATCGAGGGCCCGGTGTTCCGCCATGAGTCGCACAACCACACCGCGACGCGGCTCGCCGAGTTCACCATGTACGAACTCGTCGGCATGGGCACGGAGGAGGAGGTCGCCACGTACTTCCGGGGCCTCCTGGAGGCGTACACCGAGCTCTTCGCGGCGCTCGGCCTTCCGCACCGTATCGTCAGCGCGTCCGACGCCTTCTTCGGCGACGACCCCACGCTCACGCGCAACGCCCAGCTGATGAGTGGCAGCAAGTTCGAGGTGCGGATCCCGATGGAGCACGGTGAACTCTCCGTGGCCAGTGTCAACTCGCACGGCGCGGCGTTCGTCGACTCCTTCGGGCTGAGCCAGGGCGGCAAGGTCGAGGCGACCTGCTGCGCGGGCATCGGGCTCGACCGGCTCGCGTACGCGCTCAAGGCGTACGGCCTGCTTCCCTGACCCGACCGACTCCGGGTGGCGCACCGGCAGGGGTGTGCCACCCACCACCAACCATAGGAATTGTCAGCAATGCAGAACATCGAAGCCATCGTGGACGAACTGCTCGCGCAACTTGCGGCAGCCCGGGATGTGCCGGAGAACGCCCCGCCGACCGAGATCATCGTCAGCTCGCTCGACCAGATGCGGTTCCTGGTCGCCGTGGAGGAGCGCCTCGACACGATGCTCGAGGTCGGCGAGGTCTTCCCCTTCGACCTGACGTCCCGCGAGAACCTCGTCAAGAGCGTGACCGAACTGGTCGCGGAAGCCACGGCATGAAGGCGCTCCGTGCCTGGGCCGACCCGTCCATAGTGCGGGAAGTGGTCCAGGTCTCCCTTCCCCTGATGTTCGGCATGGCCGGCAATCTGGTGATGATGCTGGTCGACCGCATCGCGCTGGCACGCTACTCGGAGGCGACCCTCATCGCCTCGGGCCCGGCCGTCTTCACCGGCATGACGATCATCATGTTCGTCACCGGGATCGCCGGCATCACCCGGTCGTACGTCGCCCAGGCACACGGCCGCGGCGACAGCGACGGGACCGCCGACGAAGGCGCCACCGGGGTGCTGCTCGCCGTGGGGCTGGCCGTACTGCTGCTGCTCGCCACTCCGCTGATCACCAGGATTCCGGAGCTCAGCAACCGGCCGGCCGACAGCGTCGCGCTGGAGTCGGTGTTCCTGGAGTGGTCGGCCCGCTTCGGCGCCGTGATGACCATCAACATGGCGCTGGCCTCGTACTTCAACGGCACCCGTAGGACACGGGTACCGATGGTGGTGGGATTGATCGGCCAGGCCTTCGGCGTCGTCATGTGCATCGGCCTGGTCTTCGGCAAGTTCGGACTGCCCGAACTCGGCATGCGCGGCTCGGGCATCGCCACGTTCATCGCCGTATCCGTCATGTTCGCCGGTTACGTGGTGTGTCTGCCCGGCACGTTCTACTCCGGGTTCACCCGGCTGCTCGGCAACGGCGCCCGCAAAATCCCGGCACTGATCGGAGCGCGGCTGGGCAAGGGCGCCCCGTCGGGCGGCTCCAGCGGTCTCGAGGAGATGGGTCACACGTCCTTCGTGTGGATCACCGGCCTCCTGGGCCCGGTCGCGCTGGCCGCCAACAACGTCGCTCTCTCGCTCAACTACGTGGCGATCATTCCGCTGATCGGCCTGGGCATCGGGTGCAGCATCCTGTCGGGCAACTCCGTCGGCGAGAACAAGCACGAGCGCGTGCCGCTCATCCTGCGGGCCACGCTCGCGGTGGGCTCGCTGTACGTCCTGACCGTCGCCTTCTTCCAGATCTTCCTGCCCACTCTGCTGCTCTCCCCGTTCGGCCTCGACGGCGCCGACCCGGCGACGATGAGTACGGCGGTCGACACCTCGCGGGTGCTCTGGATGTACTCGCTGGCCTTCATGTTCTCCATGTTCGGCGGCGCCGTGCTGGAGAGCTTCGGACTGACCCGTTTCGTCTTCCTCAGCCGGATCGCGGTGGTCTGGGGGCTGAGCGTGCCGACCATCCTGATCATCGCGCTGGCCAACCGGGACCGCTCCGGTGTGCTGGTGCTGATCTGGGCCGTGTACTCACTGTTCGAGGGCGTGATGGGCGCGCTCTACTTCTGGCGCATCCGCCGGGCCGCCACATCGGGCGAGAACCGGCTCGTGAAGCCGGAACCGGAGCCGGAGAGGAGACCCGAAGGCGATGTCCAACCCGTTTGACGAAGCGGACCGGCCCACCCTGGTCCTGGTCAACGACGAGAGCCAGTACTCCCTGTGGCCGGCACACCTCGCGGTACCGGCGGGCTGGCGGATCGCCTTCGGCGCGGCCGCCCGGCAGGAATGCGTCGACCACATCGACCGGCACTGGACCGACATGCGTCCCCGGTCCGTAACCGGACCCGCCGCGTCCCCCGTCACCTCGCCGTCCCCTCCCCACCCGTCTGCGAAATGAGGAAACCGTGTCACGATCCGCTCTGGTGATCGGCGGCAACCGGGGGATCGGCCGTGCCATCGCGCAACGCCTGGTCGAGCGCGGCGACCGGGTCGCCGCGACCTACCGCACGGGTGACTGCCCGGACGGAGCCCTCCCCGTACGGTGCGACGTGACCAGCTCCCAGGACGTCAAGCGAGCCGTCAAGGAGGCCGGGGAGGCGCACGGCCCCGTCGAGATCCTGGTGGTCAACGCCGGTATCACCCGGGACAAGCCGCTGTACGCCATGACGGAGGAGGAGTTCGAGGCGACGCTGCGGACCAACCTCACCGGGGCGTTCCTCGCCGCCAAGCACGCCGCACGCGGCATGATCCGGAGCCGTTTCGGCCGGATCGTCTTCATCTCCTCCGTCGTGGCCCTCTCCGGGGAGGCCGGGCAGGCCAACTACGCGGCCTCCAAGGCGGGGCTGATCGGAATGGCCCGCTCCCTGGCCCGGGAGTTCGGCGGCCATGGCATCACGGTGAACGTCGTCTCACCGGGGCTCACGGACACCGACATGGTGGCGGTGCTCTCCGAGGAACAGCAGCAGAAGCTGATCGGCCGGATCCCGCTCGGCCGGATGGCACAGCCCGAAGAGATAGCCGCCGCGACGGAGTTCCTGACCAGTGACCGGACCGGCTACATCACCGGGGCGGTCCTGCCGGTCGACGGCGGAATGGGCATGGGCCACTGACGGTGGCCGGTGCGCTGATGATGGTCGAGGAGAGCCGCGGCGTGCTCCGCGGAATCGGCTCGTACGACACACGGCTGACTCTCCAGGAACAAGCCCGCGCCGCTCTCCTCACCGACGCGGACCGGCTCGACTACGTGGCGGCTCACCTTCTGGTACGGATCTGCGCGGCCCGGCTCGCCCGGGTACCGCCCGGGTCTCTCGTGATCGAACAGCGGTGTCCCGGATGCGGCGCCACGGACCACGGAAAGCCGTACGTCAGGGACCATCCCGGTCTGTCGGTGAGCCTTTCGCACACCAGGGGCACGGTCGCGGCGGCCGCCGGGCGTTCGGCCGTGGGCGTCGATGTGGAGACCACGGCCGGCTTCGTCTTCGACCCACGCCTCGCCGAACGGGTCCTCGGCCCCGCGGGGGCCGCCGCCGTCCGCACGGCGGCAGATCCCGCACTCGCCCTCCTTCGCCGCTGGGTTCGCAAGGAAGCGCTGGTGAAGGCGGGACACGGGTCCCTGTTCGGGCCCACGACAGCAGAATCCGGCACAGCGGGATCCGGCACCGACGACGCCCGGTGGCAGGTGCGCGGGTGGACCGCCCGGGACTCGGGTGCCGTCGCCGCCGCGGTTTCGCAGGAGCCGCTCACTCTTCTCCGTTCGGGGGGCCGGCCGTACGGACCGCCGACCCCCGACGACAGGCCAGGAAGGCCCTGATGAACAGCCATATCATCGAGCAGTACCCCGAATTCGCCGTGAACTGCTTCACCGGCAGTTTCAGCGCCCTGGCCGGAATGAAGGGCCGCGGCATTACCGAACAGAGCCTGTTCGAGCAGGGCGACGCGTATCTCTTCCAGGCCGGTCTCGACGAATCGGGCTATCCCGAGTACATCTTCCCGGTCGAGGAGGCCGGCGTCCTGGGTATGCGCCGCATGGGGTTCGGACTCGAGGCCGTACCCATTTCGTACGGAGATGTGGGAGCCCAGCTGAAGGACCTGGTCGACCGGTTCGGCGGGGCGGTCGTCTGGGTCAACACCTCCCACCTGGGCTACGCCGAGGTCTACGGGCGTACCAGCCCCTACCTTCACTCCATCGTGATCGATGAGGTTGCCGAAGACGTCTCCGACCTGCGTGTCTTCGACTGCATGGTGGTCGACACGGAGCGTTTCAGCTGCCGGGCCCGGCTGGACTTCGCCGAATTCGAGAAGGCCATCAGCGACCGGATCCAAAGCGACGCGCACGACTGCATGGGCTTCTTCTACGTCGTCACCGGGGCGGACGAGTCCAAGGGGCCGGACGTACTCGCGAGCAGCCTTCGCGAGCAGGCTCGCCGCTTCGCGACGGAGGACCGGTTCCGCGATGCCGTCAAGGACTACCAGCGGCTCTGTGTGGAGTGCTTCGACGACCCCGGCCGCAGCACCGAATTCGGTGCCAGGCGCCTCTTCATCCACAGTACGGTCCTCTATTCCGTGCCCAGTCTGACCTTGCTGGGCCGCTCCCTGGAGGCGGCCGGGGCGTCCGACGAGGCGAAGGCGCTCTGCGAGGAGGCGATCCGGCACTGGCGGGCCCTGGGCGTTCTCGCCCTGCGGTACGAGGCGACCGGCTCCGGCGCCGTCATGGAACGCCTGAACCAGCGGTTCGCCGTGCTCGACGACGTCACCGCCCGTCTCTGGGGAGAACTCGCGTGAACACCACCGCGAACACCGTGCCGGGCACCTCGGCACAGGAGCGGCTGCCGCTGCTGCCCGCGCAGGAGGGCCTCTGGCTCATCGAGGGGTCCGGGCCGACCGCCCACAACGTCTCTTTCGCCCTCCACCTCGACGGCCTCCTGGACCGCCGCCGTCTGACGTGGGCGCTGCGAGAGCTGACCGGCCGGCATGCCGCACTGCGCGCCCGCCTGGTGCAGGAGTCCGGAACACCCGTCCAACTCACCTCGCCCACCGTGCCGTTGGAGATCGCCGAGGTCGAGGTGCCCACGGCGGCGGAAGCGGCCCTCGACCGGCTGATCGCGGTGGAGCAGGAGCAGCCGTTCCGGCTCGACGAGGGACCATTGTTCCGTGCGACGCTCTACCGCTCGGCGGAGCAGCGCCATGTACTGCTCTTCGTCATGCACCACATCGTCTCGGACGGCGCCTCCTGCGACATCCTGGTCCGCGATCTCACCGCCCTGTACGAAGCAGGTCCTGACGGGGCCCCGGTTCCCTCGCCCGGCCTGAGCTACACCGAGTACGTCCTCCAGGAGCGGGAGAGGTGTGACGGGCCTCGTGCACAACGGTCCCTGGCGTACTGGCTGGAGGAGTTCCGGACCGTTCCGCCGCCGCTGCAACTCCCCTTCATGCGTACACCACCACCGGACCGCGCCCGTCGGGCGGTCAGCCACCGCCGGGACATTCCGGCGGAACTCGCCGTACGACTGCGTGAGGTGGCCGGGGAGAACTCCGCGACCCTGTTCATGACCCTGGCCGCAGCCGCGTTCACCCTGCTGCACCGCTACACCGCCGAGACCGACCTCACCCTTGGTGTGCCGCTCTCCAGCCGCATGATGCCGGGCACCGACGAGGTGGTCGGGCTGCTGGTGAACACCCTGCCGGTGCGTGTGGGCATCGCACCGGACACTTCCTTCGACGGGCTGGTCCAGCAGGTCCGTTCCAAGGTCGTCAAGGCGCTGAGGCACCAGGGGACCTCGTTCGGACGGCTGGTCCAGGAGGTGAATCCGCCGCGCGTGGCCGACCGTCACCCGATGTTCCAGATGGTGATCAACCATTGGGAGCACGGCGAGAGCGGCACCGTCGCCGACGGCCTCACGATGCGCCGGCGCCCGCTGCCGAACCCCACGGCGGCGTTCGACGTCATGCTCAGCTTCGTCGAGGAGGCGGGCGCGGTTCGGACGTACTTCGAGTACGACAGTGACCTGTTCGACGCGGTCGCGGTGGAGCGGATGGCGGCGCACCTGGTGCGGCTGCTCGAGTGCGCGACCGCGACGCCGGACGCGGCGATCGGTGAACTGCCCCTGCTCACCGAAGAGGAAGAAGGGGAGTTCGAGCGCCGATGGCGCACCGCGGAACGCCCGTCGGCCGCGGGTACGCTCCCGGACCTGTTCCGGGCACAGGTCGCCCGTACCCCCGACGCGACGGCCGTGAGCATGGGCGACGAGACCCTCGGCTACGCGGAACTCGACTCCCTGGCGACCCGGTTGGCGCGACGGCTGACAGCCGAGGGTGTACGGGCCGAGACCCCGGTGGTCCTCTTCCTCGATCGCTCGGTCGACCTGGTGGCCGTCGTCCTCGGCGTGCTGATGGCGGGAGGCGCCTACGTCCCGCTTGACACCCGGTACCCGAAGTCCCGGGTCGAGACCATCCTGAGGACGTGCGAGCCTCCGCTCGTCATCACCGACCGCACCACCGATCACCTGGACCTCCCGCGGGTCAGCAAGGTGATCCAGCTGGCCGATCTGCTGGCGGGAACGACGAACGAGCCGGCCGCACCGGCCGGTGCGCAGCCGCCCGTCCACCCGGACGGGCTGGCCTACACCATGTTCACGTCCGGTTCCACCGGCACCCCCAAAGGTGTCGCCGTCACCCACCGCAACGTCGCCGAGCTGGCCACCGACTCGGCCTTCGCCGCCGGGGACCACCGCCGGGTTCTCCTGCACTCCTCGCTCGCCTTCGACGGATCGACGTACGAACTGTGGGTGCCGCTGCTCTCGGGCGGAGAGGTGGTCGTGGCGCCCCCGGGCGACCTGGACATCGACGTACTCGGCAAGGTGATCGGCGAGGGCCGGGTGACCGCCGCCTTCCTCACCACCTCACTGTTCAACCTCATCGCCGAGGAGGACAGCTCGACCCTCGCTCGGCTCAGCGAGATCTGGACGGGCGGCGAGGCGGCCTCTCCCGTCGCGATGCGGCAGGTCGCCGAGTTCTGCCCCGACACGGTCGTGAACAACGGGTACGGACCGACCGAGACCACCACGTTCGCCACCGGCCACCGCCTGCGGACCCCACACGACTACCGGAGCGCCATTCCCATCGGCACCCCGCTGGACCACACCCGTACCTACGTCCTGGACGACCGGCTGCGACCCGTGCCGACGGGTGTGACCGGTGAACTGTACGTAGCGGGCGCCGGGTTGGCCCGGGGGTACCTGGGGCGCCCCGGGCTGACCGCGGAGCGCTTCGTGGCCGATCCGCACGGTCCCGCCGGGTCACGGATGTACCGCACCGGAGACCTGGTGCGGTACAACGAGGACAACGAGCTCGAATTCGTCACCCGGGCCGACCAGCAGGTCAAGATCCGGGGATTCCGGATCGAGTTGGGGGAGGTCGAGGCAATCCTCCGCTCCGCTCCCGGTGTGGCCCAGGCCGCCGTCGTCGTACGGGAGGACCGGCCGGGTGACCGACGCCTGGTGGGCTATGTGGTCGGGGACGGGCCCTCCGTGTCCCCCGCCGCTCTGCGCCGCCACATGACGACCACGCTTCCGGAGTACATGCTCCCCACCGCGTTCGTCCTGGTGGATTCGCTCCCGCTGACGGCCAACGGCAAGCTCGACACCAAGGCGCTGCCCGCTCCTGCCGGCCTCACCGCACCGGAACAGGGCCGTCGGCCCCGCACACCGCAGGAGAAGCTGCTCTGCACGCTGTTCGCCGACTCGCTCGGGCTTCCGGCGGTCGGCATCGACGACGGGTTCTTCGAACTGGGCGGCCACTCCCTGCTCGGCATGCGGCTCGTCGTCGCGATCCGCGACGCACTCGGCGCCGACCTCTCGATAGGCGACCTGATCAAGGCACCCACGGTGGCGCTGCTCAGCGACTCCCTGGGCGCCGTGCAGGGCGGGGAGCAGCCGGACATCATGCTCCCGCTGCGCACCCGGGGCAGCAGGCCCCCGCTGTTCTGTGTGCATCCGGCCACCGGCATCGCCTGGTCCTACGCGGGCCTGACCCGCCACCTCGCCCCGGACCAGCCGCTGTACGCACTCCAGGCTCCCGGCCTGGCCGGGCGGCCGACGGCCGAGTCGATGACCGACCTGGCCGAGGAATACCTGGAGCACATCCGTCGCGTCCAGCCTGCCGGGCCGTACCACCTGCTCGGCTGGTCGTTCGGCGGAAACGTGGCGCACGCCCTTGCCACCCGACTGCAGGAGCAGGGCGAGGAGGTCGCCCTGCTCGCCCTGCTCGACTCCTACCCGCCCGAGTGGCAGGAGCTGGCGGACTCCCTCGACGAGCCGGACCTGCTGGCCGAATTGCTGACCAGCCTGGGCCTCGCACCGGCCGCCTTCGGTGACGGCACGCTGGGCCGCGCCCAGTTCGTCGAACGGCTCCAGGCGGCGGACAGCACGGTGTCGGGCTTCGCCCCCGAGGCCCTGACGGCACTGCCGGACATCTACACCCGCCACGTACACCTCCTGCGCGAGCCGGTGGCGGCCCGCTTCGACGGAGACATGCTCTTCTTCACGGCGGACCGCAGCCGCCCCGCCAACGGAGCCACCCATGCGGCCTGGTACCCGCACGTGACCGGCCGTCTGAGGAACACCGTGGTGGCCGCCCATCACGACGCCCTCATGGAACCGGCTTCCCTGGCGGAGATCGGCCCCGTTCTGGCAGCCGCCCTGAACGACCTGGCCGCCCGGACCTCCGGCTGACCCGCGGCCGTTCTTCGGCCGGCCTGCGGTCGAGGCGGACAGCCGGGCGCGGACACGCAGAAGAGCCCGCCGCGGAGCGGGCTCTTCGAAGTGTGCCGAACGTCGTTCGGCTCTGGCCCGTAGTCGGTGGTGACGCCGGGTATCTGTCAGGGCAGGAGGACGCGGTGGCGGAGAAGGTCGAATCCGGCGCGCCCGTGCGTCTGTCTCATGATCCTCTTGGTGAGAGCGGGGACCGTGAAAGGCCCTGACAGGAGCTGCTGATCATGTGCCTTTCGGCTTCGGTGGTCGTTGGTCCGGTCGTGGGCAAACGTCAGTCGAGGCCGTGGATCGTGTCGGATGAACTGTGATCGCTCGTCGAGCCGTTGCTGCCCGTGCCGGGTCCGCCCGGTCATCGCCGAACGAGACGTGGAACACGGCTCCGGCCCGGGCGTTCTCCGACGGGTGGCAGAACGCGCCATTCCAGCTTCTTGGCGGCCCGCAGCTTCCGCAGCGGCACCAGATGCAGCTGATCCCACACGCCGGCCTCGTTCCACGCGGCAAGACGACGCCAGCAGGTCGTCCCCGAGCCGAAGCCCAGCCCCTGCGACAGGTACTCCCGCTAAGAAGCCCCGCCGGCCAGTCGCTGTGCCGCCCGCTCCCCGCGCCGTTCCACGGGCTCGACCCCCCATGCCGCGCCCAGACCGGCCGGTGGCATGTCGACGTAGATCGACTCGTACGACCCCTCCGGGACGATGTACGTCTCGTGCCAGACCCCGACGCTGCCTTTGCTGCTCCGCAGACGGCGGTTGAACGCCGCCCACGCGGGACGGTGCTCCCCGGACTGGTCGGAGGCGTAGGCGAGCAGCTTCTCGCGCGACTCCCAGTACTGCGCGACGGTGAACACGCGCGGGCCGCCGCCCAGTCCCCGGTGGCCCAGGAACCCGCTGTCGCTGTTGCGCGAGAGTTCCTTGAGCATGCGCGGCATCGCCGTCAGGGCCGGCAGCCAGTGGCGGACCGCCCGCCAGCGGTTGATCCGCATGCCGATGAGGAAGACGACGACGTCGCCCTTGGCGGCGGCCGTGACCCGTCGCCCGGATGTCGGTGCATTACCCATGAGATTCCCCGTTCCCGTGTTGGATAGTGACACGATCCATGCTTGGATAGTGCCACTGTCCGATAGGGCGCGCAAGAGCGACGGAGGGTGCGAGGGCATGCGACTGGCGGAGCTGAGCGAGCGCAGCGGTGCGTCCACCGCCACGATCAAGTACTACCTGCGCGAAGGGCTGCTCCAGCCCGGACGTCGGATCTCCGCCACCCAGGCCGAGTACGGGGAGGAGCATCTGCGACGGCTGCGCCTGGTGCGCGCGCTGATCCAGATCGGCGGAGTCTCGGTGGCCGACGCGCGTGAGGTGATCGCCGCCGCGGAGGACGAGTCCCTGGACCACCATCTGCGGCTGGGCGCGGCGACCAGGGCGCTGCCCTGCGCCGAGAGACCCGACGAGGACGATCCGGCGGTGGCGACCGCCTGCCGCTCGGTGGAGGCGCTGCTGGAGCGGCTGGGCTGGTCCTGCGACCCCGGTGTGAACATGCTCAACCCCGCCCACCGGCGGCTCATCGACTCGGTCGCCGCGCTGGTCCGGCTCGGCTACCCCTGCGACACCGAGCAGTTGCTGCCGTACGGGCGGCTGGCGGCACAACTGGCGGTCACCGACCTGGACATGGTCGAGGAACAGCCGACTCCGGCCGGGCAGATCGAGGCGGCCGTCGCCCTCACGGTGCTGTACGAACCGGTGCTGCTGAGCCTGCGGCGCATGGCCCACGCGGAGGAGTCGGCCCGGCGGTTCTGAGACGCCCCCGCCCGGGTCCGGACCCCGCCCGTCCGTCCCATGGACCGACGCGCGGGGATGCGCGTGAACGCCACCGGAAACACCGCCGGGACCCGGTCGGCCCGTACGCGTGGGCTCGGTCTGCCGGGTCCCGGCGGTTTCGGTGCGGCCATACGTCCTTCACGGCACGGCGCGGCCCGGGCGTCGTCCGCCCCGGTGCGCGGACCGCGTCGGCGCCGGCCGGGTCGCGATCAGTTCAGTTTGCGGCACAGCAGGGCGGCCGGGCCCTGACTGGCGCCGAAGCGGGTCGTGAAGGCGATTCCGGCGGCGTACTCGTCATCGGCGCACTGGCCCTTGTAGTCGCCGTTCGCGAAGTCGCCCCCGGCCGCGCCGGGGGGCCGGTTGTCGGACCGGTCGAACCACACGGTTCTCCCGGCGCCCGCCAGCGAGCCGGCCGCCGGAACGCACAGGGCCGCCGACGTCCGTCCGCCCCGGCGGCTGTAGCCGATGAGGAAGTTCCCCGCGGGGCACTGCAACTTGGTGTACCCGGAGGCCCAGTCGCCGCCCGCCGGGACATGGCGCTCGTCGGTGACGACCGTCTGGGTGCCGGCGGAGGAGCGGAGGTCGCCGGTGGAGACGTCGGTGCACAGCGCGCGGACACCGCTGTGACCGAGACCGATCAGCCGCTCGCCGTCGGGACAGACGGCCTTGGACGCGCCCGGGTTCCAGTCACCGCCCGCGCGCACCCGGAGCGACTGCACGTAATCACCGTGATCGGTGGCGAGCATGCGCCAGCCGGGGACCTCGGGAACGGACCCGGTACGGGTCGGGGCGGTCATGAGCCGGTTCCACGCGGTGCCGCGCCAGTCGGACCCGTCGAGGATCCCGTACCGGTTGCCCGAGGTGTCGTAGCGCAGCAGCGACCAGTCGTCGTGACCCTCCCAGCCGACGAGCGGCCAGTAGGCGAAGTCGACGTCGTGGTCGGCGAAGTAGTCGGTGATGTTGCCGAACCAGGTCCGGGCGGCCGCGCCGGTCTCGCCGGAACCGATGCCGAACTCGCTGATCCACACGGGAGCGGTGAAGTGCTGGTTCGCTTCGGAGGAGACGAAGAAGGCCTGGTCATTCAGGACTTGGTAGAGCTGGTCGCGTGTGAGGTCCTGGTAGCGGGCGTCGTGGGTCTCGCCGATGCCGGTCGCCCCGCTGTGGTTGGGGCCGGTGTATCCGTAGAAGTGCGCGGAGTACACCAGCTTGTGGGCGGCGACGAGGGTGTGCGAGAGGTTGCGCGCCGGGGTGAGGGTGGGGCGGCCGTGCGCGAACCCGTCGACGGGCAGGCCGGTCCAGTTGATCCCCTCGATGACGATGAGGAGGTTGGAATTGGCCTCGGAGAGGATGCGGTCCGCGGCGAGCTGAGCGGCCGCGTACCAGTCGTGGGCGTCGCCCAGGCCCCAGTTGGGGTCGTCCAGGATGTCGCGGCGCACCTCGTTGTAGAGGTCGGCGCCCACCACCCGTGGGTCACCGGCGTAACGGCGGGCCATGAAGACCCAGTCGTCCGCCCACTGCTGGGTGGACTGACTGCTGTTCCAGCGCTCGTTGCCGTCGACGCCGCAGCACCAACGCGAGGTGTTGGTGTGGTTGTTGAGGATCACGGCGAACCCGCTCCGCGTGAGCGCCGAGACCACGGCGTCGTAGACCTGCAGGGGCGTTTTGCCGCGCAGCTCCGGGTTGGCCGTGACGGCGACGTCCGGCACCGGGGTCGTCGCGTGGATCATCTCGTTGGAGAAGGGCAGCCGGATGCTGTTGACGCCCAGCTCGTGGAAGTCGTCGAGCAGCCGGGGCAGTGAAACCCGGTCCAGGCCGAGGGGGATGCCGTAGGAGTTCTGGCCCGCGTGCTGGTTGGCCGGGTCGTCCTTGCTGCCGCTGCCCGTCCAGGAACCTTGCGCGCCGTCCCAGTTGGCCGACTTCAGCCGGAAACGGTTGCCGTCGGCGTCCACTATGTACCGTCCGCGGGTGGAGAGCGGCGCTTTCCACGTCTCGGCCGCGGCGGCGGGAACCGCCCGTGTGCCGTCCGCGGCCTTCGGAGCGGCCGCGACCGCTCCCGGGGCCGTGGCGAGCAGCAGGAGAGCCGCTGTCGCTAATGTCAGGTACTTGCCAAATTTGAGGGTGGGCATCGGACCTCTGTGAGGGGTGTCGGTACGCGGACGTGGGTGTCGGTGCCCGTCGGCGCCCGAGGAGCGGTGCCGGCCGCCGTGTTCCGGCGCGACGGGGCGAGTCGGGCTCGTGAGCCTAGCGGGAAGGCCCGCCCCGGGCGACGGTTCGGCCCGGGGGTGAGGCTCGGCACACAGGCCCCCCGGGCCCGGAGACGGCCGGCCGGTCACGCGGCCGGTCAGCGGACCCGGATGAACAGCACGTCGTACCCACTGTTCGTACTGCGGGACTTGACGTAGACGCCGTCCGACCCGCCGTCGGGGTTGCCGGTGTTGCCCTCGACGGTGGTGAAGGAGGAGCCGCCGCTCACCGTTCTGACGATGCCTATGTGCTCGTGCCCGCCGGTGTAGTCGTTGCCCCCGTTCCAGTCGAAGGCCACGATGTCGCCCGGCTGCGGATTCGTCGTCACCGAGAGATGGTAGTTGCCGGCCCGTGCCTGCTTGACCCAGCCCACGACGTACGAGTTGCGGTAGGAGCTGGCCCCGGTCTGCCTGGCCACCCAGCTCACGAACGTCGCGCACCAGGCGTAGTTGCTGGTGGACAGCGACAGGCCCACGGCCGATCCGTAGCTGTTCGCCCGGGCGCTCCCCTCGACCGTGCCGACCTCGGCCGCGGCCACGTCGAGGATCTTGCCGTACCCGCCGCCGGGCGCGGGCGAGGACGGCGGGGTGACCGCGCCGTACAGAGCGGCCTTGGTGTTCGGACCCACCCGGCCGTCGACCGACAGGCCCTTCTCGGCCTGGAAGTCCCGCACCGCGCTGTCGGTCAGCGGACCGAAGTCGCCGTCGACGGCGAGGTCGGCCCCGTGATGGTTGAGCAGGCTCTGTAGCTCGGTGACGCAGCCGCCGCGCCGGCCCTTCACGATGTCGGCCGGGCACGAGCCGGAGTTCAGGTTGATCGGCGCCGGTGCGCCACTGCCGCCGCCCGTGCTGATGTTCGAGTACAGCGCGGCCTTGGTGTTCTGCCCGACCTCGCCGTCGACGGAAAGGCCCGCCGAGGACTGGAACGACCTCACGGCGGCCAGGGTCAGGGGACCGAACTGGCCGTCCACGTCGAGGTGCTGCCCCTTGCCGTTGAGCAGGGCCTGCAGCGTCGCGACGCAACCGCCGCTCTGTCCCTCCACGATGTTCGACGGACAGGACGCCGATCGCAGGTCCAGGGCGGTGGACGGCGACTCGTCGGTGTCGTAGAGCTCCCGCTTGGTGTTCGCGCCGACCTGGCCGTCGGCGGAAAGGCCGTGCGTGGACTGGAAGTCACGGACCGCGCTGTCGGTCGCCGGTCCGAAATCGCCGTCCACGTCGATCGAGTAGCCGAAGTGGCGCAGCAGCCGCTGCAGTTCGGTGACGCAGCCGCCCCTGTTCCCACGGACGACGTTCGCCGGGCACGACGAGGAGTTGAGATTGACCGGCGCCGGGGCCGAACCACCGGTCGCGTACAGCTTGGCCTTGGTCCGGGGCCCCACCAGTCCGTCCACGGCGATCGCGGTGGAGGACTGGTACTCGCGCACCGCGTAGAGCGTCTTCGCCCCGAAGCTGCCGTCCACCGCCAGGCCGGCGCCGTGGGCGTTGAGCAGGTTCTGCAACTCCGTGACGCAGCCGCTCACCTGGCCCTGCTGGATCACACCGGGACAGGACGAGGAGGTCAGCCTGATCGCCGCGGGTGCCGCCGACGCCGGACCGGCCCCGGCCAGGGTGCCCGCCGAGAGGAGTGCCGTCGTAGCGGCGAAGACCCCGGCCCTGACCCTCCACCCCGGTCTCGCGCCCGTGGCGCCCCGATGCCCGATGAGTGCTTTGTCGGTGTCACCACGAAATGAAATCGTTCTCATGACTTCGAGACATCTCCTTCGCCGAATGCGCGGATCACCGTCGAACCGGTCGGCCGACCCGAAACCGCACACTGCCGTGACGTGTCGTTCATGGAAGGTCTCGCCCGCCCGGCAGACGCTCACCTCAGGCCGGTGGCCGGTAAATGGCGGAGAAATTGACATTTCGGCCAGGTGGGCACGATTGCCCACCAACGGCCTTACGCAGAAAGGGAGTTGAGGTCTTCGAAAATCATGATCGGGCTGTCTTTCCGCGCATGACGGTGACAGTTCACGCCCTCGCACACAATGTCAGATCACACAACTGGCTTGATTTAATCGCTGCCGACGGCCTGTAAAATCGCATGCGTGGCGGCTTCTTGGAATTCAGTCCTTTTCGGCGCTCTGTCTCGTTGAGCCGCTTCCGGCCCGGTGTGGGTCTCCGCCGTGAGCCGGTACAGCGGGAGTTCGCCGACGCGGGATCCACCAGGGCGTCGAGCGCGGGCGGACGCGGAACTCACGGGCGGCACCGGGCTCCGGCATCGAGTGCCGTGCCGGCTCAGCCGACGGCGCGGACGTCGGAAAGACTCATCACGGGACGGCCTAAGGGCTGTCCCGTAATCCCCGGTGGATCAGCGCGCGGCGTCAGATGCGGTGCATCGCAAGGCGGAGGGTCGTCCTCATACTGGGCGTATTCGGGCGATCCGACAACGCGGCGTGGGGGTACCCCCTGCTCGAAGAGCTTGGGGGAGCCGTAGCTGTCGTCGTGCGCCCGCCGGGGATTACGGGACAGCCCTTAGCGTCCCTGTCAGCACGTGCTGCTGCCGCCCCGTCAAGGAGGCGACGAAGACCACCAGGTCGGCATCGCCCCTTTCGCAGCTCTGAGCCACCTCACGGACCTTCCCGGAGCTCAGCAGCGTGCGCGACGAGTACGGCAGGGCCATCTTCCGGGCCCCGCCGTCCGAGACGCCACGCCGTTGCACGATCCGCCCGACGACCCGGGCGCCGCACGCCGTCAGCCGCAGCGCCGCCGCGTCCATGAGCGCGGCGAAGTCCTTCTCCTTGGCGGAGAAGAAGCCGACGAGCATGACGTCGGCGCCCGTCACCACGACGGGCACGATCCCGCGCCCGGAGGTCTCCGCTCTCCTGCGGCGGGCCGGGCGCCGGTCTCGTCCTCGGAACCGGTACACGCTCCAGAGGCCAAAGCCTGTCCCGCCCCTGTGCGCGGAAGGTCAGCTCGCCCTGGGCACGGCGGCCGCGGCGTCCTGTGAACGTTCGTGCTCCATGCGGGCCGTCTCCAGGAGGTGCAGCCAGGAGGTGACCGTCGGCCGGCGGCGCAGCAGAGCACGACGCTCACGCTCGGTCATGCCTCCCCAGACGCCGTGCTCGATGCGGTGGTCCAGCGCATAGGCGAGGCATTCGGTGAGCACGGGGCAGCCGATGCACAGCATTTTGGCCCGGTTCTGCGCCGCGCCCTCGACGAACAAGTCGTCAGGATCGGCCGTACGGCACAATCCTCGATCGCTCCAGTCGGTGCTCGTCATCTCGTGATGCCGTCCTCTCCCCTGGCCCCCGCCTGCGAGTTGCCCATCTGCCCTGGGCAACAGGCATATGACACTACGCCTTTCGAGGACCGCCACTCAATCTGTGGTGCGGCACCACACCATCGAGTGAGCGCCGCTTGCCTCCCGCGCGTGGCGACGCTATGAAGGTGCCTCGACGGTTCGCGGTCCGGGACGAGTACGTCCGGTAAACGGTGCGCCGTCCTTCACCATGCGTGACCAAAAGGTCCGCGCACGGGTGACCAGGTTCGGGCGGAACGTTCGTCGATGACCTGCGGAACGCTCGCCCTTGATTCATCGGCACGGTCGGAGGTCAGCACGGACGTAGCGTCGTGGCCGCCTTGTAGGTACGCAGCACCGGCGCCGCCTCGATCCGTGTGACGACGTCCCAGGCCACCCGGCGTGTCAGACAGTGGTGCAGGGCCTCCGCGTCACGGCACGGCGCGTGGGCGACGAGGTTCGTCGGACCGGTCGTCGCCGCGACCACCGCGAGTTCGTCGTGGCCGGCCAGCGCTGTCGCCACCGTGTCCGGCCGTGCGGGGGCCACCTGCATCCAGAGCAGCGCCGACACCGTCACGCCCAGCAGCACCGGATCGATGTCGACGTCGAAGAACACCGCGCCGCGCGCCCGCAGTTCGGCCAGCCTGCGGGCCGCGGTGGACGCGGTGGTGCCGGTGGCGGCGGCCAGTTCCGTGTGGCTGAGGCGCGCGTCCTCGCGCAATGCGGAGACCAGCAGGCGGTCCGCGTCCGTGAGGAGGTGGGCGGAGGCGACGGCGCCGGAGGGGTCCCCGGGATCCGGTGCGTCCGGGACGGTGGGCCCGGCGCGCAGGCGCGCCTCCTGGTCCGCGTCCAGAGCGTCGATCCGGCCACGCCAGGCCATCGGGCCGCCCAGGTAGGTGTGCAGCAGGCAGTGCGCCGACACCGCGGTGATCCCGGCGGTGCGGGGGATGTCACGCAGCAGCAGCGCGTGCGCGTCCGGACCGGCGGGGGCGGTATGGATGATCGCGACGATCTCCGTTTCCCCGGAGGTCGGCCGCACCCAGGAGACCGGTTCGGCCGCCGGTCTGCTCAACGCCGTGCAGCAGCTCGGCGGGGCGGTCGGTGTCGCGGTCGTCGGCGGTGTCCGTCCGGGGGTGTCCGGCGACGCGCGCACAGCGGCCGAACACGCGCCGGTGACCGCCTCGGCCGTCCTGGCCGCCACGGCGGTGGCGGCCGGGGTCATGACCACCCGCCGCACCGTCCGCCGAGGACCGGCCGCCGTCGGCCACGCACGGCCGGGGCGGCCGGGAACTGAGCCGCCGTCACCGGAGAAGGACACCGGCCGGCCTCGCGGGCGAGTGACCTCCGCAAGCGACCGACGCGGCCCCGAGGCCCGTACCGGCGACCGGACCCGGAACGGGACACCCGCGCCCGAGTCCACGGCCTGTGCCCTGGCCGCGCCGGAAGCGGAACGCCCGCACGCGAGCGGCAAGCGGGGGCGGGGACGCATCCGCGACCGACCCGGGAACACGACACCCGCGCGGCCCGCGCGAACTCGTGGCGCCCGTGCCCCCGCCTCCGGCCGGAGCGGGCACGGCCCCGTCCCCGCGGCCCGCACGGGCTCGTGGCCGACGTCCGCGGCCGACGCGGCCGCGGACGTCAGCCCCCGCTCAGGCTTCCGCGCGCCTCGGCAGCCGCCAGTTCGGACGCACGAAGTGGCAGGTGTAGCCGTCGGGATAGCGCTGCAGGTAGTCCTGGTGCTCCGGCTCCGCCTCCCAGAACGGGCCGGCCGGCGCGACCTCGGTCACGACCTTCTCCGGCCACAGCCCCGAGGCGTCGACATCCGCGATGGTGTCCTCGGCGACCCGCTTCTGCTCGTCGTCGACGTAGAAGATGGCGGACCGGTAGCTGAGACCGATGTCGTTGCCCTGCCGGTTCTTCGTCGACGGGTCGTGGATCTGGAAGAAGTACTCCAGGATCGTCCGGTAGTCGGTCTTCGTGGGATCGAAGGTGATCTCGATCGCCTCGGCATGCGTGCCGTGGTTGCGATACGTCGCATTGGCCACGTCGCCGCCGCTGTACCCCACCCGCGTGTCCAGAACACCCGGGAACGTCCTGATCAGTTCCTGCATGCCCCAGAAACAGCCACCGGCCAGCAGCGCCTTCTCCTCGTTCCGGCTCATCGCACGCACCCCTTCTTCCTAGTCCTCGTCAGACTCGCACAGGCACCGCTTCACGCGCCGCCGGCGATCCGTCCGCCCCGCCCTCACAGCGACGCGGCACCGCATTGCACAAGGCCGGAAGGGCCGTTCGAAATTCCCGGTCCCGCATCCGGGACACCACGGAGATCCGGCCCCGTCCGACCCCCGGGAGCGGGCGCCCGCGCTAGATCGATAACGATCGCGCAAGTTTCAACCAACAACGGCCTGAGAATTTGCTATCGCGACCATGGAAAGGGCTCAATGTCCTTCGTATGCAAGCGGTAAAGCGTTAGGGAGCGGATGAACGGCACGATCGACGGCTTCAGCTACGGGCTGGTCACACCGGTGGCCGCCTACGTCATGGCCTGTGTGGGCTCGGCGTTGGGGCTGCGCTGTGTGGTGCGGACGGTGCATCACGAGCCCGGATGGAGGCTGGGCTGGCTCGCCCTGGGTGCCGCCTCCCTGGGCTGCGGCATCTGGACGATGCACTTCATCGCCATGACCGGTTTCTCCGTGGCGGAGACGCCCATCACCTACGACATCCCGCTGACCGTGCTCAGTCTCCTCGTGGCCATCGTGGTGGTCTCCGCGGGCGTCTTCATCGTCGGGCACCGCGGTGCCACGCGAGCGTCCCTCACCGTGGGCGGCTCCATCACCGGCCTCGGCGTCGCGACCATGCACTACCTGGGCATGTTCGCGATGCAGCTCAACGGAGAGCTCGGCTACAACGCGTTCACCGTGACCCTGTCCGTGATCATCGCCCTCGTGGCGGCGACCGCCGCGCTGTGGGCCGCCGTCTCCGTGCAGGGCTTGATCCACACGCTCGGCGCCAGCCTCGTCATGGGCCTCGCCGTCACCGGCATGCACTACACGGGCATGGCCGCCGTGAGCGTCCATCTCCACAACAGCATCGAGTCGGCCCCGACCGTCAGCGGCCAGGAGGGCTCGTCGCTCCTGCTGCCGATGCTCCTGGGTCCGATCATCTTCCTCATCCTCGCCGCGGCCATCGTCATGTTCGACCCGGTCCTGATCCTCGGCGACGGCAGCTGGGACAAGCCGGCCAAGGCCAGGGGGCGCCGCTCCAAGGTCGTCGCACGTGGAAACCCCATGCAGGTGCGGATGCCCGGCGTGCAGGACACCTCGCTGCCGATGGCGCACAGCGTCCCGCAGCCCGACCAGTGGTCGGCGGCGCCCCAGTGGCCCGCCGCCGACGATCGCGCCCCCCAGTACGGCGACCCGGGCACCGGCGCCCCCCACGGAACCCGGTACGAGGCGGAGTAACCGCCGCCCACGCCCCTCGACGGCCCGGCCGACGCGATTCGACCTCGCGCTCGCGCCGGGCCGTCCCCGTCTCCGGCTCCCCTCGGGACGATCTTGACTAGGGTGCCCGGCATGACTTCCACAGCCTTGCGGGGTACGACGCTCCACTACGACGACACCGGCTCCTCGGCCGGGCTGCCCGTCCTGCTGATCCACGGACACCCCTTCAACCGGTCCCTGTGGGCCCCCCAGACCGAGGCGCTCGTCGCGGCCGGGCACCGGGTCATCGCCCCGGACCTGCGCGGCTACGGCGACAGCGGGGTGGAAGCCGGGACCGTGCACCTCTCCGACTTCGCCGACGACCTCGTCGCGCTCCTGGACCACCTGGACATCGACCGGGCCGTGGTGGGCGGTGTCTCGATGGGCGGGCAGATCGCCATGGAGATGCAGCGCGGTCACGCCCACCGCGTCCGCGCGCTCGTCCTGTCGGACACCTCCGCGCCGGCCGAGACGGACGACGGCAAGGCCTTCCGCAACCGGCTGGCCGACCGTCTCCTGGCGGAAGGGATGGACGGCTACGCGGACGAGGTCATCGGCAAGATGCTCGCCGACTACAACGTCACCGCGATGCCCGACGTCGCCGGGCACGTCCTGCGCATGATGCGCGCCACCGATCCCCGCGGTGCCGCGGCGGCCCTGCGCGGCCGGGCCGAACGTCCCGACTACCGGGACACGCTCGCCGCCGTGCGGTCCCCCGTGCTGATCGTCGTCGGCGCCGACGACGTCTACACGCCGGTCGGCGACGCCGAGGCCATCCACGAGCTCGTCCCGCACGCGACCCTGACCGTCATCGAGGGCGCCGGCCACCTCCCCGGTGTCGAACAGCCCGGACGGTTCAACGCCGCGCTCCTCGATTTCCTGTCCACCCGGGTGACCGCCCGCACCTGAGCGCCCGGCCGGTCGTCGCCCGGCTCGCCGGGGCAGGGTGCCGACGCGGTCGCCGACTTTGCCGTGCCTTCGCCGCCCCGCGGGGGACACTTCCGCTCGTGACATCGACGACAGAGCACCCGAGATGGCGGCTCGCGCTGCGCGGTGGGGCCTTCTTCCTCCTGGGAGGCGGACTCGGCCTCATCTCGTACGCGGAGGTCCGCCATCACTCGCTCGGGAGCGCCCCCTGGAACGGGCTGCTGTTCGGGACGGTCGTGGCGGCGGCTTTCAGCGCGGTGTTCCCCCGCCGGCGGGGACGAGGGCGTTAGGGGGGCGCCGCCCGCCGTCCGATCGGCGGGGCGGGCGCGATCACCGCCGAGAAACTCGGCCGGTCCTACGACGCGGTCTCCATCGGCACCTCGAACCACATGGTCTTGCCCGTGGGCGTGCAGGTGCTGCCCCAGCTCTCGGCGAGCAGGTCGAGCAGTTCGGTGCCCCGGCCGCCCTCCGCGTCGGCGTCGGCCTCGCGGCGTACGGGGCAGAGCGGTTCCGTGTCCTCGACCTCGCACTGCAAGCGGTCGCCGCGCAGACACAGGTTGAGCCGCAGGGGGCCGCGCGTATGGCGCAGGGCGTTGGTCACCAGCTCGCTGACCAGGAGCTCCGCGGTCTCGGCCAGCTCTTCCAGATTCCACTCGTCCAGTTGCGCCGTCACCAGACGCCGAGCCCGGCGGGCCGAGGTCAGCTCCCGCGACAGGGGCCATGAGGCCTCCCAGGGGGTGACACGGGCGCGGGGCGCGTCGAACGGGCGGATGGGCTCCAGCACGCGCGACCAGAGAGCCCGGTTCCGGGCGAGCCAGGAGGTGGGCGCGGCCTCCGCGGACGTCTCGTTCTCCTCGCCGCGTCTCATGGCTTCCTCGTGCCCCTGCCCCTCGGACCGGCGGTAGAACCGGGCGAAGCGCCCCCGGCGAGAGGTCGCCAGGAGGTCGATGGCCCCAGGGGCCATGGGAATCAGTCCCTTCTGCGCTGAAGGCAACCACACCGCTGAGCGGCACGGACCCGTCGGCGACGACCGGTCCGGACATTGTCAGGTCACGCGTTCACGTAACGCCCGTCACGATAACAAATATGCATGTAGCGATCGCTACGGTAAAAATCCTTTCCAAGAGTACATACCGGCACATATGGAATGTGTCTGGAGTCACACGGCCGCGCAGCGGCCACGTCGCAGTCGCCGGGAGTTCCCATGGCACGACCGTCCGACCAGGCCAAACGACGTGATCTGACCGACCGGGTCCGCGCGTACCTGGTGCGCAACGGCCTCGCCGGACTGTCCCTGCGCCCGCTCGCCCGAGCCCTCGGCACGAGCGACCGCATGCTCCTGTACTACTTCGGGACCAAGGAAGGCATGGTCGCCGAGGCGCTCGCCCTGGACGAGAGGCGACCGCTCGTGCAGGCCCGGGCCGTGTTCGACTCCGCCGAGTCCCCGCGGGACCCGGCGGGGATCCGCCGTTTCATGGAGGAGACCTGGCAGCGGTTCGGCGCCCCCGACCTCCGCCCGGCCCTCCCCCTCTACATGGAGATCATGGCCGCCGGCCTGATCGACCCCGACCGGTACGGGCCCGTCCTGCGTGATGTGCTGGCCGAGTGGACGGACCTGCTCGCCTCCGCCTTCCGGGGCCTCGGCATGCGGGAGGCCCCGGCCCGGACGGAGGCGGCCCTGCTGGTCGACGCGACCTTCGGCCTGCTCGTCGCCTCGCTGGCCGAGGGCGGCCGGGAACAGGCCGACGCAGCCTTCCACGCCCTGCTCGACCGCCTCGAACCCGGCTGGCACGTCACCTGAGGGGTTTCCGCACCCGAGGTGCGTCCGGCGGTACGGCCACCACCGGTGGGACTCCCGCCCGGAAGGACCGGAAGGACGCGTCCGGCGTCACAGCTTCGCCCCGAAGTCCTGCGTCCACCACGGGCCGCCCGACCCCTTGTGCACGCCCACCCCGATGTTCTTGAACGAACAGTTGAGGATGTTCGCGCGGTGCCCCGGGCTGTTCATCCAGGAGTCCATCACCGCCGCGGGGGTCTGCTGGCCCATGGCTATGTTCTCGCCGTACGTGGACCAGCGGTAACCCGCGGCGGTGATGCGCTCGCCGGGGTCGGCGCCGTCGGGGTTGGTGTGCTCGAAGAAGTCCCGGGCGGCCATGTCGGCGGAGTGGGCCTGAGCCGCGTCCTCCAACTGCGGGTCCTCCGTGACGGGGCCGCAGCCGGCGGCCGCCCGCTCCTTGTTCACCAGCGCGACCACCTGCGCCACCGTGGTCGTGGGCGCCGACTGCGGCTGCGCCAGACCGGACGCCCGACGGGTCGGCGCGGCCGAGGACGCTGCGGCCGACCTGCTCGGCTCGGCGGGGCGAGGTGTCTTGGAGGCCTTGGCCTTGGCCTTCGCCTTCTTCGACGCGGACGGCGAGGGCGACGGAGAGGCCGACGCCGTGGCGGTGGCCTTCGCCGAAGCGGTGCCGGAGGCGTCGGATGCCGAGAGGTCCGCGACGGGGGCACCCGCCGTCCGCGAGGGAGACGCCTCGTCGGTTCCCGATCCGGGCCCGAGGTCGAAGTACCAGAAGCCGCCGCCCGCCACGCAGATCGCCACGAGGGCTCCGCCCAGGGCCCGGCGCCGGACACGTCGGCGCCGGCGCGCCTCACCGCGTGCGGCCGTCCTCCCGCCGGACGCCCGGTGCCCGGCCCCCGCCGGGCCCGCTTCCCCGCGCCCCGCGGCGGCCCCGGTCCCCGATGCCGAACCCGTGGCGGCCATCCCGTCCGAAGCGCTCCGCAGCGCTGCGGTCAGCCCCGGTGACACGGCGACCAGCGCCAGTCCGGCCAGCAGTCCCTCCACGGGCATCAGTCCGCTCCACAGGCCGGAGCAGCGGACGCAGTCGCGGGCGTGCCGGGCGATCCGCTTGCGCCACAGCGCCGAGGGCCGGCCGTCCCAGGAGGCGAGGACGCCCCGCAGTTCCTCGCAGGCCGGGCGCGCGGCGAGGGCCCGTACGACCCCCCGGGCCGTCTCCAGCTGTGCCTTCATCCGCTGCACCCGGACCGCGGTGTGCTGCGGCGACAGCTCCAGCGCCTCGGCCATCTCGGTCCGGGTCACTTCACCCGCGCACTCCAGCCACCACAGGGAGAGCACGCCCCGGTCGTCGGGTTCGAGCCAGCGGGTCGCCAGCGCGGTCTCCCGCCGCTGGCCGGAAAGCTGGAGCCGCACCATGGTGAGGTCCACGAAGTCGGCGCCGGGGTCCGCGAGGTCCTCCGCCTCCTCCACTCCGCCGGGAGCGTCCTGCCGGTCCCGCCAGTGCGCCCGGACCTGGTTCATGGCGATCGCCACGAGCCAGGAGCGGAAGCTCTCCGGGGTACGCAGGCCGTCCAGCCCGTCCAGGGCGCGGAGCATGGTGTTCTGCACGACGTCGTCGACGTCGACGGAGCCGTTCAGCGCGCGCCCGACGATGTTGTAGACCAAGGGGAGATAGGCGCCGACCAGGGCGTCCTGGGCCGCCGGGTCCCCCGATCGGGCGGCGGTCACCAGTTCCGCCGGCTCCACCCCGTGCTGTCTCCTCATGAAAACTTCCCTGTCCTCGACTCCGAACGATGCTGCCGTTGCATGGGAGACCGCCCGCGGAACCTCGAATAACAGTTCTTCGGAGACTCGTTCGCAGATGCTTCTCACACCGGTGCGCGATTGGCAAGGAAGAAGGTCACACCGGCGGCGGTCCGACGGGCGGCAGGGTCCGCCGCGCGGCCGACGGCGACCGCAGGACCGGGCCCGGTCACCGGCCCGGCCGGGCGCCCGTGGGCCCGCTGGTAAAGTGGGGAGCACGCTTCGAAGTCGCCGGGGCCCGTGCCGAGTGGTACGGGCCCCGGGGCGTTTCCGGGCGTCAGACCGAGGAAGGTTCCCCATGAACGCGAAGCCGCCGGCCCCTGGCCCCTCCGACGTCGGCGGGCACCAGCCGGCGCCGCGGGGTGACGTCACGGCACCGCCGTCCCGCTCCACCACCGGCCTGCCCCCCGCCGCGTCGTTCGACGCCCTCGGCCTGCCCCCGGAGCTGCTGGACAGGATGACCGGGCTCGGGGTGACGGAGCCCTTCCCGATCCAGGCGGCGACCCTGCCCGACGCGCTGGCCGGACACGACGTCCTCGGCCGGGCGCGGACCGGCTCCGGGAAGACGCTGGCCTTCGGACTGGCCCTGCTCGCCCGGACCTCGGGCCGCCGGGCGGAGGCGAAGCGGCCCCTCGCGCTGGTCCTGGTGCCGACCCGGGAGCTCGCGCAGCAGGTGGGCGACGCGCTGGAGCCGTACGCGCAGACCCTGAACGTACGGCTCGGGACGGTGGTGGGCGGCCTGTCGATCAACCGGCAGCAGGCCCTCCTGCGGACCGGCGTCGAGGTGCTCATCGCGACGCCGGGACGGCTGACCGACCTGGTGTCACGCCGGGACTGCTTCCTGGACCAGGTGCGGATCACGGTGCTGGACGAGGCGGACCAGATGTGCGACCTGGGTTTCCTGCCCCAGGTCTCGGACCTCATGGACCAGGTGCGCCCCGACGGACAGCGGCTGCTGTTCTCGGCCACGCTCGACCGGGGCGTCGACCAGCTCGTACGGGACCACCTGCACGACCCGGTGCTCGCCTCGGTCGACCGGGTGGCCGGCTCGGTCACCACGATGGAACACCACGTGCTGAACATCCACGGCGCCGACAAGTACGCGACGGCGACCGAGATCGCCGCCCGGGACGGCCGGGTGCTGATGTTCCTGGACACCAAGGCGGGTGTGGACCAGTTCACCCGTCATCTGCGGGCCAGCGGCATCCGCGCCTCCGCCCTGCACAGCGGGAAGTCGCAGCCGCAGCGCACGCACACGCTCGCCCAGTTCAAGAACGGTGAGGTCACCGTGCTGGTGGCCACCAACGTCGCGGCCCGGGGCATTCACGTCGACGCGCTCGACCTCGTCGTCAACGTGGACCCGCCCGCCGACGCCAAGGACTATCTGCACCGCGGCGGGCGCACCGCGCGCGCCGGGGAGTCCGGGAAGGTGGTCACCCTCGTCACCCCGGGTCAGCGGCGTGACGTGAACCGCCTGATGTCCGACGCCGGCATCCGCCCGACCGTCACGCAGGTGCGCTCGGGCGAGGCGGCGCTGACCGCCGTCACCGGGGCCAGGCGTCCGCCGACACCGCCGAAGTCGAGCACCGGCAACGCGCCCTTCCGCGGCATGGGCACGCGTCCCGGACGCCCCGCGAAGGAGTCGCGCAAGGCCGCGGACGCCCGCAAGGCGGCGGAGGCCCGTGCGGCGGCCCGGGTACGCAGGGGGCGCTGACGACGCCCGGATCGGCCGCTGTGTCCTGAGGCGGACGGTGACACGCCACCCGGCCGCCACCGGCACGCACCGCGCCGATCATTCGGCATGATCCGCGCGCCCGGCGCTGTCACCGGGGCGGACGGGAATCGTCAGCCGGGTTCCACGGCGTGCCGGGCAGCCGGACCGTGACGAGGAGACCGCCGGCGGGACGGGCGGCGAGGTCGAGCGTCCCGCCGTGGGCGCGTACGACACCCGCCACGATGGCCAGGCCGAGGCCGACACCGGCGTGTTCGTCGGTGTGCACGCGTTCCGTTCCCCGCTGGAACGGTTCGGTGAGGGTCGACACCAGTTCCGGTGAGAGCCGGCTGCCCGTGTTCTCGACCCGCAGCACGCTCGTGTCGCCGTCCCGCCCGGTGTGGACAGTCACGGTGCCGCCCTCGGGGAGGTTGTGGACGACGGCGTTCTGGACGAGGTTCGTCACCATCCGCAGCAGGAGTTCCGCGGAGCCGCTGGTCCGGGCCGCCTCGCCGGTGACGTCGAGCGCGATCCGACGCTGTTCGGCGAAGGGGAGGAGCGCTTCCGCGGCTTCCTCGGCGACGAGCGAGAGGTCGACGCTCTCGCGGGGGAAGTCTCCGCGGTCGCTGCGACTGAGCAGCAGCAGGGCCTCGGTCAGGTCGATCGCCCGCGCGTTGACGGTGTGCAGTCGCTCGATCAGTTCGTCGCGGTCCCCCGTGGGGTCCTTGCGGGCGACGTCGAGGAGCGTCCGCGAGATCGCCAGCGGGGTGCGCAGTTCGTGCGAGGCGTTCGCGGCGAACCGCCGCTGCTCGGCGACGTGGGACTCGAGTCGTTCGAGCATCGAGTCGATGGCGTCGGAGAGTTCGCGGAACTCGTCCTGGCGGCCCCTCATCCGGATGCGGTGGGACAGCGATCCCTTCCCGGCCGTCCGTACCGCGTCCGTGATCCGGGTGAGGGGCGAGAGCATGCGGCCCGCGAGGATCCATCCCCCGAGGAGGCCGAACACCAGGAGGAAGGCCAGCGCGACGGCCGCGGCGGGGGCGAAGCCGCGCAGCAGGTCGGAGCGGTTGGGCCCCATGATGATCACAGCGCCGTACGTCTTCTGGATGAGCCTGGGGTCCTCGGTCGGCAGCCAGCGCAGCACGAACACCCACATCACGGCCAGCAGGAGGGTGCCGGCGACGAAGAGGAAGCCGGCGTAGCTGAGGGTGAGTTTCAGCCGGGCACTGCGCACCGGGCGCCTATTCATGGGTGCCGTCGAGGTGGGAGGTGTCCGGGCCCGCGTCGATCCGGTACCCGACGCCGGGCACCGTGGCGATGATCCAGGGCTCGCCGAGCCGTTTGCGCAGGGCGGAGACCGTGATGCGGACGGCGTTGGTGAAGGGGTTGGCGTTCTCGTCCCAGGCCCGCTGGAGCAGTTCCTCGGCGCTGATGACACCGCCGTCGGCGGCGACGAGCACTTCGAGTACGGCGAACTGCTTCCGGGTGAGGGCGACGTGCCGTCCGTCGCGGAAGACCTCCCGACGGAAGGCGTCCAGACGCAGGCCCGCGATCTCGCGGACCGGCGGCCGGGCGTACGCGCGCCTGCGGTCGAGCGCCCTCAGCCGCATGACGAGCTCCCGCAGCTCGAACGGCTTGGTGAGGTAGTCGTCGGCGCCGAGTTCGAACCCGGAGGCCTTGTCCTCGATCCGGTCGGCGGCGGTGAGCATGAGGATCGGGATGCCGCTGCCGGAGGCGACGATGCGCCGGGCGACCTCGTCGCCGGAGGGGCCGGGGATGTCCCGGTCGAGGACCGCGAGGTCGTAGGAGTTGACGCCGAGCAGTTCCAGGGCGGAGTCCCCGTCGCCCGCGATGTCGGCGGCGATCGCCTCCAGCCGCAGACCGTCACGGACGGCCTCGGCCAGATAGGGCTCGTCCTCCACGATCAGTACACGCATGCCGAAAGCCTAAGCAGCGCACCGTATCGTCGGCGTATCGCGACCGCGTCGCGCCCGGGGCGCACGCTCAGCCCACCGGTGCCGGCACGGGACCGGGCCGGTCCGACGGGGTCTCCGCCCCGGTGCTCCACCAATGGCGCGACGCCAGCCCCGCGAGCAACGCACCCGTCGCGTTGACCAGGACGTCGTCCACGGAGGACACCCGGTCCAGCCACAGCACGTACTGCGCGACCTCGACCAGGACCGAGCAGCCCGCCCCCAGCGCCAGGACCCGTGGCACGGACGCCAGGGACGCGAACCGCATGGGGGCGAAGAACCCCAGTGCCGCGAAGACCAGCAGGTTGCCGATGATCCCGCCCGTCCCCATGGTGACCAGGTCACGCAGCGGTACCAGGCTGACCCGGCGGGGAGCGACGCCGGGCGCGAGGCCCGGCATCATGGTCAGCCACAGGAACGGCACCGTCCCGTGGACCATGCCCACCTCGGCCAGCGACCACCGCCACGCCCGGGCCGAGTCGGCGCCGGCGGCACGCCGCCAGGACGCGAGGGCCCACGCCACCAGCACGGCGAGCGGCACCGCGACGAGCGTCATGAGCATCACGCCGTTGAAGGTGTCGTAGCAGCCGTGCCACCGCCCGGCCATGCATCTGGGGGCGGACATCATGAGCATCCGCCGGGTGCTGAACAGGACACCGGCCACTCCGAGGACCGCCAGGCTCAGGAGTACGGCCCTGACGACGCGACGGGGTGTTGACGAGGATGCGTTGTGGCTCATGCTCCCCAGTGAAGGGAAGGAGCAGTTGCGGTGGCGTATGCGGTTTTCGATACGCCCGCGATATGCGGAGTCCCCGCGTACGTCGTCCACGGAGTCCCGGCACCGGGGAACCGGTGCGAGCCGGTGCGAGCCGGTCCCGGAAATTCGGTGGGCCGGCCCGGCCGGTCCTGTCACGCTCGTCGCATGGGAGCGTTGGACGGTGTGGCGGGCAGGGTCGCCGGCGGGGAGACCGTGGAGTTCCGGCCGAGCGGCGCTTCGATGGTCCCGTTGATCCGCAGCCGGCAGCTCGTGGCCCTCGCTCCGGTCGACCCGTCGAAGCTCGCGGTCGGTGACATCGTCCTCGCCCGAGTCGCCGGAACCGTGTACCTGCACCTGGTGTCCTCCGTCGACACCGCCCGGAAGCGGGTGCAGATCAGCAACAACCGGGGCCACGTCAACGGCTGGACCGGTCACGACCGTGTCTTCGGCATCTGCGTGGCGGTCGACGGGACTCCCAGGCCGGGTGCCGCGGCCAAGGTTCCGGCGGCCGGGCCGACGGCCGGGCGCGAGGGCAACGGCCGCCCCGAAGGCAAGACTGTTGAATAATTGCGGGAGTCTGCATCAATTTTGCGCAGCCTCATAGACTTCTCTTTCCTTCGCTCCTAGCCTTCTTGCGTCCGCTCACCCCACGAGCCCTGAGGACGCACGCCTGTGACCCCCTCTCCCCATGGAAGATTCCTGCAACGCGGCACGGCGATGTCCGTGTCACTGGCACTCGCCGCGGCCGGCACCGTCGTCGCGGTGGCACTGGCCCCCCACGCGGCCGCCGCGGGGGTGCCCGCCCCTTCCCCCGTCGGGATCTCCGGCCGGGGCGCGGCCGTTCCCTTCAAGGAACAGGAAGCCGAGTACGCCGCCACCAACGGCACCCTCATCGGCCCGGACCGGCTCTACGGTCGTCTCCCCTCCGAGGCGTCCGGCCGCCAGGCCGTGACACTGGACGCGACGGGCGAGTACGTCGAGTTCACGCTGACCGCCCCGGCCGACGCGATGTCGTTCCGCTACTCACTGCCCGACAACGCCGCCGGCACCGGCCGCGACGCGAGCCTCGACCTCACGGTCGACGGCAACCGGCTCAAGAGTGTCCCGGTGACCTCCAAGTACGGCTGGTACTACGGGGGTTACCCCTTCAACAACAACCCCGGCGACACCGACCCACATCACTTCTACGACGAGACCCGCACCATGTTCGGCTCCACACTGCCGGCCGGCAGCAAGGTGCGGCTCCAGGTCTCCTCCACGGGCGGGTCGCCCTCGTTCACCATCGACCTCGCCGACTTCGAGCAGGTGGGCGCGCCGATCGGGAAACCGTCCGGAGCCCTCGACGTCGTCGGCGACTTCGGCGCGGATCCGACCGGCGCGACGGATTCCACCGCGAAGATCCAGGCGGCCGTCGACACGGGCAGGGCGCAGGGCAGGACCGTGTACATCCCGCGGGGCACCTTCCAGGTCCGCGATCACATCGTCGTCGACCAGGTGACGCTCGCCGGGGCAGGCCCCTGGTACAGCGTCCTCACCGGCCGCGACCCGGTGGACCGGTCCAAAGCCGTCGGCGTCTACGGCAAGTACGCCGGTCAGGGCGGCAGCAGGAACGTCACCCTCAAGGACTTCGCCATCATGGGCGACATCCGCGAACGCGTGGACGACGACCAGGTCAACGCCATCGGCGGCGCGCTGTCCGACTCCACCGTCGACAACGTATGGATGCAGCACACCAAATGCGGGGCCTGGATGGACGGGCCCATGGACAACTTCACCGTCAAGAACAGCCGCATCCTCGATCAGACCGCGGACGGCGTGAACTTCCACATGGGTGTCACCAACTCCACCGTCACCAACACCTTCGTACGGAACACGGGTGACGACGGTCTCGCGATGTGGGCGGAGAACGTCCCCAACGTCAAGAACAAGTTCACCTTCGACACCGTGGTCCTGCCGATCCTCGCGAACAACATCGTCACGTACGGCGGAAAGGACATCACCCTCTCCGACAACGTCATGGCCGACACCGTCACCAACGGCGGTGGCCTGCATGTCGCGAACCGCTATCCCGGAGTCAACTCCGGTCAGGGCACTGCCGTTTCGGGCACCATCACGGCCGCCAGGAACACCCTGATACGGGCCGGGAACAACGACTACAACTGGCAGTTCGGGGTCGGCGCGGTCTGGTTCAGCGGGCTCAACGAACCCCTGAACGCGACCGTCGACGTCACCGACAGCGAGATCCTCGACAGCTCCTACGCCGCGATCATGAACATCGAGGGAGCCACGAACGGGCTGCGCTTCGACCATGTCCGGATCGACGGGGCCGGCACCTACGCACTCCAGATCCAGGCCCCGGGCTCGGCCTCCTTCAACGACGTCACGGCCACGAACATCGCCCAGTCCAACCCGATCCACAACTGCGTCGGCTCCGGCTTCCGGATCACGCGGGGGACGGGCAACAGCGGCTGGTACGCCGACCCGCCGGCCTGCACGGGTACCTGGCCGGACCCGAAGTGGACCAACGGCGGGGTGCCCGGCGGCGGCACCCCGCCGACCGATCCGCCCACCGATCCCCCCACGGACCCGCCCACCGACCCCACCGTGAACCTCGCGAAGAACCGGCCGGTCACCGAGTCGAGCCATACGGACGTCTACCCCGCGGCCAACGCCGTGGACGGCAACGCGAACAGCTACTGGGAGAGCGCCAACAACGCCTTCCCGCAGTCCGTCACCGTCGATCTGGGCACCGCCGAGGCGGTCAGGCGGGTCGTCCTCAAACTGCCTCCGGCCGCCGCGTGGGCCACGCGCACCCAGACCCTGAGCATCCAGGGCAGCACCGACGGCACCGCGTTCAGCACTCTCAAGGCGTCGGCCGGCCACACCTTCGATCCGGCAGGCGGCAACACGGCGACCGTCACCCTGTCCGGCACCCCCACCCGCTATCTGCGCGTGCTCATCACGGGCAACACCGGCTGGCCCGCCGGCCAGTTGTCGGAGATCGAGGCATACACCGGCTGACCGAGTCGCACACCGGCCGATCGAGGCGCACACCGGGCTGACGCACCGCGTCGGCCCGAGGACTCCTGGCGGCCCCGCTCCGGAACTCTGACCCGGGCGGGGTCGTCAGGCCCGTTCACCGAGCACGGACTCTCCGCCGTGCTCAGAGCACGCCCACCAGCACGATGACCAGGGCGGGCAGCGCGATGAAGACGGTGCCGAGGTAGACGGCGAGGACCCACCGGCGTTCGGAGGCGACGCGGGCGAGGGTCTCGGCGCAGAACAGCGGCACGGGGCGCAGGAACGGGATCACGTAGATCACGACGATCGCGAAGAGGTTGTAGATCAGATGCACGAAGGCCGCCTGCAGACCGATCTTCGCGTCCTGTCCGACGCCCGCGAACGCCGCGAAGACCACCGTGAACGTCGTGCCGAGGTTGGAGCCGACGACGACGGGATACACCTGCGCCGGTGTCAGGATGCCCGTTCCGGCGAAGGGGACCAGCACGGACGTGGTGATGGTCGAGGACTGGGTGACGACGGTCGCTCCCATGCCTGACGCCATGGCGAGGTAGGGGTTGCGGCCGACGGCCTTGATCAGAACGTCGCGGGCCCTGCCGACCATGAGCAGTTTGAGCAGCTTTCCCAGGTAACGAACGGCGACCAGGATCAGCACGGCGCCGATCACGATGGTGAACAGCGGACCCAGTGTGCTGCTGACGTGCGAGGTCGCGTGGATCACTCCGTGTTCCACCGGTCTGGTGGCCGCCCGGACGAAGTTGAAGTGGGCCGGGTTCGGCAGCCAGTCCGCGCCGTACAGCGCGTCGGTCAGCGTCCCGCTGATGCGTTTCAGCGGATGCCGGATGAGCTCGATCGGGAAGAAGACCAGCAGCGCGAGCCAGTTGTAGAAGTCGTGGACGGTCGAGGCGCCCAGCGCTCTGCGGAACTCCGTCCGGTTGCCGATGAAGGTCAGTGCGACCAGGCTCGTCGTCACGGTGGTGCCGACGTTCGCGCCCAGGATGATCGGGATCGCGCCCTGGATCGGCAACGCGCCCGACCCCACGGCGGTGACGGCGATGGCCGTCGTCGTGGTCGACGACTGGATCAGGACCGTACCGAGGATCCCGACGCTCAGCCCGACCCACGGGTGCGCGGCGAAGGCGAACATGGTGTGCGCCGCGTCGCTGCCCAGCCCCGCGAAGCCGCGACTGATGATGCTCACGGCACAGATCAGCAGGTAGATCAGCCCGGCGACACCGCACCAGCCGAGGGCTTTGGCCCATGCGGGGAGCTGGACGGCTGCGGCGTCACTCCCGGCCGCGGGGCCGTGGGTGCCGAGCCGCCGGAAGCGGTTCGCCCGGAGACTTCACCCTTTTCACGGCTGTTGTCCGGCCCGCCGTCGGATGTGGCTTCCGCCATGGACCAAGGCTACGAGTTCCTGACGAGGGGCGCGCGCGGCTGAGCGCCGTACGGGTGCGACGACGGCTGGTGCCGTCGGCGACCGCGTCCCTCCCGGCCCGACGCCGGCCGGCCATGACCGGGCTCGCCGGCCGGGGTCCTCTCCGCGGGCCCCGGCCGCGTGCCGGTCCACCTCTCACCGGTGTCCGGTCCGGGAGCGGCGGCTCGATCGGCGCAACCGCGCACGAGCCGGCGACACACCGGTCCGGCGGTCCGGCGAAACGCCTCAGAGCGCCACGAGCCGTCCACCGCGGCCCACCAGTCGGACCGATGCCGCAACGCCGCAGACCAGCGCCACGCAGAGGAGCGTGCCGCAGGACTCCGCCACGGCGTACGCGTCCCCGGCGAGAGCGGCGCGCATGCCGCGGACGGCCCAGTAGCCGGGCGAGGCCGGGGCCACGTCCGCGGCCCAGGCCGGCAGGGCGGCGAGCGGGACGAGCGCGCCTCCGACACTGCTCAGCAGCATGCCTCCGATGTCGTAGGCGGCCGAGAGCGCGCCCAGGCTGCGGACCAGCACGCCGAGCAGGGCGCCGAGTCCGAGGAGCGCCCAGCTCCAGCTGAGCAGGACGCCCAGCAGCAGGAACGGGTGCGGGACGGACAGATCGAAGGCGCACACGGCGAAGCCCACGACGGTGAACTGCTGGGCGAGCAGGACCGCGAGGGCCGGGACCGCCTTGCCCGCGAGCAGTTCGGCGGGACGCAGGACGGTTCCGCGCAGACGGTCCCAGGTGCGGCCGAGACGTTCGGTCAGGATGGCGCTGCCGCAGATGCCGAGCGCGAGCAGCGAGAAGGTGACCAGCGTGCCGACGACCGCTTGTTCCGTGCCGGCGCTCTCGCCCTGCCCGGCCGTGTAGAGCGGCCGCAGGAGCGTGACGAAGACCAGCGGAAGGATCATCCGGCTCAGGAGCGGGCCGGGCTCTCGCGCCATCAGCAGCACGTTGTGGCGTATCAGCACCCACAGGCGGGCGGCGGACTCACGCGGCATCACGGACCTCCGTGCGCGTCGCGGCGGTCGCGGGATCCGCGGTCTCCATGGAACGGTAGAGGTCGTCCAGTCCGGGGCGGCGCACGTCGACGGACACGGGGGTACGGCCGGACGCGAGCAGGGCCGCCAGATCGGCGCCGGGGTCCGTGGTCGGCCGGCGCAGTTCGGGCTCGGCCGGGTCGGCGAAGGTGACCCTGAGTTCGCCGGGCAGGTGCCGGGTGAGCTCCTCCTGCGTGCCGCGCGCGATGATCCGTCCGGCCCGCGCGAGTGCCAGCGTGGCGTCGAGGTCGACGAGTTCCGGCAGGTAGTGGGTCGTGTAGACGACGGCCGCGCCCGCTTCGGCCCGGGCCCTGACCGCGCCCAGCAGGGCCGAGCGGGTTTCCGGATCGGCTCCGGCGGTCGGCTCGTCCAGCAGGAGGAGCGGTGGCGAGCCGACCATGGCGGTGGCCGCCTGGACCCTTCGGCGCTGGCCTCCGGACAGGGCGGCCACGGGCCGGTCCGCGACGGCCGCCAGGCGGAGCTCGTCCAGGACCCGGGCGATCTCCGCGTCCCCGCGCCGGCCGCGGAACCCCGCCAGTCCGGCGAACAGCCGCAGGTTCTCGCGGACGGTGACGCTGCCGTACAGGGCGAGTTCCTGCGGGGCCACGCCGAGGAAGCGCCGCGCGGCCCGGCCGTCGCGCAGCGCGTCGAGGCCCGCGACGGTGATCCGGCCCGCGTCGGGACGTACGAGACCGGAGACGGTCTCCACGAACGTCGTCTTGCCCGCGCCGTTGTGACCGATCAGGCCCACGATCTCCCCGGCCGGGACCGTCAGGTCGAAGCCGTCGAGCGCGCGGCGCGGCCCGTAGCGCTTCACCAGTCCCTCTGCGATCAGCATCATCCGTCCTTCGTGAGATCTACGACGTACACGTCTACACCGTATACGTCTACACTGTAGACCCATGAGTGGGAGACGGGAAGAGATCCTGGACGCCGCCGTGGCCATCGCCGACGAGCACGGGGTCGACGCCGTCTCGATGCGCGCCCTGGCCGATCGTGTCGGGGTGACACCGATGGCGCTGTACCGGCACGTCAAGGACAAGGCGGCGCTGCTGGACGGCATGGTCGGACGGCTGCTCACCGCTTTGCTGCCGACGGATCCGGCCGAGGAGCGCACCTGGGACGAACGGCTCCGCGCCCTCGCGCACGCGGCCCGGAGGGTGACCCAGCGGCACCCCTGGGCAGCGCACCTGCTCTTCTCACGGCCGGCCGTGACCCCCGACGGCCTGCGTGCGGTGGACATCATCTACACGGCGCTCATCGAGGCCGGGGTCCCCGAGCCCCAGGTGCCCCGGCTGGAACGGCTGATCAGCACCTTCGTCATCGGCTTCGCCGCCTCCGAGGCCTCGGGCCGCTTCGCTCCCGGTGCGGGCGACCCGCGCGGCCGCCGGGGTCACCTGGACGACGGTGAACTTCCCGGCCACGAGGCCCTCGGGCCGTGGCTGGGCCTTCCTCTCGACCTCACCACCGAGTTCGAGGCCGATCTCGCCGACATCACGCGACTGGTCGAGGCGGTCGCGCGGCGCGAGGGGTGATCCGCGCCCCGGACGCGCGGGACGCGTACGACGGCCCGCTCAGTCGGTCAGCCCCAGTGCTCCCGCCGCCTGGATCGCGAGCCAGACCTCGGCCAGCGCCCCGGTCGACGTCAGATCACGGTCCGCGAGCGCGCCGAAACGGCGCAGCCGGTAGGCGAGGGTGTTGGGATGGATGTGCAGCGCGGCGGCGGCCGTCTCGGTGCGGCGGTCGCGCTCCATCCAGGTGCGGGCGGAGACCAGCAGCCGCGAGTCGTGGCTCTCGTCGTACCGCAGCACGTCACCGAGCACGTGCTCGACCAGCGCCGCCAGGACGGCGGGGTCGTCCGGCAGCCACCGGCCCGCCCCGTCGTCGCCGTAGTGGACGACCGCGCGGCCCGACTCGACGGCCTTGGACACCGCCCACAGGGCCTCGCGCTGGGCGACCTTCAGCGCGGCGCCCGGCGGAAAGGGCCGGCTCGCCCCGGCCGCCACGGCGGGCAGCGCGCCGACGGCGGCCGCCAGTTCCGGCGCTCCGAGGACATAGCGGTCCTCGCCCCGGGTGAGCAGCAGGTGCGGCCGGTCCTCCAGACAGCGCAGCAGCGCCTCGTCGGTGGTACGGCGCACGACGAGCAGCACGGTGTCGCCCTCGATCGCGTGCCGGGCGAGCCGGCGGCGCGCGGCCTCCGGGTCGAGCACCTCCTGCAACAGCTCGGCGAACGTCTCCGCCCCCTCGCGGCGCAGCGTCTCGCGCTCGTTGCGCACCATCGCCAGCCGCAGCGCCGCGACGGTGGCGATGTGCTGGACGACGGCGAGTCCCGCCGGCCGGGCACCCTCGCGCTCGTACGCGACGAGGAAGCCCGCGGGACCGCCGGGCGCGGGGACGGGGAGGACGAATCCGCCGGGGATCGTCGGCGGGGCGTCGACGGAGGCGGGCAGGACGGCCGGGTCCGGTACGGGGACGCCGGGCAGGAGCGGGCGCCCCTGGGGCGTGCAGAGGAAGACGTCGTAGCCCGACAGCCCTTCGAGACGGCGCAGCAGGGTCGGGGTGTCGAGGTCCTCCGTGACCAGCCGGCGCAGCGCGCCGAAGACCTGGAGCTGGGCGCCCAGCCGGTGCCGGGCCTCCTCCTGGGCCGAGGCCGCGACCTCCTGGGCGACGGCGATGAAGGGGACGGCGAGCGGCACCTCGAGGACCGGGAAGTCCCGCTCCTCGGCGGCCCGGAAGAACGCGTCGTGCAGCGGCGGCATGTGCAGTTGCGCCGAGAGCGCGAGACCGGACGCCCCGGCGTCGTCCAGCCGCTCCAGATAGGCGCGCTGCTCCGCCGCGGTCCGGGGGATCGCCAGGCCCGCGGTCATGATCAGCTCGGCCCCCAGGAGCCAGGGCGTCGGGTCGACGAGCTCGCTGGCGTGCGCCCAGGAGACGGACCGGTCCAGGCCGCCGCCGGCCTTCAGCGAGAGCTGGAGCGCCGGCGAGGAGAGCAGGTCCTGGATCGTGAGTTTGTCGCTGGCCACAAATGACATCGTACGCATCTGTGACACCCACCATTGTCGCAGGTCACCGGGGGCCTCACACTGTGGGTGCCGACATTTGAGTGGTGCATAAACATAGATTGGAGGGGCCGTGACGACATCGGTCACCGAAATCGAGACATACGGCGTCGAGCGCATCCCGGACGAGGACCGCACGGCCCGGCCGATCGACTTGTTCCGGCTCGCCTTCGGCGGCGCCAACACCTTCGCGACCTGTGTGCTGGGCGCCTTCCCGATCCTCTTCGGTCTCTCCTTCTGGCAGGGGCTCGCGGCGACCGTCCTCGGCCTGGTCGCGGGTGCGCTGCTGCTGGCCCCGATGGCGCTGTTCGGCCCGGCCAACGGCACGAACAACGCCGTCTCGTCCTCCGCGCACCTGGGCGTGCACGGCCGGGTCGTCGGCTCCTTCCTCTCCCTGCTCACCGCCATCGCGTTCTTCTCGATCTCGGTGTGGTCCTCGGGAGACGCGCTCGTCGGCGGCGCGCACCGGCTGGTCCACGTCCCCGAGTCGGACCTCACGTACGGCATCGCGTACGCGGTCTTCGCCGGTCTCGTGCTCGTCGTCTGCGTCTACGGCTTCCGCTTCATGCTGCTGGTCAACAAGATCGCGGTGATGGCGGCCTCGGCCCTCTTCGTGCTCGGCGCCTTCGCCTTCGCCGGTGACTTCGACCCCGGCTACGCGGGCGCCTTCGCCTCGACCGCCGACCCGCTGTTCTGGCCGTCCTTCATCGGCGCCGCTCTGATCGTGCTCTCCAACCCGGTCTCCTTCGGCGCGTTCCTCGGCGACTGGTCCCGCTACATCCCCGCGAACACCCCGCGCCGCCGGGTGATGGGCGCCGCGTTCCTCGCCCAGATCGCCACCCTGCTGCCGTTCCTCTTCGGCCTGGCCACCGCGTCGATCATCGCCTCGAAGGCCGAGAAGTACGTCGACCCGGCCGCCCCGAACTACGTCGGCGGACTGCTGGCGATCTCCCCCGGCTGGTACTTCCTGCCGCTGTGCCTGATCGCCCTGATCGGCGGCCTGTCCACCGGCACGACGTCCCTCTACGGCACGGGCCTGGACTTCTCCAGCGTCTTCCCGCGCTTCAACCGCGTCCAGGCCACCTTCTTCATCGGCGTCCTGTCCATCGCGTTCATCTTCATCGGCCGCTTCGCGCTGAACCTCACGCAGTCCATCTCCACCTTCGCCACGCTGATCATCACCTGCACCGCTCCGTGGATGGTCGTCATGGCGCTCGGCTTCGTCACCCGCCGCGGCTGGTACGACGCGGACGCGCTACAGGTCTTCAACCGCCGTCAGCGCGGTGGCCGCTACTGGTTCGCGCACGGCTGGAACTGGCGCGGCATGGGCACCTGGCTCGTCAGCGCCGTCGTGGCCCTGCTGTTCACCAACCTGCCGGGCCAGTTCGTCGGCCCGCTGGGCAACCTCGCGAACGGCGCGGACATCTCGCTGCCGGTCGGCCTCGCCCTCGCGGTGGTGCTCTACCTCGCCACGCTCACGCTCTTCCCCGAGCCGCGCGCCGTGTTCGGCCCGGACGGACCCCGCTTCGTCCCGTCGTCCGACGCCGAGATCACGCCGATCACCGGTGGCACCGAGGAGAAGCCGGCCGAGCCCGTCGCGGCCGTCTGACCCACCGCCACCCCAACGAACCGGGCGCCCGGTCCTGACCACCGGGCGCCCCTGATCAGGAGCCGTGCATGAGCACCACCACCGTCCAGGAGATCCGGGCCGCCGCGGACGCGCTCGTCGCCGCCTTCGCCGAGGGCCGCCTCGACGACTACTTCGGCGCCTTCGCCCCGGACGCGACGTTCGTCTTCCACACCACCCCGCAGCGCCTGGACTCCACGGCCGAGTACCGCGCCCTGTGGCGGCGGTGGGTGGAGGAGGACGGTTTCCGCGTCCTCGGCTGCGTCTCGTCGGCACCGCTCGTCCAGCCCTTCGGCGACACCGCGGTCTTCAGCCACGACGTGGAGACCATCGTCTTCGCCCGCTCCGAGGACGGCGCCTGGCTCGCCGTCCACGAGCACCTGTCCCCCCGTACCACCGCCTGACCAGGAGAGACGTTCCATGAGCAGCACGTTCCGCAACTACGTCGACGGTGCCTTCGCGGATGCCGCCGACGGCCGGACGCTCGACGTGGTGGACCCCACCACGGGTGACGTCTACGCGACCTCCCCGCTCTCGGGAGCGGCCGACGTCGACGCGGCGATGGCGGCCGCGGCCGCGGCGTTCCCCGTGTGGCGCGACGCGACCCCGTCGGTGCGGCAGCGCGCGCTGCTGAGGATCGCCGACGCGATGGAGGCACGGGCCGAGGAACTGGTCGCCGCCGAGAGCCGCGACACCGGCAAGCCGCTGCACCTCACCCTCAGCGAGGAACTCGGCCCCGCGATCGACCAGGTCCGCTTCTTCGCGGGCGCGGCCCGCATGCTCGAGGGCCGCTCGGCCGGCGAGTACATGGAGGGCATGACCTCGATCGTCCGCCGCGAGCCCGTCGGGGTGTGCGCCCAGGTCGCGCCGTGGAACTACCCCCTGCTGATGGCGGTGTGGAAGTTCGCCCCGGCGCTCGCGGCGGGCAACGCGGTGGTCCTCAAGCCGTCCGACACCACCCCGGCCTCCACCGTGCTGCTCGCGGAGATCATCGGCGGTGTCCTGGAGGAGCTCGGCCTGCCCAAGGGGATCTTCAACGTCGTCTGCGGCGACCGCGAGACGGGCCGGCTGATGGTGGAGCACCCGACCCCGGCGATGGCTTCCATCACCGGCTCGGTGCGCGCCGGCATCCAGGTCGCGCAGAGCGCGGCCAAGGACGTCAAGCGGGTCCACCTGGAGCTGGGCGGCAAGGCCCCGGCCGTGGTCTTCGAGGACGCCGACCTGGCGAAGGCGGTCGAGGACCTGGTGGTCGGCGGCTTCTTCAACGCCGGTCAGGACTGCACGGCCGCCACCCGCGTCCTGGTCCACGAGTCGGTCCACGACGAGTTCGTCGCCGCGCTCGCCAAGGCCGCCGCCGAGACGAGGACCGGCCTGCCGGACGACGAGGACGTGCTGTTCGGGCCGCTCAACAACGCGAACCAGCTCGCCCAGGTCAGCGGCTTCGTCGAGCGGCTGCCCGAGCACGCGCGGGTCGAGGCGGGTGGCCACCGGGTCGGCGACAAGGGCTACTTCTACGCCCCGACCGTGGTCTCGGGGCTGAGGCAGGACGACGAGATCGTCCAGAACGAGGTCTTCGGCCCGGTCATGACCGTGCAGTCGTTCACGGACGAGGACCAGGCCGTCGCGTACGCCAACGGCGTCGACTACGCGCTGGCCTCCTCGGTGTGGACCAAGGACCACGCGCGGGCGATGCGCATGTCGAGGAAGCTCGACTTCGGCTGTGTGTGGATCAACTCCCACATGGCGCTCGTCGCCGAGATGCCGCACGGCGGGTTCAAGCAGTCCGGCTACGGCAAGGACCTCTCCGCGTACGGCTTCGAGGACTACACCCGGATCAAGCACGTCATGACGTCGCTCTGACCGGCCGTCGCCCTGACAGGTCGTTCCCATGACGGAGGGGGTGAGCCCGGCACGGTGCCGGGCTCACCCCCTCCGTCAGGTCCGGCACCCGTCAGCCGTGCGAGACGTTCAGGCCGTAGAAGGCGACCCGTGCCCCCTTCGTGGTGCTCCCGGAGGACGACTGGTTGTACGAGCCGGCCTTGAAGTACTGCTTGTAGGGGAAGAACGACGACGGGATCGCGTAGTGCGTGGTGCCGCCGTTGACGGTCAGGTCGATGGTGTTCCCGCCGGAGACGGCGATCGTGTAGGTCCAGGTCTTGCCGACGGCCACATGTCCCACCGTGTGGGTCGTCTGCCCGCCGGACGGAGAGTTCTCGGTACCGACGACGATGTCACCGCTCGCGCGGTAGTACAGCTCCACGAGCGGTTTGGTGGACGATCCGCCGGAGCCGAGGTGGATCTGGCCGACGCACACGTTGGAGGTGACCGACACCACCCGCAACGTCGCGCTCAGCCGGTGGTTGCCGCTCAGCGACCAGTCCGCCGCGCTGCCGCCGCGGTTCATCTCCCGCAGTTCGGAGCGGGCGTAGGAGGAGTTGGGTGTCGTGACACCCTTCTCGGGTGCCCAGAACGTCATCGCGCCGTCACGGGTGTCGGTGTAGAAGTACGCGTCCTGGTAGCCGTTCGCCCCCTGTAGCCGGGCGGAGGAGATGGTGGTGGGCGAGCCCGGTGAGCCCACGGGCTCCTGGAGTTGCCAGACCGACAGGTCGAAGTTGCCGCCGGGCGCGACCTTCGGGTCGGCGGCGCCGGCGCTGGAGGTCCCCAGGACCGTGGCCGCGGCGACGAGGCCCGCGACGGTGGCCGTCGTCAGGAGCCGAGGAGCGGCAAGTCCGGTACGCGTGGCTGGAGTTCGCTTACGTGGTCGTTCGTTCGTCATGATGGTCACGGCCTTTCGTCTGGTCGGGTGGAACAGACGGTGGGGGAAGGCGAGGTTCACACACATGAACGGGAAGTTCATCCGTGAACTTTGTGTTCCGTGACGCTAAAGGTCTGCACCAGCTCCGTCAAGAGGCCGCGCACCCACGGCGGTTGAGGACCGCGGCCAGGAAGGCCGGGGAGCGCCGCCCCGTGTGCGCGTGCGGCCGACGAGCCCGAGCAGGAAGCCGGCCGGAATGCTGATCAGCCCCGGCGTCTGGAGCGGGAACCAGCGGAAGTCGTGACCGGGGAAGACCGCGAACGGGGTGCCCGACACCGCGGGCGACCCCGCGAGCAGCAGCACGACGACCGGCAGGGTCCCGTAGACGGTCCAGCGCACCCCGGTGGCCGAATGGCCGGGCAGGAAGAGTGCGTACAGCAGGACCGGGGCGAGCACCGAGGCCGCGACGGCGAACGACAGCGAGATCAGCGTCATCCTGCCGCGGTCCCCGAGGGCCGCCGACACGACGACGGCGACCGCGCCGACCAGGACGATGGCCAGCCGTGCCCGGCGGATCTCTCCGGCGGGCGAACGGCCCCCGCTCCCGTGGGCGGGCCGCCCGCCGAAGTCGCGGGCGAGACTGGAGGCGGCCGCCAGGGTGATGCCCGCGACGGCCGCGAGGGTGGTCACGAAGACGGCGCAGGCGACGACCGCGAACAGCATGCTGTGCCGGGCACCCCCGGCGACCGGGTCGAGCGCGCCCGTGACCATCAACAGAGCGGTCGCTCCCCCGGGATCGGCGGCCCTCACGGGCCCCCGGCCCAGCAGGGCGCAGGCACCCAGCCCGGCCACCACCACCCCGGCGCACACCACCGCCACGGGGCCCACCGCCCAGCCGACGGCGCGCCTCGCGGTGCGGGCCTCCCGGACCGGATGCAGCCTCATGGTGATGTGCGGCAGACAGGCGGCACCGACCAGGAGCGTGGCCGCGAAGCCGATCAGGTCGAGGCGCCCGGCGACGGAGTGCCCGAAGTGGAGTCCGGGGCGCGCGTAGTCGGCACCCGCTCCGGAGTGCTCCCGGGCGGCGCCGAAGAGGGCCGCCGGTGACCAGCCGTACCGGGCGAGGACGGCCCCGGCGAGGAGCAGCATGGCGGTGAGCGCCACACCGACCTTCAGGATCTGCACGTGTCCGACGCCGCGCATCCCGCCGAACGCGGCGTAGCAGACCATCAGGGTCCCTCCGGCGACGGTGCACCCGGTGAGCGCGCCGTCCGGGAGCCCGAACATGGCCGCCATGACGCGTCCGGCGGTGGAGAGCTGCACCAGGAGCAGCGGAGCGAGGACGACGAGGGAGGCGACACCGAGGGCCCGGCGTACGGAGGGGGTGCCGAGCCGGTCGGCCAGGAAGTCCCCCAGGGTGAACACCCCTTTGCGGCGCAGGGGTTCACCCAGGATGCGCATCACCAGCCAGAGCGAGACGACGGTGGCGCAGGCGAAGAGGACGCCGTCCGCCCCGTCGAGGGCGACCGCGCCGGTGGTGCTGAGCAGGGTGGCCGCGGAGATGTAGTCACCGGCGACGGCCAGCCCGCCTCCGACCGGTCCGAAGGCCGCGCCGCCGCCCGCGTAGAAGTGCTCGGGGTCGTCCAGGTCGGCGGCCGCCAGGCCGCACAGCAGCAGGGACACGGCGACGAAGCCGAGGAAGACCATGACGGCGAACGACTCCCCGTCTCCCGGCAGCGCGGACGAGGAGGCGAGGGACACCGGAGACATGGGGGACACGGGAGACACGGGGGACACGGGAGACACGGGAAACGTGGGCGATGCGGACGACATGCCGGGCATGGCATCAGCCGCACAGCGGCGCGTACAGGCGATGGCACGTCCCCGAGGCGGGTGCACAGCGTTCGCGGGCCGGGGTTGTGCGGGAGCACAACGCGTCGAGCGGACGGCTCGCGTTGGTCCATCGGAATGAATCACCGGCACGGCCGGGTGAACGACGCGACGGTGGCCCCGCTCGGCCGACCACCGGTCCCCCGCGATCACTAGCGTGGCTCCCTGTGTCGATGAGCTATGCCTTTGTGAACCTGAAACCCGGAGTGGGCAAGACGACGAGCGCGGTGTGGCTGGCCCACGCACTGCACGAATCGGGCCTCTCACCCCTGCTGGTGGACTCCGACCCCGCGTCCTCGGCGCTGCGGTGGAGCGAACTGGCGGGAGGGTTCCCCTTCCCCGTGGTCTCCCTGCCGGTGGGCGACGTGCACCGGCGCGTGAACGACTTCCTCGGCGACCGACGGGCCGTGGTGTTCGACGCCCCGCAGTTGGAGGACCACGCCCACATCGCCCGCAGCGTCATGCGGTACGCGAGCGAGTGGATCGTGCCGGTGACCCCGGCCCCCATCGAGCTGGACCGCATGGCGCCCATCGGCCGCGAGATGGGCGACGTCCAGTCCCTGCGGCCCCGCCCGGCCCGCTCCGCCGTCCTGCTGAACCGTACGAACCGTCCGGACGCCACCCGTACCGGTCCGGACGCCGACGCCCGCGAAGCGCTCACGGAACGCGGCTTCGACGTGCTGTCCACCCACATTCCCCGACTCGACCTGTACTCCCAGTCGTTCGGCAGCCCTGTCACGGTCAAGGGATCGGCGTACATGGATCTCGCGGACGAACTCGTCAAGCGTCAGGACACGATGTGAACCAGCGCAAGGACACCTACCGTGCCGCCCTGCAACGGGAGCCGGACACCACCGCGCCCCGGCAGACCAAGGTCGCGCGGCTGCACACGCGGTACGTCCGGGTGACGATCGAGCTGGACCCGGCGCTGCCGGACGAACTCACCCGTTGGGTGGGGCCGCCCGTGTCCGCGCTCCTGCGCGTGGGCGCCGCAGCCCTGCGGCCCCTGAGGGACACCCCGTAGGCATCAGGAGGCCGATGGCCTCAAGCCTCCAGCGGGTGGCCCCCGTCGCCCTCGACGACGACCCGGTCCACGCCCGGCTCGTCGCCCCGTTCGACCATCGTCAGGTCGATCCGCCCGTCACCGGTGGTGTCGAACTGGTAGAGATCGGCCTTGCCGTCGCCCGTCGTGTCGGTCATCCACACGTCGGTCTTCCCGTCGCCGTTGGTGTCGGCGCTGAGGACGACGTGGTGCTCGTCGCCCTGGGTCTCGATCACGTCGTCCGTACCGTCGTTGGTCTCCATGACGGCCGGTTGCCCCGGTCGACGGGGCCGAAACGAGGACCCGCTCGGGCCCGGGGGCTCCGAACGGAACGCCGGAGGTACGTCCGCCGACCGGTGCCTCACCCGTAGGGCAGGATGGGCACCATGACCGAGATCCACACCCCTCGCCTCCTCCTCCGCCGCTGGTACGACGACGACCTCGCCCCCATGGCGGACATCAACGCGGACCCCGCGGTCATGCGCTGGATCGACGACGGTTCGGTGCGCGACCTCGACGCCACGGCCGAGGAGATCGAGCGGTGGGAGGAGGAATGGGACGAGGAGGGCTTCGGCGTCTTCGCCGTCGAACTGCTGGCCTCGGGCGAACTGGCCGGGTTCGCCGGGCTGTCGGTTCCCGAGCGCCTGCCCGAGGTCATGCCCGCCGTGGCGATCGGCTGGCGGTTCGGCTCACCGTTCTGGGGCCAGGGTTACGCGTCCGAAGCCGCCCACGCCACCTTGGAGTTCGCCCTCCAGGACCGTGGCCTCGACCGCGTGATCAGCATCAACCGGACGGGCAACCTGGCCTCGCTGAACGTCGTCCGCAAACTGGGCATGGAGCCGGAGAGGACGATCGAGGACCCCGAGTACGGCTTCCCCCTGAGCGTCCACGCGATCGACCTCACCGAATACCAGGCCTGATCCGCCGCGCCGTGCGTGAGCCCGCTTGGGTGGGCCTCGGCCGGACTTCGGTGGACCGGACTCCGGCGGGCCGGATTGCCGGTGGGCCGGACTTCGGTCAGCCGGTCAGCCGATCTCATCCTGCGGACCTGTGGACGGGGCGGGTGCGCTGCGGCGAAAAGTCTCGGCCGACGCCGTGTTCGCCACCACGACGACGGCCATGACCACGGCGGCGACGGGATGCCCCACCCCGTACACGGCCGCCGCGCCACCGCCGAGCACCACCGCCTTCACGAGGAGGACGAGGGGCAGCCCGGGCCGCAGCCGGGCCTTCGGCGCCGCGAACAGCGACCAGAGCACGACGGCCAGGAGAGGGGTCCCCACACCGAGCAGGATGTGGGGCAACCAGCCGTGACCGGTACTGAATCCCCACCAGGCCAGACAGGCCAGCGCGGCCAACTCCACGACGAACGCCAGGATTTCGTTGGCCGCGAACCATGGTCTCTCGGCAGACAGGGCTGTGCCGGGGTCCGTTGACATGAAGTCCTCCCCTCCAGGAAAGCCAGCATGACAGGACCGCCGGCCTCGACGTGTCCGTTCACCGAGCCCGTGCCGAGGCCGGCCTCAAGGTCGCTGAACGCGCTCTCGGATGCTCGATCTCGGGAACACAGCCCCGTCCTGCCGCTGTTGAGGCCGACGGCACCGTCGGCCTCCGGCCGCTGCGGGGTGTCGCTGCCCGACGTCTGCCCGACGTCTGCCCGACGTCTGTCCGTTGTCTGTCCGAGCGAGGAAGAACGGTGATCGCGCGATGAAGGCGGTGCGGTTCCACGAGTACGGCGGGATCGATGTGCTGCGGGTGGAGGAGGTGGAGCGGCCCGTACCCGGCCCCGGGGAGGTGCTGGTCGAAGTGCGCGCCGCCGGGATCCAGCCCGGCGAGGCGATGATCCGCGAGGGCGCGCGGCACAAACGCTGGCCGGCGACGTTCCCCTCGGGACAGGGCAGCGACCTGGCCGGGGTCGTGGTGGGGACCGGCCCGGACGTGCGCGGCTTCGCGGTGGGCGACGAGGTCCTGGGCTTCACGCACGACAGGGCGAGCCACGCGGAGTTCGTCGTGGTGGAGGACGTGAAGCTGGTCTCCCGTCCGGAGGGTCTGCCCTGGGAGGTGGCCGGGTCGTTGTACGTGGCGGGTACGACCGCGTACGCCACCGTGTTCGCGGTGGACCCCGGGCCGGCCGACACGGTCGTGGTGTCCGGCGCGGCGGGTGGTGTCGGGTCGCTCGCCGTACAGCTCGCCCGGCGGCGCGGGGCCACGGTGATCGGGCTGGCGAGCGAGCGGAACCACGCCTGGCTGAAGGATCAGGGTGTCGTCCCGCTCGGTTATGGCGAGGGTGTGGCCGAGCGGATCCGCGAGACCGCAGGCGGGAGCGTCGACGCGTTCATCGACACGTTCGGCGACGGCTACGTGGATCTGGCCGTCGAGCTGGGCGTGCGGCCCGACCGGATCAACACGATCCGCGACTGGCGGGCGGCGGCCAGGGTCGGCGCCCATACGTACGGGGAGGGCGCGGCGGCGTCCGCGGTGGTGGTCGGCGAGCTGGCCCGGCTCGCCGCGCGCGGTGAGCTGGAGGTACCGATCGCCCGTGTCTACCCGCTGGAGCGGGTGCGGGACGCGTTCCGCGAGCTGGAACTGCGGCGGACCCACGGCAAGATCGTGCTCCGGCCCTGATCCCGGTCCCCGGGCCGGCCCACGGCCCGCGGACACGGTCCTCTCCCCCGGCGGGCCCGGTGCGCGGGCCGGGAAGCCGTCCGCGGTTCAACACGACGGGACGGTGAGCCCCCCTCTGCCGAGGGTGGCTTCGGGTTCTTCGGGGCCGGTCGTCCGGGACGCGCTGTCACGCGTCCGCGGTCACGGCCCGCAGACCGGCCAGCGCCTCCCGGACGAACTGGGCCAGTTCCTTCTCCTCGGTCCGGTCGACCCAGCGCCGGAACGCGAACTTGAAGACGGCGATCCCCACCTCCGCGGCGAGGCCCGCGGAGGCCTCGTCGACGCCCCGCTCGCGCAGCGCCTCCGCGAGTGTCCCGGACAGCGACGCGAGTTTGATCAGCTCGCGTTCCTGCAGCTCGGTGTTGGCGTCGATGACGGACTGCCGCTGCCGGGCGTGCTCCTGGCGTTCCTCCAGCACGGCCGCGGCGCCTTCGAGGGCCACCGCGACGGCGTCCAGCGGGGTGGCGGACCCGGGAGCCTCGGCGACGGCGTGCGCGAGCACCTCCTGGAGCGCGCTCGACCCCGCGAACAGCACCTCGCGCTTGTCCGCGTAGTGCCGGAAGAACGTCCGCTCCGTCAGCCCCGCCCGTTCGGCGATCTCCGCCACCGAGGTGCGGTCGAAGCCGCGCTCGACGTAGAGCTCCAGTGCCGCCCGTGCGAGGCGGCCACGCGCGTCCGGCTGCCATCGACCCATGCCCGGCATCGTACTCGACGGCAGTCACTGACATCGGTCGACGAGATTCGACGACAGTCACTGACATCAGGTGTTACGTTTGATGACAGTCACTGACATCGCTCGGTCGCCCCTTGTCCGTGCCCTCATGGCACGAGGGCGACCACCCGACTGGAGGCTTTCTCATGCGTGTTTTCGTCACCGGGGCATCCGGATGGATCGGCTCCGCACTCGTCCCCGAACTCATCGGCGCGGGACACCAGGTCGTCGGACTCGCCCGCTCCGAGGCCTCGGCCGCGGCGCTGACCGAGGCCGGGGCCGAGGCGGTGTCCGGCACCCTCGACGACCTCGGCCTCCTGCGCGAGACGGCGAAGGCGTCGGACGGCGTGATCCACCTCGCGTTCAAGCACGAGCTCGCCTTCTCCGGCGGTTTCCAGGACGCGGCCGACGCGGACCGCCGCGCCGTCGAGGTCTTCGGCGACGCGCTCGCGGGTTCCGGCAAGCCGTTCGTCATCGCGTCGGGCCTGGTCGGCGTGGCTCCGGGCCGCGTGAGCACCGAGGCGGACGGCCGGACGCCGGACGAGGCGTCCGCGCATCTGCCGGGCGGCCCGCGGACCCGGATGGGCACCGCCCACGTGACCCTCGCCCTGGCCGACCGGAACGTCCGCTCGTCCGTCGTGCGGCTCCCCCCGACCGTGCACGGTGAGGGCGACGGCGGCTTCGTCCCGGCCCTGATCGGCATCGCCCGCGCGGCCGGCGTCGCCGGGTACGTCGGCGACGGCACGCAGCGCTGGCCGGCCACGCACCGCGACGACGCCGCCCGCGTCTTCCGCCTCGCCCTGGAGTGCGCACCGGCGGGATCGGTCCTCCACGCGAGCGCCGAGGACGGCGTGCCGCTCCGTTCGGTCGCCGAGGCCATCGGCCGCCACCTCGACGTGCCCACCCGCTCCGTCCCCGCCGAGGAGGCGGCCGAGCACTTCACCTGGCTGTCGGGGTTCATCGGCCTCGACAGCCCGGCCTCCAGCGAGCGGACCCGCGAACTGCTGGGCTGGAACCCGACCGGGCCGGGCCTGATCGAGGACCTCGACAAGGGGCACTACTTCCGGACCGACGGGCAGTAGGCGCCGCTCACGACCGTTTCCGGAACCGGTACGGGGATGGGGACGGGCGCTCGGACCGGAGGCGGTACGGGGGACGCCGGGCATCTCCCTGGGTCGTACCGAACCGTCCGGCACATGCGGTCCTGACGCCTTGGCGCCTTCCTGCCTCTGCCGTCCGGACAGGACCAGGGGCACACTGGCCGATATGCCCCTTTCGCTGCATCACATCGTCATCGACGCGCACGACCTGCCCTCACTGTCCCGGTTCTGGGCCGAGGTGCTCAGGTGGCGGATCCTCTCCGAACGGGAACGGGAGGTCGTGATCGGACCGGACGAGACGGCCCCGGTGGGCATCTGCTTCATGCCCGTGACGGGCCACAAGGTCGTCAAGAACCGTCTGCACCTCGATCTGACCTCCGCGGCCGAGGACCGGGAGGCGGAGATCGAGCGCGTCCTGGCACTCGGGGCCCGCCGGGCAGACGTGGGGCAGAGCGGCGAGGAGTCGTGGACCGTACTGGCCGATCCGGAGGGGAACGAGTTCTGCGTGGTCCGCCCGAAGACGACCCTCATCACGTGAGGCGGACGCGCCTCGCACCGGTTGCCGGCCGTGCCCGGCACCCTCCGTACGGCCCATCGACCCGAACCGGCACCCATGGCTCAGTCGTTGGAGGATTCTGCTGGAAATACCCCACCGGGGAGGACTCCAACGCGTCGCTCGGACGAGACGAGATCCGTCCCCGGACCGACCGTTTCGCGGGGTGCGTCGACGGGACGCCCGGGGGTCGTCGGTCGCTGCGGGAGTTTCGATCGGAACATGCGGCGCTACCGCAGTTGGTCGCGGCGACGGGTCAGGTAGGCAGTCTCGGCGGTGTTGCCCGCCAGTTCGATGGCTTTGTCGTAGGCCGCGCGTGACTGCTGACCGCGGCCCAGCCTGCGCAGCAGGTCGGCACGGGCCGCGTAGTAGGCGTGATAGCCGGCCAGCTGGTCCTCAAGACGGTCGACGGCCGCCAACCCCTCCTCCGGACCGTGGAGTTCGGCGACCGCGATGGCCTGGTTCAGAGCGACGACCGGTGAGGGGTCGAGGCGTACGAGCTGGTCGTAGAGGGCGACGACCTGGGACCACTCGGTGTCACGCGTGTTCGGGGCGGACGTGTGCACGGCGTTGATCGCGGCGAGGATCTGATAACGGCCCGGAGCCACCCCGCCGGCGGCAGCGGCGAGGCGTTCGCGCACCAGTCGGTGGCCCTCGGCGATCAGAGCCGCGTCCCACTCCCCGCGGTCCTGCTCGTCGAGGGAGACCAGCTCGCCGCCGGCCGAGACCCGGGCGGTGCGGCGGGCCTCGGTGAGGAGCATCAGCGCGAGCAGCCCGGCCACCTCGCCGTCGTCCGGCAGGAGGGCGCGGATCAGGCGGGTGAGCCGGATCGCCTCGGCGGTCAGGTCGTGACGTACGGGATCGGTGTCGGGGCCGGTCGCCATGTAGCCCTCGTTGAACATCAGGAAAAGGACGGCGAGCACGCCCGACACGCGTGTCGGCAGATCCTCGGCGGACGGCACCCGATAGGGGATGCGAGCCGCCTTGATCTTGGCCTTCGCGCGGGTGATCCGCCGCTCCATCGCGGTATCGGCCACCAGGTAGGCGCGGGCGATCTCGGGCACCGTCAGACCGCCCACCATGCGCAGCGTCAGCGCTACACGGGTCTGCATCGCCAGCGCGGGGTGACAACAGGTGAAGATCAGCCGGAGTCTGTCGTCGTCGATCGCGCCGACGGGCTCGGGCGGGTCGTCGTCGTACACCAGCTGAGCCTCCTTGTGCTTGTCGTCGCGCTTGCTCTCGCGGCGGATCCGGTCGATGGCCTTGCGGACGGCGGTCGTGGTCAGCCAGCCGCCGGGGTTGGGCGGTACGCCGTCGGCCGGCCACCGCCGAACGGCGGTCGCGAACGCCTCGGCAGCCGCCTCCTCGGCGATGTCGAGGTCACCGAAACGCCTGGTCAGGGCGGCGACCATCCGGGCCCACTCCTCGCGGTGGGCCCGAGTGATCGCGTCCCGGACGTCGACATCGTTCACTGGAACGGTCGCACCTCGATCTTGCGATCACAGACCTTCGACGCCTCGGCGGCGAGTTCGAGCGCCACATCCAGGTCGGGGACCTCCCACACCCAGACGCCGGCGAGGTACTCCTTCGACTCCAGGAAAGGACCGTCGCTGAACATCGCCTGCTCACCCCGGTTGTCGACGACCGTGGCCGCGTCGGTGTCCGCGAGTCCACCCGCGAAGACCCAGTAACCCCCGGCGATCAGTCGCTCGTTGAACGCGCTGATGGCAGGCTGCCTGTCCGTGCTGCCGGGATCTGTCTTGTCGTCGATCACGGAGACCAGATATCGCATCTGAAGCTCAACTCCTGTGGTGTCGGGGTGGGTGTGTTTCGGTGGCCGGGCACTTCACCCGTTCGCGTACCGCGGGCGCCCGGCCGGCCGGTAGACCTGGATCGACACGCCCTTCGAGTCGACCCGCGACTCGATCAGGTCGAGCGCGAGATCCGGACCGGTCTCCGGGAACAGTCTCGCGCCCTGGCCGAGAATCACCGGGACCACGATCAGGGTCATCTCGTCGACCAGATCGTTCTCCAGCAGCCACCGGGTGAGAGCGCCGCTGCCGTGTACCTGCAATTCACCCCCGGGCTTGGCCTTCAGCTCGCTCATGGCCGCCGCGAGGTCGGCGCCGCGGAGGACGGTGGTGTCCTCCCAACGCGGTGCGGTGAGCGTCGTCGAGACGACGAACTTGGGGGCCTCGTTCAAGGCCACACCGATGGGGTGTGCGCGCATCCGGTCGATCGATCCCCAGGAACCGGCGAACAACTCGTAGGTGCGCCGGCCGAACAGGAACGCCCCTGCGCGCTGGTAGGTCTGTGCGATGAACGCCCTGGTCTCGTCATCCCCCTTCCCCTGGGCCCATCCACCGCGCTCGAATCCGTTCCTGCGGTCTTCCGGCGCGCCGCCGTTCCCCTGCATCACTCCATCGACGGTGACCTGGGTCATGGTCGCCAGCTTCATGATCGCGGCTCCTTTGCCATGGCACCGCCTCCTTGTGGACGGTCTCACCCGTGCCACGAACGACACCGCCCCGTTCCGACACGCCTCCCGGAATTCTTTGAAAAACTTTCCGGGACGCCTGGCGTCAGCGATGAGGAGCAGCGCGGCATCCCTGACGCCCCAGGCGTTCGCACCCGGGCAGGTACGGGGTTCGAACCCCTCCGCCCCGACAGGTGAAACACCACGCTCAGGCCTGGGCTCCTGTGAGCAGGCCGAGCCTGCTCCCCTGGTCCGGAAGGCGCCTGGAAGGCCAGCGGGGAATGAGCATGGAGATCTCACCTCCGGGCTCTTTAGGTCAGAATCCGACCTCTATGGCTCCTAACGTCTTCAGTGCCCGGCGGAACAGGAACCATGGAAGGCAGCGACCATGAGCGAGACCGTGACCGACATCGAACCGGCCACCGACGATCCGGCCCGTGAGCCGGCCACCGGAGAGCGCGACGACTTGCTGGAGGCGCTCGCCAAGCATCGGCAGTTCCTGCGATTCACCACCCGCGACCTCACCGACGAGCAGGCCGGGCGCCGGACCACCGCCAGCCAGTTGTGCCTGGGCGGCCTGATCAAACATGTCACCGCGGTCGAACGGACCTGGGCGCGGTTCATCGTGGACGGCCCGTCGGCGATGCCCGACTTCACCAACATGACCGAGGCCGACTGGGCGCGGCGGGCCGACGAGTTCCGGATGCTGCCCGGCGAGACGCTGACCGGCGTGCTCGCCGAGTACGCCGAGGTCGCTCGCCGGACCGACGAACTCGTCGCCACCCTGCCCGCCTTGGACGCCACACAACCACTGCCGAAGGCCCCGTGGTCCGAGCCTGGCGCGCGCTGGTCGGCCCGCCGGGTGCTGATGCACGTCATCGCCGAGACCGCCCAGCACGCCGGCCACGCCGACATCATCCGCGAGTCCCTGGACGGCGCCAAGACCATGGCGTAGCCGGCTCCACGGCGGTGACCACGCCCGCCTGACCGGATCCGCTCAGCGATCAGGGCCGCTCCGTATGCTCCGGAGCGGCCCTGATCGCGTGTCTGCGGAGCGCGTGGCGCACGAACTCGATACGGCAGGGCCCCAGCCGCTCCGGAGCGTTTCCGGCGAGGGAACCGAGCTCGCCCGGGGCGGCGGACGGCGCGGCGGTCTCCGGCCCCGGACTCTTCCCGGCCGCGACCGGACGCGGCGACCCGGAAGTCGCGGACCGGCACAGGGGACGCGGCGGCCCGGGGCGGCCCCGCCCGGCCGGTCAGCCGCGAGCCGTGCGCCGGCCTCCCGGGATCGCCCGGCGCCACCGCGTCCGCCCCGCGTCCGGCACGACATGGCCCGCGAGGGCGCCGAGCTTTCACACGCCTGTCCGCGAAGTTGCACCCGAACGGTCTACAACCTCCCGGGCGAGGCAGGCGGCGTACCCCCGTTCGACCTACGCTGAACACGGACCGACAACCACCGCGTCATTCCCTTCCGGGAGGCGTCATGGCTGTGTTCGCACTGCTCGTCCCCGTTTTTCTCATGCTCATGATGTTCGCGCTGGACGCGTTCGAGGATCTTCTGTTCCCCCCGCCCGTCCCGCCGCCCGACGAGCCGGAAGAGCTCGACGGCCCCTTTGCCGACGAAGTGGACCGGGAGAACGCCGGCCGATGACCCGCGCCGAGGCGGCGTACGGACTCATGCGCGGCGGTGCAGTTCGATGGCCAGCGGTGTGGCGGTGAACATGGAGGAGTAGGTGCCGACCACGAGGCCGATGAGGAGGGCGAGGGCGAAGTCGGTCAGGGTGTCGCCGCCGAGGACGGCCAGCGCGGCGAGGATGAAGGCGGCCCCCATGCCGGTGTTGACGGTGCGGGGCAGGGTCCCCAGGAGGGCCTGGTTGGCGATGAGGGCGAACGGCTTCCCGCGGTCGCGGCCGCCGAGTTCTCTGATCCGGTCGAAGACGACGACGGAGTCGTTGACCGAGTAGCCGACGACCGTCAGCAGCGCGGCCAGGAAGACGCCGTCGACGGGCTTGCCGAGCCAGGCGAAGACGCCGATGAGGATCACCACGTCATGGGCGAGGGCGGCGACGGCGGAGGTTCCCAGGAGCCAGCGGAAGCGTGCGGCGAGATAGACGAGTTGAGCGCCCAGGGCGACGAGGAGGGCGATGAGGGCGCCGTGGCGCAGTTCCTTGCCGAGGCTGGGTCCGATCGCTTCGTCGCGGACCTTGTCGGCTTGCCGTGTCAGGCCGTTGACGGTGTCGGTGACGGTAGCCGCCTGAGTGTCGGTCAGGTGGCCTGTACGGATGGTGAGTCGGCTCTCGCCGGAGGTCTGGACGACGGCTCGGGGGAATCCGGCGTCGGCGAGCGCGGTTCGGGCCCGGTCGGGGTCGACGGGGGTGGCCGTCGCGTATTCGACGAGGCGGCCGCCGGTGAATTCGACGCCGAGGTCGAGGCCGCGCACGGCGACCCCGGAGGCCGCGAGGACGAAGGCCGCGGCGGAGGCGGCCAGCCACCGGCGCGGGTGGCGCATCAGGTTCGGCGCGGTGCGGGCGAGACGGGCGCGGACGGTACCGGTGTGGGCGATGCCGGTGAGGTGGGGGCGGCGGTGCAGGCGGGGACGGGTGACGGCGAAGTCGGCGAGGACTCGGGTGATGACCAGTGCGCTGAGCATGGACGCGAGGACGCCGATGCCGAGTGTGACGCCGAACCCTCGCACCGGGCCGGAGGCCAGGAAGAACAGGAGACCGGCCGCGATGAGGGTGGTGACGTTGGAGTCGGCGATCGCGCTGAAGGCACTGCGGAATCCCGCGGCCAGCGACGACCGTGGAGTGGGGCGCGTACGAGAGGCGTACTCCTCGCGGGCGCGTTCGAAGACGAGCACGTTGGCGTCGACGGCCATGCCGATGGCCAGGACGAACCCGGCGAGGCCCGGCAGGGTGAGGGTGGCGCCGAGGGCCGCGAGGGCGGCGTAGGAGATGAGGCCGTAGCAGGCCAGGGCGACCGTCGCCAGCAGTCCCATGAGCCGGTAGACGGCGATGATGAACAGCGCGGTCAGAGCGGTGCCGACGGTGGCGGCCCAGGCGCCGGCCGTGATGGCCTGCGCGCCCAGGGTGGGGCCGACGGTGCGCTGCTCGACGGTCTCGACCGGCACCGGCAGGGCGCCTCCGTTGATGAGCAGGGCCAGTTCCTCGGCTTCGCTGTCGTCGAAGGTTCCGGTGATCTGGGTGGAGCCGCCGCTGATGCCGGACCGGCAGGCGACGGACGGGGAGACCTGCGGCGACGAGACGATCTTGTCGTCCAGGACGATGGCGACCCGGCGACCCGGCTCCCCGGCCGGGTGACACGCCGCGTCGCCGGTCAGACGGGCCCAGCCCTTCTCGCCCGCTCCCTTGAAATCGACGGTGACGTGCCATCCGGCGCCGCCCTGCTGGTCGAAGCCGACGGCCGCCCTCTCGACGTCCCCGCCGGTCAGTGAGGCCGCCCCGAGGCGCAGTCGTCGGCCGGACTCGTCGGCGATCACCCGCTCGTGGGGCCGTTCGGGCAACGGCTCATCGACGTCGGTCGCCGTGCCGAGCACCTGGTGGAAGGTGAGCTGGGCGGTGCGGCCGAGCACGTCGGACGCCTTGCGGGGATCCTGGAGCCCGGGCAGTTCGACGACGATCCGGTCGTCGCCGGACCGGGCGATGGACGGCTCGGCGACACCGAGCGCGTCGACACGGCCGCGCAGCACCTCCACCGTGCGGTCCGTCGCCTCGCCGTCGGCGTCGGCATCGGCGGTGGGGCGGGTCTCCAGCACGATCTGGGTTCCACCCCGCAGATCGAGGCCGAGGTGGACGGGCACGGTGAGTGCGACGTACAGGGACAGGGCGACGGCAGCGAGGGCGATCATCCCTCTGACGTGCTGGGATCGGTTCACGGCGGGCCTCCGGCGGGCGCCGCGGCCAGGGTGGTGGCCGCGGTCGGGAATGAGGAGAGGGAAGGGTTCGGATGCCGGAGAGGGTGGGGGGTGCGCGGTCCCCGTGAGGGTGTGCCGGTTGTTCAGGCGCAGGCGGGCCCGGCGCCGGGGCAGAGGGCTGGGCGGGGCGGAGCGGGGCGATCGCGGTGCCGGGTGACGCACCCGGGGCGGGGGTCCCCGGAGCGTGACGCTCGCCGGTGGTGTCCCGATGGCTGCGAACGGCAGCGGTCGGGACGTCCGAGCCCGTATTCTCCGCTTCGTCCAAGTGGTCCGTGCTGTCTCCGCGTGGCTCGCTGGAACAGGCGGGGCTGTACGCCGACGCGGTCCCGATGACGAACACCGCGCCCCCGGGCACTCGGAACTGCTCGGTGCCGGGGACGGACAGGCCGATCAGGGGAATCAGGACGGCGAACAGGACAGTGAGCAGGACCTCCGGGAGGGTGGTCGGCATCGCCGCCGTGGCCGGGCCCGGGCCGAGGGCGCACGGAACGCTGGGCGCACGGCGGGCCACCCCCTCCCCCCTTTCGGTCGTGCTGGTGGATCGGCGGGCTCAGGCCTCGATGAGGCCGGCGCGGATCGCGTAGCGGGTGAGTTCCAGCCGGTCGCGCAGTCCGAGCTTGTGCAGCAGGTTCTCCCGATGCCGGTGGACCGTCTTGATGCTGATGAAGAGCATCTCCGCGATCTCCTTGGAGGAGTGGCCCTCGGCGACGAGCTTGAGGACCTCCTCCTCTCGCGGGGTCAGCACCCGCTCGGGCGGCTCCTCGCCGTTGCGGACCCGGTCGAGGTAGTTGCGGATGAGGGCGGTGACCGCACCCGGGTACAGGAAGGGCTCGTCACGCATGGCGGCCCGGCACGCCGCCACCAGGTCGCGGTCCGCCACGGACTTCAGTACGTATCCGCCGGCGCCCGCCTTCAGCGCCTGGAAGAAGTACTGCTCGTTGTCGTGCATCGTCAGCATCAGCACCCGGACTCCGGGCTTCAGCGCGAGGAGTTCCCGGGTGGCCTGCAGGCCGGTCAGCCGGGGCATGGCGATGTCCATCACCGCCAGGTCGACCTCATGGGTGCGGGCCAGTTCGATGGCCTCCGCGCCGTCTCCCGCCTCGGCGACGACCTCGAGGTCCGGCTCCCGTTCGAGAATGAGCCGCACCCCTCGACGTACCAGGGCGTGGTCGTCGGCGAGGAGGATGCGGATCACGGAGGTGTGGGGGGTGGTCATGGCTGCTTCCTGAGGAGGGGTACGGTCAGGCGGACGGTCGTACCGGCCTGCGGCCGGGAGGCGACATCCAGCGTGGCCCCGATCAGCAGGGCCCGCTCGCGCATGCCGCGCATGCCCGCGCCCTCGCGGGCGGCGCCGGTTCCGCGGCCGTTGTCGCCGACGGCCAGCACCACGGCCTCGTCGGTGTGGAGCAGGCTCACTTCGACCTGGTCCGCTTCGGCGTGGCGGGCCGCGTTGGTCAGGGCTTCCTGGGCGACGCGGTAGAGGACGAGTTCCGTCTGGTGGTCGAACGCGGGCAGGCCGGTGTCGAAGCGGCGCACCACACGCAGTCCGGCATGGGTGGCGAACTCGGTGGTCAGCGAGGTCAGGGCGCTGACCAGACCGAGGTCCTCGAGTGCGCCCGGCCGTAGGCGACGGGCCAGACGGCTCACCTCGTCCAGGCTGCCCCGGGTGATCTCCTGCACCTGCCGGAGTTCACCGCGCAGGGGCTCGTCGGCCTCGCCGGCGGCCCGCTCGAGCGCCAGCAGGATCGCGGTCATGCTCTGGCCGACCTCGTCGTGCAGTTCCTGGGCGATGCGGCGCCGCTCCGTCTCCTGTGCGAGCAGGGCGCGGGCGCTGCTGGTGGCCCGCTCGTGTTCGAGGCGCTCCAGCATGTCGTTGAAGGTGCGGATCAGTTCGGCGGTCTCGCCGCGCCCCCCTTCCGGCAGTCGCTGGCCGGGGCGCAGCAGATCGACGGTGGTCATCAACCGGGTGAGCCGGTCGAGCGGGGCGAGGGCGATCCGCAGCAGGGCCGCGTTGGCGACCAGCATGACGACCAGGCCGACGACGAGGATGACCGCCTCGGTCAGCACCACCGGCACGGACACGGTCACCGGAGCCCACAGCAGCAGGGCGGTGGCGCCCCCCAGCACGAGCGCGTTGAGCACGTAGATCCGCCAGAACAGGGACACCGGGATGACGCCTCTCGCTAGGTGACACGGCTTCGTGTCTACTGTCGGTCACCGCGCACCCCGAACGTGAGCTGCGGCCATCGAACTCGACCGGCCTGCCGTCCAGGCTGCCCGCCGCCGGTGCACGGCGTCGATGGGTTCCGATGCCCATTTCCGGATACGTGACCTGCCCACACCTCGACGGGCGCCGGGCCAAACCGCGGATGGGTATCGCGCCCGATGGGATCCGCGGGGCACCGCGGCCAGGGTGGAGGCACGAACCGGCCCTCGTGGCCGGCCCCCATGTCCTCGCCTCGGCGGCCGCCTGCCAGGGGCGAGGGCACCTCCTCCTCGCGGAAGGAACGACCATGTCACTCGATACGCCCCGGACCGGAACCCGTCGGGAGCGGCTGACCGCGCACGAGGCCCTCCAGCGCCTCGAACACGAACGTGCCTCCCGCCTCACCCAGCTGCGGGCCATCGACGAGGCCGGGCCCGACACGGAGGAACAGGTGATGTCCGCGCAGAAAGACACCATCCGGCGCGTCCTCACGGAGGTCGAGGCCGCGGTCGCCCGTGTCCAGGACGGCAGCTACGGCACCTGCCGGAACTGCTCCAAGCCCATTCCGGTCGAGCGTCTGGAGATCCTGCCCTACACATCGTTCTGCGTCCCCTGCCAGCGCGGCGTCGCCTGACCGGTACACCTCTCCCGTCAGCGCGACACCGCCTGACAAGGCCCCGTCCGCTCTCCCTCTCCCGCCTTGCCCAGGGGGTGACTTGGTGAACCACCAGACCGTCGACGATCGCCGTGCGACTCTGTCGGCCGAGGACTTCTCCGCGCTGCGCGAGAACCTGCGTGAGCAGCGTCTGTTCCGCCAGGAACAGCTTCAGCAGCTGTCGGCCGCCGCGACCCGCGCCGACGCGTTCCTCGACCGGCAGGCCGCCTCCCAGACCGAGGTGCGCGTCAAGCTCGCCGCATCCGCCCGCATGGTCCTGGCCGACGTCGAAGCCGCGCTCGACCGGATGGACCGGTGCCGCTACGGCACGTGCCACCTGTGCCGCGGGCCCATCGCCCGTGAGCGGCTGATGATCGTGCCGCAGGCCCGCTACTGTGCCCGCTGTCAGCAGGTCAGGGAGGCCGGCCGGTGACCGCCACGCCCCGTCCCCGTCCCGCGGCCACCGGGCACCGTTCGTGTCCCTGGTACCTGCAACGCACCGGGATCGCCCTCGACCTGGGCAGTTCCCGCACCCGTGCATGGGTGTCCGGGCGACGCATGATCCTCGACGTGCCCACGGTCACCTTCCCGGGCGAGGGCGCCACCTGTCCCATTCAGCGCGGCACGATCGTCGACACCCCCGGCACCGCCCGGATGCTCGACCGGCTGCTCGGCCACCGTCTGCATCGTCTCGACCGTCCGCTGCTCGTCGTGACCACTCCCGTGCTGGGCGGCATCGCCTACCGGGCCGAGGCCCGCACCGCGGTCGAGGTGCTGCGTCCGCGTTCGGTGCTGACCGTCCCCACCGCGCGCGCCGTGGCCACGGCCGCGGACGCCGACCTGGCCCATCCCCTGCTCGTCGTGGACATCGGCGCCCACGTCACCGAGGTCACGCTCCTCACCGACGGCGTGGTGACCGACGTCCGCTGCACCGCCCTGGGCACCGACGACCTGGACGTCCTCGCTCCGCCCACGCGCATCACCGAGGCGGTCGTCGCCATGGTGACCGCCATGCTGGACCAGGACCACACCTCCCAGACGTTCGACGCTCTCCAGCGGGGTGCGCTCCTCGCCGGCGGGGGTGCCCTGCGCCCCGACATCACGTATCCGCTCGCCGGCCTGCTCCACGCTCCCGTCCGGCCCGTCCGGGCCCCGCACACCGCCGCGGTCCGCGGCGCCGCGAAGCTGTTGCAGGCCGCCCGCTCCCATCCCTCCGTCACCGTGGTCGGCGACCCTGCCGGGCGGTGAGGGGCGTGCCGGGTGACGTGGCCTCGGGCCGGCGGCCGGTCGCCACGGTGTCCCGCCGCACGCCGGGCGAAACGTCCCGGCCGATCCGCCACCGCAAGCACCCCCGAAGGGATCAGCAGGTCCTGACGTCCTCTCAGATGCCATGTCCAGTGACGACTTGGCCATGTCCTTCCAGCCGGAACCCGGCGTGCCCGGTTCGCGGAGCGGGCGGGGATCCGCGTACTCACGCCTGTCGGGCAGTCCGACGGCGTACCGCAGCGGCTGCTGTGGCGTGGCGTCCATCGGATCTCGCCTTCCTGGTCGGACCCTTCGGTCTGTCGCCGACTCGAGTCGTCGGCCGATCGCCCGCCCGCACGATCGAGGGCACACGAATCACAGCAGGTCAGAGACGCCTCCGCATGCCGCGGGCAAAGGACGGTGTTACGTTTAACTGCGGGCCTGAATCGCCGGTAGGAACCCCGATGCTCTCCACGCGGCGTCCTCTACGGCGAGACGGCACGCCACCCGTATCACATCAGTGATCAATCGGAGTTCCTCGGCTGCTGTAGATCTGCGGCCGGGCGGAGGAAGCCTCCGATGCCCGCGAGGCCCGGCTCGTGCCGCTCGCATCCATACACCCGCCCCGCACCTGTCGCCTCCGGATCGAACAGCACCGGAGGAGAAGGAAGCAGCGATGCCCGAGAACAGCGCGGCCTCGAGGATCAGTCCACGGAGTCTGATCAGCGTCGTGGTGCCGTGTTTCAACGAACAAGACGTTCTGCCCGACACCTACGAGCGGTTGACGGCCGTGATGAGTCGTCTGCCCGACTGCGACCACGAGTTGGTGCTCGTGGACGACGGCAGCACGGATCGCACCTGGGAAGTGTTGCAGGAGCTGGCCGCACACGACTCCAGACTCCACCTCGTGCGGTTCAGCCGGAACTTCGGCCACCAGTGCGGGCTGCTGGCCGGGCTCCGCGAAGCGGTGGGCGACGCGGTGGTGATGATCGACGCGGATCTCCAGGACCCGCCCGAGGTCGTCCCCGAACTGGTGGGGCGATGGCGGCAGGGCTGGCCCGTGGTGTCCGCCCGCAGAACCTGCCGGGAGGGCGAGTCCTGGTCCAAGCGCGGATCCGCCTACGCCTTCTACCGGCTCCTGGACATGCTGGCCGACCAGCCGGTGGCCAGGGACACCGGTGACTTCCGGCTGCTGGACCGCAGTGTGGTCGACCTGATCACGACCCTCCCCGAGCGCAAGCTCTTCCTGCGCGGCCAGATCAGCTGGGCCGGTTTCCCTGAGACCACGGTGGAGTACGTCCGTCGACCCCGGCCGGCGGGAACGTCCAAGTACGGTATCCGCCGTCAACTCGGCCTCGCGCACCAGGCGTTGATGAGTTGCTCCGCCTTCCCGGCACGGCTTCCGGTGCTGGCCGCGACCACGTCACTGGGTACGGCGGTCGCCGGATCCCTGATCGGCCACAAGGCGCCGCGGGGCACCTGGGCGCTGGGCGTCCAACTGCTGTGCCTCGGCGTGCTGGCGGACTACGCGTTCCAGGAGTACGACCAGACGCGCGGCCGTCCCGCCTACCTGGTCCGCCAGAGTGTGCCGGGCCGGTCCGCGGCGCGGGCCGCGCGAACGGCGACGTCCGCGGAATCCACGTCGTCCCGCGTCATCTCGGGCCCGACAAGTCCCGGCGGTGGTACCGACGGTGAGGCGGAGGCCTCGTGAGCGGCCGGACGCCGGGCACGGCACTGCTGGACGGCCGGCTGTCGGCCCAGGAGCCCGGTGACGAAGTCCTGGTGATCGGCGGCGGGTTCACCGGCCTGGCCGCCGCGCACGAGCTCGCCCTGGCCGGGGTGGCCTGCCGGGTGCTGGAGTCCGAGCCGTACGTCGGCGGCCTGGCAGGATCGTTCGAGGTCGAGGGAACCAGGCTCGAACGCTTCTACCACCACTGGTTCTCCTCCGATCTGGAGGTCCGGCGACTGTGCGCGGAACTCGGCTGCTCCCACCTGCTCCAGGAGCACCGGACACAGACCGGCGTGTACTACGCGAACTCGGTGTACCGGCTGTCCAGCCCGTGGGACGTGCTGCGCTTCGCCCCTCTCCCGCTGCCCGACCGGGTCCGGCTGGGCTGGTCCGCGGTGCGGGCCCGCCAGGTGAAGCACTGGCGGGACCTGGAGGAGCTCACCGCCCGCGAGTGGCTGCTGGCGCTGAGCGGACCGCAGGTCTACGACAGGGTCTGGCGCCCGCTGCTGGAGGCGAAGTTCGGCCAGTACGCGTCCGAGGTCGGCGCCACCTGGATGTGGACCAAGCTCCACCTGCGCGGCGGCAGCCGATCGCACAGCGGCCACGAAGTCCTCTACTACCTGCACGGTGGCAGCGCCGCCCTGCTGGACGCCTGGGTCTCGCGTCTGTCCGAGCTGGGGGTCCGGATCTGCACGAACACCCCCGTACGGCAGGTGCTGACCGACGGCCACGGGGTGTGCGGGGTCCGTTCCGACCGCGCCGTGCTGCCCGCACGCCGGGTCCTGGCCACCACGGCACCGGGCCTGCTCGCCGGCCTTCTCGCCCCCGCCGGTGCGGGACCACCACCCCATCCGGACATGCCCGCCGTCCGTCGCCGGCTGTCCGCCGTCCCCTACCTCGCCAACCTGTGCCTGGTGCTGGAGAACGACCGGCCGCTGTCGGACACGTACTGGCTCAACGTCACCGACCCGTCGTTCCCCTACGTAGGCGTCATCGAGCACACCAACCTGGAGGCTTCCGACGCCTACGCCGGCCGTCATCTGGTCTACCTGTCCGCCTACTTGCCGACCAGCGCGGAGCTGTACCGGATGGACGACGACGCCGTGTTCCACGCCAGCCTTCCGCACCTGAGCCGGATGTTCCCGCAGTTCCGCCGCGACTGGGTCCGGCGCTACCACGTCTGGCGGGCCGATCACGCCCAGCCGGTCATCACCCCGCACTACTCCGACCGCATCCCGGCGATGGAGACCGACCTGCCGGGGCTCTACCTGGCCAGCATGGCCCAGGTCTACCCCCAGGACCGGGGCACCAACTACGCCGTGCGGCAGGGGCGGCACGCCGGCCGCCTGATCGCAGACCGGATGCGCACCGCCCGCCGTACCGCCCCCGACCCACTGCTTCCCGGCGCCGGGTACGGCACGGGCCCGCAGTTCGGCCCCGAGGAGGGGATGGCATGAACTCCCTGATCACCACCGAGGAATGCGAGCGGATGCCCATCGCTCAGGTGCACGAGCTCTACCGTCGCCACGTCAGCCGGGACCAGGTGAGCCTGCTCTCCGCGTTCGGGTTCGGCCGCGATGCCGTGGACAGCGCCTCGGGCTGCTGGATCACCCTGCGCGACGGGCGGCGCGTCCTGGACTTCACCGGCGGGATCGGCGTCCTGAACCACGGCCACAACCACCCCCGCATCCTGGCGGCCCGCCGGCGCTTCCAGGAACTGCGGCGCATGGAAGTGCACAAGAACTACTTCTCCCCGTACGTCGCCGCGCTCGGCCACAACCTGTCCCAGCTGCTGCCCGGCGATCTCGACGTCAGCTACTTCCCCAACTCGGGCGCGGAGGCCGTCGAGGGCGCCCTCAAGATGGCCTACAAATACCACCGCGGTCATCGCGGCACCGTCCTGCACACCGACATCGCCTTCCACGGCAAACTGCTCGGCGCCGGAAGTCTCACCACCTCGCCGGAGGTGCACTTCACCTTCCCGCGGATCCCCGGCACGGACAGCTTCGCCTTCGACGACCTCGCCTCCCTCGAACTGGCCCTGGAGCGGCACACCACGCCCGAGGGAGCGAGCGACGTCTACGCGCTGGTGCTGGAACCCTTCAGCGCCTCCAGCCTGCGCGAGTGCTCGGAGGAGTTCCTGCGCGAGGCGCGCCGACTGTGCACCGAGCACGACATCGTCCTGGTCTTCGACGAGGTCTACACCTCCTGGGGCAAAACGGGTTCGCTCTTCCACTTCATGCGCCACCCCGGCCTCGTCCCGGACGTGGTGACCACCTCCAAGTCCTTCGGCGGCGGCAAGGCGTCCATCTCCGGCTACGTGGCCAGGGAGCCCGTCTTCCGCAGAGCCTACGACTCGCTCCCCGACGCCACCCTGCACAGCACCACCTACTACGGATTCGGGGAGGAGACGGTCACCGCGCTGGAGGCGGTGGCGATCACCGTCGACGACGACTACCCCGCCAGGGCCCGCCGCCTCGGCGCGCGGCTGCACCGCGGCCTGACCGCCCTCGCCGCCGACCACCCCGGCCTCGTCGCGGAGGTCCGCGGCGCTGGTGCCCTTCAGGGCGTGATCCTGCGCCACGGCCCGGCCGCCCTCGACCACGCGCTGCGCCTGCTGTCGTCCTCCTTCGCCCACGACCCGCAGGCCCGGGCCAAGCTGGCCACCGCCGCCGTGGTCGCCGCCCTCTACCGCGACCACGGTGTGCTCACCTACTACGGCTCCAACCACGACCTTCCCCTGATCGCCGCGCCTCCGCTGGTGGCCGAGGACTCCGACGTCGACCTCTTCCTGGAAGCCCTGAACGCGACACTGGCCAAGGGAATGCCCCGTCTCCTGGCCGGCCTGGTCAAGGAGAAGGTCACCGCATGACCTCCCCGGCGATCCGCCCCGCACCCCCCGCCGCCGACGGGTCCCGTCCCGCGCACGAACACCGTCGCCTGCGACTCTGGGAACGGCGCGTACGCGCCGCCGGCCTCCCGCGGCTCTGGGCGGGCCGCTGTACGGCCCTGTCCGATCCCTCCCGCCGGGCCGCGGCGATCCGTCACACAGCCGCCACCTTCGCCGCGCTCCCGAAGCCGTACCGCTTCGTGCTCGCCCTGCTGCTGCGACTGTTCCCGGTCGCCGTCGCCCTCACGGACCCACTGGCCCCGCTCCGTGGCGCCCCGGACCAGGCCCGTCTGCAACGTACCGCCGACCGGCTCTCCACCGTGCCCGGCTGCGCCGAACTGCTCAAGGCGAGCAGTTCGCTGGCCCTGTACGGCGCCCTGGACGGACCCACCCCCCAACGCTCCACCACGCGACGGCAGGGGCTCGGATGACCAGTACCGCACGCACCGTCCGCTGCGACGCACTGGTGATCGGCTCGGGAGCCGGAGGCAGCACGGCGGCCCTGGAACTCGCCGGCGCCGGCCGGGAGGTCCTCGTCCTCGAGGAGGGCCCGCTCATCTCGCAGGCGCGGATCGCCCAGGCGTCTCCGCCGGAGAATCTGCGTCTGCTCTACCGCCAGGGCGGTCTGGTGCCCATCCACGGCGCACCCACCATCCCCTTCGGGGAGGCGCGTTGCGTCGGGGGAACCACCGTGGTCAACGGAGGGCTGCTCTGGCGTCCCCCCGACCGCCTGCTGGAACACTGGGCGTCCACCGGCGTCGACGGCTTCCGGGCCCACCACCTCGCCCCCCACCTGACCGAGGTGGAGCGGCGCCTCGGCGTCATCGACCAGTCGCCCGGGCGGGGAAACGGCGACTCGGTGCTGCTCACGCAGGCGGCCGACCGACTCGGGTGGCACTGGGCCCCGGCCCGCAGGGCGGTACGAGGCTGCCGACACGCCAACCGGTGCGTCACCGGCTGCCCCACCGGGGCCAAGCAGAGCATGCTGGTGAGTTACCTGCCCGCCGCCGAACAGCTCGCAGCGGTCGTCCAGCCGGACACCAGGGTCGTCCGGCTCGAACACGACGGCACCCGGGTCACGGCCGTGCACGCCCTGCGCGGCGGCCGACGACTGCGCTACCTCCCGCGGACGGTGTTCCTGGCTGCCGGCCCGATCGGCAGTGCGCTCCTTCTGCGGCGCAGCGCCATCGGCGGTCGTGGCCCGGGCCGGGCCATCGCGTTCCATGTCAACTTCCGCACCGTGGCGAGGTTCAGCGAACCCGTCCGCGCCACCGAGGGCACCATCTTCACCGCGCAACTACAGGAATTCGCCGACCGGGGTGTGCGGGTGATGCCCGCGAACCTCACTCCGGGGTCACTCGCCGCGGCCCTGGCCGCCCACCCTGCCGGGACTGTGGACCGGATGCTGGCCCAACTGGACCGGATCGCGGTCTACACCACCCAGGTGAGCGTCCGAACCACCGCACGGCTGTCGGCGGTACCCGGCCTCGGCGCGGTCCTTCGTCACCGCTTGACCGGGGGCGACCGGGATCTGCTGCGGTCCGCCTTCCGGCACACCGCCGAACTCCTCCTGGAGGCCGGCTCGGTCGAACTGCTACCGCCCGCGCCCACCAGCCTCACCACCGCCGCGCAAGCGACCGATTTCGCGCTGCACGGCCGTCCCGAGACCTGGGACCTGATCTCCGTCCACGCCATGGCGTCCTGCCGGATGGGCCCACCCGCCATCGGTGGGGTGTGCGACGCCCAGGGCCGCCCGCACGGCTTCACGAACCTGCGGCTGTGTGACGCCAGTGTCCTGCCGGGAGCCACCGGTATCAGCCCGCAGGAGACCATCATGGGTTTCTGCCGCCTGATGACGGCCCGGCATTTGGAGGATCCCACCCGTTACTGATCCCTTCGGGGTGGTGTCGGGTGCCGCCGGGTGCGGGTCTGGTGCCGGCGAGGGCGACGTCGGCCGGCGGGCCGCGCCGTGACGGTGACCAGGCGCCCTGCACCGGATTCAGGTCCGTTGCGCAAGAAGGAAGTTGCACGATGGTGAGCCGGTCGTGGGCGGCGGCGTGCTCACGCACCCCCACGGCCCGGCGAGCGGGACACCGCCGGGACCAGCCGTGCCGGCGCATCAGCCGCCACACCGCCGACGTCGAGCAGTCGATCCGCCGCCTTGTGCGTACCGCACAGCGCCATGGCGCGCGCACTCCGCTCGGCCGCGGCACTCGCCGCCGGATCGCCCGCGGTGCGTCCCTGCGGTGTGCGGCGTTCGGGTCATAGCCGTGGTGTCGCGTGCGAGCCGGAAGGCGATGCGGAGGCGGGGCGGACGGGCAACCCATAGCGTGAGCCGACAGGGAGATCAGTCGACGTCTGGAGCAGCGCGTGGCCGGGCTGGAGGTGTGGCAGCGGCTGGGAAGGTGGAGGAGCCTGCTGCCGACGGTTCTGCTCGGCGCGGCCGTGGTGATCGATTTCGCGACGCCGACCACGGTCAGCGCCGCGGCCCTCTACGTGGCCGCGGTCCTCACCGCCGCTCCCCTGCTGTCCCTGCGCGGGACCGTCGTCACCGGGGTGGCGGCGTTCCTCCTCGACCTGGCCATGTTCGGGTACTTCGGCTTCCACGGAACCGCGACCGAGTTCAGCGAACTGTCCATGGTCGCGACGGTGGCCGTCTTCTCGGCCTTCCTCAACCGCCTTCTGTACCACCTGCACACCCAGCTCCGTTCGGCCCGGGACATCGCCGCGACCGTGCAGCGGGCCGTCCTGCGCGACCCGCCGACGGCGAGCGGCCCCTTGCGGTTCGCCGCCCGCTACGAGGCGGCGCAGACGGACGCGCAGATCGGCGGAGATCTCTACGTGGTGGTCGACACGCCGTTCGGTGTGCGCTGCATGATCGGCGACGTGCGCGGCAAGGGACTGGACGCGGTCAGGGCGGTCGCGAACAGCATCGGCACCTTCCGTGAGGCGGCCCTGCAGGAACCCGGCCTCGCCGCGCTCCTGGAACGGCTGGAGCGGGCCGTCGTCCTCGAGATCGAGCAGTCGGGAGGCGTCGCCGAACTCGAAGGGTTCATCACGGGCGTGGTCGCGGAGTTCCCCCGGCACGGCAACGAGGTCCGCCTGGTCAACCGCGGCCATCCGGCACCCATACTGTTCCTGCCGGATGGTGTTCGATATGTCGAACCCAGTCGGCCGACATTGCCCCTGGGCCTGACCACCCTGGCCACCGGTCCGGAACGCGTCGACACGGTGACGTTCCCGGAGGGCGCCACTCTGCTGCTCTACACCGACGGACTCACGGAAGCCCGGAACGGGAAGGGCGACTTCTACGAGCCGGTCCGCAGGCCCGGCCTGATGCGGCACACCCGTCCGGACGCCCTTCTCGACGCCCTCCTGGCCGACGTGCACCGGCACACCGGCGACCAAAGGAGCGACGACATGGCGCTGCTGGCGGTCACCCATGGATCCGGGACCGCGTGACACGCGAGGACCGGGCACGGCGGCGCGGATACGGACGGCTCCGGCCGGGGCCGGGACGGGACCGGTCATGGGATGCTCCCGTGATCACGCATGTTCGTAAGGAGAGGCCGTGGCAACACTCGAGGAGATCAAGGCACTACTGGGAGAACCCGGTTTCCATTGGTCCGACCCCGCTCCCTGGACACTCCTGGAACAGGAGCTCGGGGTCGCCTTCCCCGCCGACTTCCGGGCCGTGACCGACGCCTACGGCCCGGTCGTGATCAGCAGCGGGCTGCACCTCTATCACCCCGGCCACCCGACCCGGAACCTCGGAGAAGAGATCAAGGAGTCGATGGAGTTCTGGCTGGAGGAGGATTCGGCGGAGTTCCTTCCCACCGGCGCGGGATCCCGTCCCGGCGAGCTGTTGCCGGTCGCGACAGGCACGACGGCGGAGACGGTCTTCCTGCGGATGCCGCACGAGCCGTCGGCGCCTTGGGCCGTCGGGGTGCAGGAGATGGACAGCGGAGAGTTCGTCCTCTACGAAATGACGTTCAGCGACTGGCTGTTGGCCTACCTGAAGGGCGACGACGTGATGGCGGGCGCCTCCGCTCCGGAACGGCCGTTCTTCGAGCCCCTGAGCTAGACGAGGTCCGGGAGACGCCGTGGTCGCGGGGGCCGTCCGATTACCCGCTCCCTACTCGTTCCCGAACTCGTCGGCGCGGGGTACTGCTTCCGGACCGGCGGGCGGAAAGCGTCCCTCGCGACCGTTCCCGGAACCGGGACGGGGGCGGGGCGGGGGCGGGTATTCGGACCGGGAGCGGCACGGGGGACGCCGGGCGTCTCCAGGAGTCGTACCGGACTGTCCGACACATACGGCCCTGAGACCCTCCTGGCTCTGCCGTCCGGACAGGACCAGGGGCACACTGGCCGATATGCCCCTTTCGCTGCATCACATCGTCATCGACGCGCACGACCTCCCCTCACTGTCCCGGTTCTGGGCCGAGGTGCTGGGCTGGCGGATCCTCTCCGAGCGGGAACGGGAGGTCGTGATCGGACCGGACGAGACGGCCCCGGTGGGCATCTGCTTCATGCCCGTGACGGGCCGCAAGGTCGTCAAGAACCGTCTGCACCTCGACCTGACCTCCGCGGCCGAGGACCGGGAGGCGGAGATCGAGCGCGTCCTGGCACTCGGGGCCCGCCGGGCGGACGTGGGGCAGAGCGGCGAGGAGTCCTGGACCGTACTGGCCGATCCGGAGGGGAACGAGTTCTGCGTGGTCCGCCCGAAGACGACCCTCATCGGCTAGGACCCGGATCCCTCGAACGCCGTACACGTACAAGCGTCCCGCCGGCCCGGCCGGAAGCCGGGACCGGCGGAGCGGGACCGGGAGTCGCTGTCGGCGGGGTCCGTTACCTTCGGCCCATGTCGATCACCGCACAACCGCACGGCTCGGTGAAGCTCCCGGGCGGGGCCGCACTGGTCAACGGCTTCGCCTTCGAGGGCCGCGGGAACGCGCCCTGCCGCGCCCTCCTCCGGAACGGGGACGAGCTGGAGGTCTACGACCTGGACGAGGTCTTCGCGGGGGAACGGGCGCCGACCGCCGTTTTCCCCCTCCCCTGGCCGGGGTGGGACCGGGGCGTCCACTCGGTGAGTCCGGACGCCACGTTCGCCGTGTTCTCGGGTCAGCGCGCGGTCCGGGCCGTCGGCCCCGGAGGAGAGCCGCTGTGGGAGTACCGGCACGGCTGCTGGGGGCCTGAGCTCGACCACGCGCACACGGGGGACGAGCAGGAGGTGTGCCCCGGGATCGAGCACGGATCCTGCCGCGTCTCCGACGGCGGCCGGCTCGTCTGGGCGCATGTCGTGCTCGGTCCGGAGGAGGACTGGCAGGAGTGCTGGGTCGTTCTCGACGCCCGGGACGGACGGGAGCTGGCCCGGCTGCCGCTGGACAGCGCGGCCTCGGGTTCACACCACCTGTCCCACCCGGACGGCCTCCACATGGGGCTCTGCATCGGCATGGGGCAGGACGGCGTCCTGCTCCACTGGGCACGCTGGGACGGCGAGGAGCTGACCTGTTGGGACCTCGACGAGGCCTCGGACCGCATCCTGATGGACGTCCACCCCGGCCATGCGGGCTTCCTGACGGTAGAGCACTACGGAGCCGACCTGACACTGCACGCCCTGGACGGCACCGTACTCGCCGAGGGGGTTCCCGAGCCGTCCGACGAAGAGGACCCGCCCTGCTGGGACTACGGCTGCGGCTTCGTCGACGCCGACACCGTCATCGCCTCGACGGTCGAATCCGACGAGGACCCGGACCGGGCCCTCCACTGGATGCTCGACGCCCGCACCCTGCGGGTACGGGACGCGGTCGTGTATCCCACGGGCCGTGTCCGCGGCTACGCGCGCCCGCTCGGAGACGGCACCTGGCTCACCTATGACGGCGGGAGCGGGGCGCTCAGTCGCTGGACCGAAGCAACGCCTCGAGCCTGACGGGGGGTTCGTACCGGACCGCTCCATGGAGACACGGCGGTCCGGGAAGCCCACGGCCCACCGGCCGGCTCCCGCACACAGGGGTACGGGAGGCGGACGATGGGCCGTGCCCCGGAACAGGGGCCGAGAGGGGGACGCTGCCGTGCGTGAGGCGCAGGCGAGTCACCCGGGGTACGGACCTCAGCGGGCCAGAGCGGCTTCGCCCGGCGCCTGGGCGCGGGGGTCGGAGGTGAGGGCGTGGAGGATCTCCTCGACGCTCTGCTTGGCGTCACCGAACAGCATGCTGCTGTTCTCGCGGAAGAACAGCGGGTTCTGCACGCCCGCGTAGCCGGAGGCCATGGAGCGCTTGAAGACGACGACCTGCTCCGCCTCCCACACCTTCAGCACCGGCATGCCCGCGATCGGGCTGGCGGGATCCTCCTCCGCGGCCGGGTTGACGGTGTCGTTGGCGCCGATGACCAGGACGACGGAGGTGTCGGCGAGGTCGTCGTTGATCTCGTCCATCTCCAGGACGATGTCGTACGGCACCTTGGCCTCGGCCAGCAGCACGTTCATGTGTCCGGGCAGACGGCCCGCCACGGGGTGGACGCCGAAGCGGACCTCCACACCGCGCTCCCGCAGCCGGCGCGTGAGTTCGGCGACCGGGTGCTGTGCCTGGGCCACGGCCATGCCGTAGCCGGGGGTGATGACGACGGACCGGGCCTGGGTCAGGAGCTCGGCCACCTCGCGGGCCTGGATCTCGCGGTGCTCGCCCTGCTCCTCGTCCCCGCCCGAGGGAGCCTCGATGCCGAACCCGCCCGCGATGACCGAGATGAAGGAGCGGTTCATCGCCTTGCACATGATGTACGACAGGTAGGCGCCCGAGGACCCGACCAGCGCGCCCGTGACGATCAGCAGGTTGTTGTCGAGCAGGAATCCCGCCGCCGCGGCGGCCCAGCCGGAGTAGCTGTTGAGCATGGAGACGACGACCGGCATGTCGCCGCCGCCGATCGAGGCGACGAGGTGCCAGCCCAGGACGAGGGCGAGGACGGTCACGGCGATCATCAGGCCGAGGCTCGGGCTGATGGTGAACCAGACCGTCAGCGCCACGAACGCCGCCAGCGCCGCGACGTTGAGCGCGTTCTTGCCCGGCAGGACCAGCGGACGGGACTTGATGCGCGCCGACAGCTTGAGGAACGCGACGATCGAGCCGGTGAAGGTGACCGCACCGATGAAGATGCCGATGAACACCTCGGCGTGGTGGATGCCCAGCAGGTCGGAGGTGACGTGCTTCTGCGCGTCGCCGTGCGCCTCGACCTCCAGGTAGCTGTTCCAGCCGACCAGCACCGCGGCGAGACCGACGAAGCTGTGCAGCACGGCGATGAGTTCGGGCATCTGGGTCATCTCGACCTGCCGCGCCCGCCAGATGCCGATCGCGGCGCCCAGGGCCATCGCGACGACGATCAGCGTGACCGCGCCCGCGGTGATGCTCTGCGCCGCGAGCACGACGGTGGCGACCAGGGCGAGGGTCATGCCGGCGATGCCGTACACGACACCGGCGCGGGAGGTGCGGTGCTGGGACAGTCCCGCCAGGCTGAGGATGAACAGCAGGGCGGCGACCAGGTCCGCAGCGTGGGAGGCTGTGGTTGACGTCATTGTGGCTCAGCCCTTCGAGAACATGGACAGCATGCGGCGGGTGACGGCGAAGCCGCCGAAGATGTTCACGCTCGTCAGCAGGATGGCCACGAACGAGAGCGTGGTGACGACCGCGCTCTCGTGTCCGATCTGCAGCAGCGCTCCGATCACCACGATCCCGGAGATCGCGTTGGTGACGGACATCAGCGGCGTGTGCAACGCGTGGTGCACCTTGCCGATCACGTAGTAGCCGATCACCACCGCCAGTGTGAAGACCGTGAAGTTCGCCGCGAGTTGCGCCGGGGCGAAGGCGACCAGGGCGAACATCGCCAGCATGCCGGCGCCGATCAGGGCGAACCGGACCGCCGGGGTGAGCCGCGGCTCCTTGGGCTTCTCGGTCTGTGCGGCCGCCGCAGCGGGCGCGGGCTGGGGGGCGGCCGAGACCGCCACGGGCGGCGGGGGCCAGGTGATCTCACCCTCGCGTACGACGGTCACCGCCCGCTGGACGACGTCGTCGAAGTCGACGACCAGGCGGCCGTCCTTGCCGGGGGTGAGCAGCTTGAGCAGGTTCACCAGGTTGGTGCCGAACAGCTGCGAGGCCTGGGTGGGCAGCCGGGACGCGAGGTCGGTGTAACCGATGATGGTGACGTTGTTGTCGGTGACCACGGTGCGGCCCGCGACGGTTCCCGCGACGTTGCCGCCCTGGGCGGCGGCCATGTCGACGATGACGCTGCCGGGCTTCATCGCCGCCACGTCCTCCGCCGTGAGCAGACGCGGGGCGGGGCGGCCCGGGATCAGCGCGGTCGTGATGACGATGTCCACGTCCTTCGCCTGGGCGTGGTACAGCTCGGCCGCGGCGCGGTCGTAGTCGGCGGAGGTCGCCTTGGCGTAACCGTCGGTGCTTTCCTCCTGCGCCACGTCCACCGCGAGGTATTCGCCGCCCAGCGACTTCACCTGGTCGGCCACTTCCGGCCGTGGATCGGTCGCCCGGACGATCGCGCCGAGACTGGAGGCGGCGCCGATGGCGGCCAGTCCGGCCACACCGGCACCGGCCACCAGTACCTTCGCCGGCGGAACCTTGCCCGCCGCCGTCACCTGGCCGGTGAAGAAGCGCCCGAACGCGTGCGCCGCCTCGACCACGGCCCGGTAGCCGGCGATGTTGGCCATGGAGCTGAGCACGTCCATGGACTGCGCCCGCGAGATCCGCGGTACCGCGTCCAGGGCCAGCACGGTGATGGGCCGGCTCGCGAGCTCCGCGAGGAGGTCCGCCCGCTGGGCCGGACTGATCAGCCCGATCAGCGTGGCGCCGTCGGGCACCCGCGCGATCTCGCTCGACGAGGGGGAGTTCACCTTCAGCACGACGTCCGTCTGCCAGGCGTCGCCGATCCGGGCCCCCGCCTCGCCGTAGGCGCCGTCCGTGAAACCGGACGCCGTACCGGCGTCCGACTCGACGACGACCTCGTAGCCCAGTCCCACCAACTGGCGCACCGTGGCGGGCGTCGCCGCGACACGGGTCTCCCCGGGAGTGGACTCGGCCACCACTCCGATGCGCTGGGGCGGGTGGTGGGCCGATTCTTGTGCGGGCATGGCGATGTCTCCCTCAGGGGGCACGGATGTGGAGGCACAGAAGTTCGATCAGGGGGAGGTCCGCACCCCTTGGACGCAGGAACTTACATGGTGAAGCGCGCTGTTCGGCACAGCGCGCAGCCGTGACTTGTTTCACGCGAGGTCTGTCGCCGACAACACGCCGACAGGGGTTCCGCGATCCGGCATTCCGGGAAACATCCGCCGGCGTTTCGGCGCCTCGGGAGTGGGTACCAATTCGGGCCACGATCAGGCCCGCGCCGATCCCGCGAGGAGGCGAAGCGGCCGCCCCTCCTCCTCGGATCCCCTTCCCGTTCCCCGGATCCCCTCCTCGCCTCCGGACGGAGGGGTCCGTGCGGCCCGCACTCCGAGTCGCCATGTCCGGGCGCGGCGGACCGTGGTCCGCCGCGCCCGGACGGTGTGGACCTCGGGCACGGGAGCCCCCGGCGAGGAGCGGGCGCCGTTACACGGAGGTAATCGTTCCGCAACCTTGACTACATTGGTCCGGTCCAATAGCGTCGCCCCCGCACAGAACCCCACATGAACCAACTCCCCCCAACCGTCATCTTGTTGACGGTCTGTCACCCCCTCCGGGAGGGCCCCCGTGGTTTCCCGACGTTCTTTCCTCGCCAGAGCCGCCGCCGTCACCGGCACGGCCGCGCTCAGCCCGTTCTCACCGGTCTCGCCGCTCACGTCCACCGCGGCGGCAGCGGGAGTCTCGCTCCCCGTGAAACTGGCGAACAACTCCGGCCAGGACACCGTCTACGCCTACATATCCGGCACCGACAGCAGCGGCTGGCCGGTCTTCGTCTCGGCGAACGGCGCCCTGAACCGGCTGCCCAGCCCGTCGTCCCCGGTGACCCCCATCGCCGACTACTCCATCGCGCTGGGCGCCTCCGGTTCGGCCGCCAGGACCGTCACGCTGACCGACTACATCATCGGCGGCCGTGTCTGGTTCTCGGTCGGCAAGAAACTCCAGTTCTTCGTCAACCCGGGCTCACCGCCCGGAGTGGTGCAGCCCGCCCTGGTGAGCTCCGACCCCAACTGGGCCACCAACTGGACGTTCTGCGAGTTCACCTTCAACAGCGCCAACCTGTACGCCAACATCTCCTACGTGGACATGGTGGCGCTGCCGATCTCGATGTCCAGCACCGGCAGCGGCGGCAACCAGTCCGTCAGTCCGCTGCCCTCCGGCGCCCTCGCCTCCATCGCCTCCGGCCTCCAGGCCCAGCACGCCTCCGACGGGGCGCCCTGGGACAGACTGGTGGTCACCGACTCCTCCGGCGGGGTGCTGCGCGTCATGGCCCCCGCGCACTCGCCGGTGGGCTTCGGCGGCTACTGGGACGACTACCTGAACCGGGTCTGGAGCCACTACACCTCCACCTCGCTGACCATCAACGGCCAAGGCAGCATCGGTTCCTACACCGGCAGGGTCTCCGGCGACGCCATCGTCTTCTCGGGGCTCAACACCAACGGCGTGCCGTTCACCAAGCCGAGCGCCGTCGACATCTTCGGCTGCGCGTCCGGTCCCCTCTACAACTCCGGCGGGGACGCCCGCGGGGCGATCGCCGCCCGGCTCGCCGCCGCGATCAACCGCAGCTCGCTCCTGGTCTCCGGCGGGAACAACAACCCCGACGGCGTGACGCCCTCGCAGTACTACACGGACCCGATCACCAACCACTACGCGCGACTGGTCCACAAGTACGCCAGCATCGGCTACGCCTTCCCCTACGACGACGTCGGCCCCACCGGCTCGGCCCCCGTCGACGGGCACATCCAGGACGGGGCGCCCACCTCGTGGAGCATCACCCTGGGCGCCGGAGGCACCGGCGGAGGATCAGGGGGCGGCTCGGGAACGGTCAGCGCCTACAGCACCATCCAGGCCGAGTCCTACTCGGCGCAGAGCGGGACCACCACGGAGAGCTGCTCCGACACCGGCGGCGGCAGCGACGTGGGCTACATCGCGAGCGGCGACTGGCTGAAGTTCTCCTCCGTCGACTTCGGTTCGGCCTCCCCGACCCAGTTCAAGGCCCGGCTGGCGTCGGGCGCGGCCGCCGGTGTCAGCGGTGCCGTACAGGTGCGGCTCGACAGCACCACCGGCACGAAGATCGCCGAGATCAACTTCGCCAACAGCGGCGGCTGGCAGACCTGGCAGACCGTTCCCGCGAACATCGTCGCCTCCGCCACCGGAGTCCACGACGTCTACCTGGTCTTCTCGTCGGGCAGCGGCGCGGACTTCACCAACGTCAACTGGTTCACCTTCACCAGCTGACCTCCGGCTCCGCCGCAGCGGACGCCACGGCACGGTGCTTCCCGGCGGACGGGTGCACGACCGCGGCGACGGTCCCGGACCGCGCCCCGGCCCGCGCACGGCTCGTCGACAGCGGTGCGGTCGCCCCACCAGGGCGGTCGCACCGCTGTCGGGCCCGCAGGCCTTCAGTCCGTCCCGGGGAGCCGGGCGCCCGCGTGCCTCACTCTGCCGAGGCCCTGTCGACGGGCTCGACCGCGTCGGCGGTGGCGACGGTGGCGGCTGCTTCGTCCTGTGCCATGCCAAGGAAGCGCTGGACCGTCTGGGCCGGCATGTCGAGCCCCTCGGACGCCGCCTGCAGACCGCCGAACACCTGCACCGCCTCTGCGACGGCCATGGCCAGTTCGACCTCCGCCTTGCGGACCTTGTTCTCGGCCTTGTCCACGGTGTCGACCACCGCCAGCTGACGGCGCTGCTTCTCCTGGAGTCGCTGCTTGCGCGAAAGGGCCTTGTCGGAGTTCTGCACAGACATGACCAAGATCATAATCAGTTGGGTGCGCACCGTAAAATCGGCAACCCGTCCGCGTCGCGGGCACGTTCACGGCTTGCGGGCCACTCCCCCGTAGAAGCCCGCCTGGGCATCGGTGATGTCGGCCGATGACGGAGAAGAGGCCGGGCACGATCCTTCGGCGTCGTGGGACCCGCGACCGGCCGGTAGGGTGTGCGACTCGGCGAAGATCAACCACGCGCGGTCGAGGGGCCGTTGGGGAGGGAGGGGTCGTGGGCGATCTGCCCGGCGTGTTCGCGCTGCCCCGGATGCTGCGCCACTTCGGGGCCACCGGCGAGCACATGCCGCCGGACGGCGCGGTGGAGGTGGACGCGCCGGACTCCGCCCTGCGGACCGCGCTCTCCGCGGCCCGGTCAGGAGACTGGGAGCCGGTTGCGGAACTGATGGCACGGACGCGCACCGCCCGGGACTGGGACCGGCGCAACCGGTACGGCGCCGGGCTGGCCGAACTCGCCCTGCACCACACCGGATGGCTCGACGGCTGGCACCGGAAGCGGCCCGGCGACCCCGATCTCGCTCTGGTCGCGGCCCAACTGGAGATCAGCCGCGCCTGGGAGATACGCACCGCCGCGCGCGCCCGTCATGTGTCGCGGGAACAGTTCCAGGCGTTCCACACACTCCTGCGCGACGCCGAACCGGTCCTGCGGACGGCCGCCGACCTCAACCCCGGCGACCCCGTGCCCTGGCGGATCCTCATCGCCCACGCCATGGGGCTCGGTGCCCCCCGCCCCGTGTTCGAGGAGTACCTGGCACGGGGGCGCGAGGCCGACCCGCACCATCTGGGGCTGCACGCGAGCGCGGTGCAGTACCTGGCTCAGAAGTGGTACGGCTCCCACGCGGAGATGTTCGAGTTCGCCGAGTCGGCCGCCACGGCGGCCCCCGAGGGTTCACCGCTGCGCGGTCTGCCCCTGCACGCGGTCACCGAGTACGCGGTGGAACACGAGGCGGGCAGCAAGCGGGGCCCGGTGGACTGGTCCCGGATCGAGGGTCATGTCGAGGCGGGTCTGAACCTGTCCGCCGGGTACGGGCCGGGCGACCGGCGGGCGTCCGACCTCCGCAACCATCTCGCGCTCGGTCTGATCCGCTCCAAGCGCGAGGCGGAGGCCCTGGAGGTCTTCCGCCTCATCGGCACCGACGCGCGCACCTTCCCCTGGGCGTACCTGGGTGACCCCAGGGAGATCTTCCTCCTGATGCGCCGGGGAGTCCGTGTGCATGTCGCCCGCCGGACGCCGTACTTCAACGGCTCCGTACCGGCACCGGCTTCCGGTGGCGCGACGGACGCGACGGCCTCGGCGGTCCCGGCGGTCCCGGCGGAAGGAACGGTCCGGCCCGCCGCCATGGCCGTCGCGCTCGCCGGTGCGCCGCTGCGCGACGTCCGCGAAGCGGTCCTGATCACCGGAACGACCATGCGCCTGGCTCCGGCGCGCCGCGGCGGCACGTTCGTCGAGATCGCGCCCTCGGCGGATCCGCCGGGCCGCCGCAAGGGCGTACGCGAGACCCTCCTCGTCGAGGGCGGACTGCCCTCGGTGGCGCGCACGTTCAGCCGGGGTGCGAAGTGGCCGGTGCTGGTGGCGGTCAAGGAGGGCGCGGACTACACGCTCCACCTGTACCGCGACGGCCGCCCGGTGACCGTCCACGCCTGGTGGGCCGACCCGGCCGAGATGCCGACCCAGGAGGAGGCGGCGGAGCGGGCGACCGCGCTGGCCGCGGCCTACGGGATACCGGACCCCCGCCCCCTCACCGCGATCCTGCGGGGCACCGGTGATCCGCGGCAGCACCTCGACGAGGCGTTCGCGGCGCTCGGACTGCCCGCGCCTCCGGCCGGCTTCGGGCACCGTCCCGAGCCACTGGCCGGGGAGCCGGGCGCGCAGCTGGTCGAGCGGAGGTCCTTCTTCCGAGCGATCAAGGAGACGCTCGCCTCCGAAGGCGATCAGGCGTCGGGAGGAGAGCTGCCCCCGCTGTCCTGACCTCCGCGGACCGGTTCGGCTCCTGGTGCCCAGCTCATCCCACGCTCACCTCAGAGGCATGATCAAGCCATTCTTCCCTCACCTGAATGGCTCAACGGGATCTAGAGTGTGCGCGTGACCGAGCAGAACTCCGAACTCATCGCCGGCCGGTACCGACTGGTCGAACGCATCGGCCAGGGCGGTATGGGCCGGGTCTGGCGCGGCCTGGACCAGCAGCTCTTCGGACGCGAGGTCGCCGTCAAGGAAATCCTCTTCCCGCCGGGGATGGAAGAGGACGACCGCGCCACGCTGCTCCGGCGTTTCACCGCTGAGGCTCAGGCGGCAGTCATTCTCAGCCACCCCGGGATCATCACCATCCATGACATCGTGGAGCACAACGGCGCCCCCATGATCGTCATGGAACTCGTCCGCGGGCAGTCCCTGGCGGCCGTCGTCCGCCAGGAGGGCCGCCTGCCGGCGCGGCGAGTGGCGGAGATCGGCGCCGCCGTGCTCGACGCGCTCGCCGAGGCGCACGAGGCGCGGATCGTCCATCGCGACATCAAGCCGGACAACGTGCTCCTGTCCAAGGATCGGGTCGTCCTCACCGACTTCGGCATCGCGCACCTCGCGGACGCCACGACCAAGCTGAGCCACAGCGGGATCGTCATCGGCACGCCGCAGTACATGTCCCCGGAGCAGTTGGAGGGCAAGCGCCCGACCCCCGCCAACGACCTGTGGGCGCTCGGCGCCACGCTGTACCACGCCGTCGAGGGGCAGCCGCCCTTCGCCGCGGAAGGGCTCCACGCCCTGGCCGTGGCCGTCTTCACCCGCCCGTACCGGCCGCCGGTCCACGCCGGACCGCTCGCGCCCGTACTGGAAGCGCTGCTCACGAAGGACCCGGAGCAGCGGGTGAGCACGGCCGAGGCCGCCGCGATGCTGGCGGCGGCGCTGCGCTCCCTCCCGGCCCGGGAGGAGGCGGCCGCCGAACAGGAGCCGGAGCCGGTGCCCGAGGGCGGTCCCTCACCGGACGCCGCGACGGAGCGGGCCCCGCTCCCCGCACCCCCCAAGCCTTCCAAGCCCCCCAAGCCCTCCGAGCCGCGTGAGCCGCATGGGCAACGTGAGCCGCATGTGCCGCACGATCCCACGCTCCTGGACTCCGGGGCGCCCCCGGCCGACACTCCCCGGCCCGTACCGGAACGACCGGCCGACCCGCCGCGGGTCCCCGCACCCGTGCCCCCGGCCGAGGACCCGGTCTCTCCGGGGACGACGGAGAAGGCGAAGACGGGCGAGCAGGATCCGGTACGGAAGCGTGCCCTCACCCGGCGTTCCGTGGTCCTGGGCACGGCACTGGCCACGCTCGCGGCCGGCTCCGTCCTGACCTGGACCCTCTCGGGCGAGAACGGGACACCCGACGGAGACACCGGCGGCAAAGCGTCCGGCGGCGGCGCCGCGACTCCCGCCACCACGGTGGTGATCGGGGTGGACGCACCGCTCACCGGCGTCGTGTCCTCGACAGGCGTGGGCATCCGGAACTCCGCCGACCTGGCGGTCAGGACCGCGAACGAGAAGAAGTACGTCCCCGGCGTGAAGTTCGAGATCAAGGCCCTGGACGACGCCTACGACCCCGCCAAGGGCAAGCAGAACGCCGCTCGTTTCGTGTCCGACGCGAAGGTGCTGGGCGTCGTCGGACCGCTGGACTCCAGCACGGCCCAGACCATGGTGCCCACTCTGGCCGGGGCGAACCTGGTCAACGTCTCGGCGGGCAACACCAATCCCGAGCTGACGCTGGGCCCCGACTGGGTCATGGGCACCAAGTCCCGTCCGTACGACACGTACTTCCGCACCATGGCCTTGGACCCGGACCAGGGGCCGTTCGCCGCCCGCTACCTCTACACCGAGGCCGGGAAGAAAAAGGTGTACGTCATCCGCAACCGGGACGCCTTGGGCACCGTCTCCACCTCCGGCTTCACGGCCGAGTTCGAGAAGCGCGGCGGGACCGTGGTCGGCACGAAGCGGGTCACTTTCGAGCAGAGCGATTTCTCCGACCTCGCCGAGGAGGTCCGGGCCTCGGACGCCGACGCCGTCTACTACAGCGGCTACGCCACGGTCGCCGGGCGGATCTCCAAGCAGCTCAAGCAGGCCGGGGTCACCATCCCCGTGATGGGCGACAACAGCCTCCTCGCCGCGCAGTTCCTCAAGACCAGCCCGAAGGCCGACGGCGACCTCGCCGTCGACATCGGCATGCCCGCCGAGAACCAGGCGGGCGGGGCGGACTTCCTCGCCCGGTACCGCAAGGCCGGTTACGAGGACAAGGACGCGGGCTACTGGTACGGACCGTACGCCTACGACGCGACCTGGAGCCTCATCGAGGCCGTGAAGTCCCTCGTGAAGGCCAACGGCGGCACCCTCCCCCCGGACGCCCGCGCGAAAATGTCACAGGCGATGTCCCGGCTGGACTTCGAGGGGGTCACCGGCCGCGTCGCCTTCGACGAGTACGGCGACACCCGCACCCGGCGTCTGACGGTGTGCGTGGTGGAAGGGGGCCGATGGACCACCGTGACCAGCGGCACCGCACATTCCTGACGCCCGCCGACCGGCCCGGGACAGTAGGTTGTTCCGATGACGGATTCCGTACCGCCCGGCGGCACCGTGCTCGAACCGGAAGAACTGGACGCCCGGTGGGCGGACGCCTGGCGGCCGGAACAGGTCATGGAGCGGTTGGACGGGGTCGGTACGCCCTGGTGCGTCGTGGCGGGGTGGGCACTGGACCTGTTCCGCGGAGAGCAGTCGCGGTCGCACGGTGACCTGGAGATCGCCGTGCCCGCGGCGGGTTTCGCGGAGGTCCGGGACCGCTTTCCCGAGTACGCGTTCGACGCGGTGGGCCGGGGACGGGTCTGGGTGGATGCCGGAGCCGAGGAGCTCGGGGCCACGCACCAGACCTGGCTGCGGGATCCGGTGAGCGGCCGGTTCCTGTTCGACGTCTTCCGCGAGCCGCACGAGGGCGGGACGTGGATCTGCCGGCGGGACGAGACCCTGCGGCTGCCGTACGACGCCATCGTCGAGCGGACCGCGGACGGCATCCCGTACCTGATGCCGGAACTGGTGCTGCTGTTCAAGGCGAAAGCCGCCCGGCCCAAGGACCATGCCGACTTCGACGGGATCCTGCCACTGCTGGACAAGGACCGGCGCGACGTTCTCAGCGGATGGCTGGCCCGTGCGCATCCCGGACATCCGTGGCTGGCGGAACTGGCACGGCGGTGAGGGGCTGGTGGTGAGGCCTCGGCGCCCGGAAGCTCACCGAGCCTTCGTCGGACCTCCGGGAACGCCTGCCGGAAAGTCCCCGTCCCGCCTCCGCCTATTGCCGGACGGGGCCGGTCGCGTACGCCAGCGGAGGTGCGATCGCCCTGCGCGTCCGCTCCCTCGCCGACCCACAGGGCGATGGACAGCGCGGCCGTCGCCTCCAGCAGTCCCGCCCGCTCGAGACCACCGCCCGCCACGGGTTCACAGCCCACGTCCCGCACCAGCTCGCGCACGCGCGCGAGAACCTTCCCGTCGTCCCCGCAGACCGGCACGGCCAACGGCCGCCCGTCGAAGACGGGCGGACGCATGCGCCACACGTCCTCGTGGCAGAGGTCGAAGGCCTTGACCACGTGGGCTCCGGGTGCCGCCGCGGCCAGGCCGTGTCCCCTTGGTGGCGTTTACCGGACACGGTGGCGTGACCTGCCGTGCAAAGCTGTGAGCCATGGTGCCTTCGACAGTCCGAGGACTTGCTCTGCCTGCGCAACTGACGTCCCTCATCGATCGCGGCCTCTGGCGTCACCCGGGCGACGCCATACTGGCGAAGGTCATCCCATGGTTCGAAGATCCGCTTGCGTTCGTGCGTGACCCGGAGCAGATGACATTCGCGTCCCAAACCATGGACATGCTCGCCGACGATCCGCACTCCTGCAAGGCAGTTGGCCGTAGCGGCATGTGAGGGATGCGTTCTGGCCCCTGCCGTCACGGGCTCGCTCGTCGTACCGTTCCGTGAACTGGCTGCCGAAAGGCTGTACTGCAATGCCTGGACCATCACGGGTGACGACCATTCGGCATGGCGGCATTCCGAGCCGACCACCCGGACAACCAGACGATCGAGTCCGGGTTTCGGGCGCTGGGCATCCCGGTCCCAGACGTGATCCGAGCGCTGAACGCCCGTGAAGCCGCACTCGCCGACGACGGATCCGCGGCGGGCCGACGGACGCCCGCGGGCTACGCCTGAGCCGGGCGTACCTGGGGCTGTGGGAGGCCGGAGGGGACCGGGCCGACGCTGCGGGCGCTGGCCCGCGGGGCCGTAGGGTCGCGCCACGCCACCCGTCTGCCGCTGGAGTTCATCGCCGGCACCGACCGCGGCAGTGGCCCTGCGCATCCCGCCCTCGTCATGGCCGCCGGGCGGCTGCTGGGCATCGCCGTCGCCCGCTGCGTCCTGGCCGTCGAACCGCTCGTCACGATGCCACTGGAGGAGCCGGCCCGCTCCCTCGCCCCTTCCGTACAGGTCCAGTCGGAGCGCCTGGACGAACCTGCCTGACGCCCCGGCTCCGTCCGGTCGGCGCTGTCGGCGGTCAGGCGTCGTGGACCGAGCGGACCACGCGGGCCGGGTTGCCGACCGCGACGACGTCGGCGGGGAGGTCCCTGGTGACGACCGCGCCCGCGCCGATCACCGAGTTGTCGCCGATGCTCACGCCGGGGCAGATCACCGCCATGCCGCCGATCCATACGTTGTCGCCGATGGTGATCGGCCGGGCGGCCTCCCACTTGGCGCGGCGCGGCTCAGGGGCGACGGGGTGGGTCGGGGTCAGCAGCTGCACGTTCGGCCCGATCAGCACGTCGCGGCCGATGCGGATCGGCGCGACGTCCAGGGCGGTGAGCCCGAAGTTGACGAACGTCCCCTCGCCGACGTGCAGGTGGCTGCCGTAGTCGACGTACAGCGGCGGCCGGATCTCCACGTCCGCGCCGACCGAGCCGAGCAGCCGCTCCAGCAGCTCGCGGCGGCGGGCCGGGTCGGCGGGGTCGCTGTCGTTGAAATCCTTGGCCAGCACCGCCGCGGCGCGCATCTCGGCCTCCAGCTCCGCATCCGCGCCCCGGTACAGGTCGCCCGCGAGCATCCGCTCCCGCATCGAGCGCGCATCACCGTCAACAGGGTCAAAAGCAGCCATGGGTGCGATCGTACGCACCGGCGCCCCAGGTCTCTTGCCGGTGCGCGCCCGGCCGCGCCACCGGCCGTCGTCGCGGTGGCCGCCTGCAAGCCGGACGCTCATGTTGCCCTCGAAAGCCCGCAGCGGGCCGGCCACGGCATGCCCGGCACCGCGCGCGACGTCCTCGACGAGCGGGTCCGCGCCCTGAAGGCCGTGCGCACCGTGCGGTCCGAGGACTGCGTGCGCGGCCAATACACCGGCTGCCTCGACGTCGACGGCGTGTTCGAACGAACCTCTTGCCCTGTAGGCATCCGGCAAACTTCTGACAGTCCCGGCTTTCCGCTCGTCGGCCCGCCGCCCTCCTGGCAGCGGGCCGCCCCGTGCGGTGACGTCATCTCTCATCAAGTCCATTGGCGTCGACGGTCCGGGCGAGGTGGAGGATCCAACGCTTTGAGGGGACTGCGTTGTCGGTGGGTACTGCCAGGATGGCCGGCATGATGATCAAAGAAGTAGCGCGTCACACCGTCGTGGAAGAGCGGATCGAGCAGGCCCTTGAGGACATGGGGTCCCGGGCCTTGGGCCGGTGGCACGACATGCGCTACGGCGGCATGCCGCTGCGGCGAGGGCTCAGGGAACTCGGTGAGGAACTGGCCGACCACGTCGCCGCGCGCACCGTGTCCGACCCGGACCTGCGTACGCCCGACTCGCGCACCGCCCTGGCCACAGGAGCGGAGTGCGCCCTGGGTGTGCTGAGCCTCGCGTGTTTCCCCGACGGGGACTTCTCGGTTCCTCTCCCGCTCGTGACGAAGACCCTCGGCAGCGAGGAGCTTCACTATGAGGAGGAGTGGGAGCCGGCCCACCCGGCGACCTCGGCACGGACGTGGACCGACGCGTTCGCGTGGGCCGTGATCAGCGGCCTGATATGGGACCGGGACAAGGTGATCGGCCCCCTGCTGCGCGAGGACTATGCGCCCGCCATCCGTGACGGCGTTCCGTACTCGAAGCGGGAGTCGGTGTCGGACCCGGCCGATCTCGCCGAGATGGACGCCCTGTGCGGCTACCTCAACGTCGTCCAGGGACGCTATCCCGGCGCGCTCCCGGGGCCGGTGCCGCTGGGCAAACCGGATGCTGCCGAGCGGGCACACGCGGCCGGACGACTCGATGCGGCCGGGACACTGACGGGAGACCAGCGGCTGCTGCGCGTTCTCCTCGACGACGACCAGGCCGCGTTCGAACGGGCCCTCGAGGAACGACTCGTGGCACACCGCGAGAGCGTCGGCGCCGACCCGGCCGCCCGGAGCCTGCTTCCGGTGGAGGCCGTCACGCTGGCCGCCCTCGCTCGCCTTGCGCACGGATGGCAATTGGGCATCCGGTCCGCCTATCTGCCCGAAGCGCTGGTGGGTGTCCCACAGCAGTAGGCGGACGGCGCCGCGATGACGACCCTGATGATCGGTGCCAAGACCGTGTCCTACGGGGTGAGACGGTCGTCGGTTCGGCCATGGGGCGGGGTGCGTGGAGTTGGATCGTTCCGGACGGGCTGCGGGAGGTCGCCAAGCCGCTGATCCCGCCGTCGAGCGTGCGACCGCTGTGGTGCCGTCGCCGACCGGACCGCGAAGGAGCGGGGCGGAGGTCTGGTCGGTGCGGTGTCCGGCGGCACCAAAAACCCCTTCCTCCAACGCTCGCTCCGGCTGCGGACCCGCTGTGCGGGGCGGATTCTGCGGGCCCATGGCGAGGAACACGCCGACGCCCCCGCCGCCTTCGTCGACGCCCGGCCGCGCGGGCGTCGCGCTTCCCCGACGACGGCCGTGTCCGCCCGGCCGCCGGCCTGGATGAAGTCCGCCGAGCGTCGTGACGAGGTGCCGGCCGGTCCGGCGACCCTCCGCGTCTCCGAGGGCGAGTCAGGCGTCGCGACCGGACCCGACCGAAGCCGGCCGACGGAGCAGGTAGACGCCCGCGACCGAGACCAGGACGGCCATGCAGGCGATGAACACGAGTCCGGCGCCCTCCAGGCCGATCGGGCCCACCAGCACGCCGACCCCGATCACCGGCACCGAGATGCCCGCGTAGGCGACCACGAACAGGGTGGAGATCACCGCCGCGCGCTGGTGCTCGGGCGAGGCCGCGGCCACGGTGCTCAGGGCGGCGCGGAACGCCAGGCCCTGACCGCCTCCGCCGACGATCGCGCTCAGCACCACCAGGACCAGGAGGTCCCATCGCAGCGCGCCCGCGAGCAGGGCGAGGCCGGCGAGGAGCGCGGCGCAGCCGAGCGGCAGGGACCGTTCCGCCCCGACGCGGCCGACGGCGAGCTGCCCGGCGGTCGAGGCGAAGAAGGCGAGGGCGACGACGAGGCCGCTCACCGCGTGGTCGGTCACCCCCAGGGACTCGGCGAGGAAGGCGGGGCTGACGGAGGTGAACACGCCGAACAGGGCGAACCCCACGAACGCCGCGATCGCGGGTGAGGTGAACACCGGCCGTACCTGTGCGGGCAGGCCGGGCCGTTGCGGCCGTACGGTGCTCAGCGGCCGGCGTTCGCGCACGGTCTCCGGGAGCCGCAGCAGCACGACGGCCGAGAGGGCCACCAGGGCGAGGTGGACGGCGAACGGCAGGTACAGCGGCCAGGGGGCGTACTGCGCGAGGAGGCCCGCGATGAGCGGACCGCAGCCGAGTCCGCCCATGTTGGCGGCCGTCGCGACGAAGGTGGCCCGGGCGGCGCCGCCCGGCGGTGCCAGCTCCATCACGTAGGCGGTGGCGGCCCCGGTGAACAGGCCCGCGGACAGGCCCGACATCAGCCGTCCCGCGTACAGCCAGCCGAGGCCGGTGGCGCACAGGAAGCAGACGGCGCTCGCCGCCGCGAAGCCGAGGCCCCACAGGAGCACCGGCCGTCGGCCCACCGAGTCGGAGGCGTTGCCCGCGAGCAGCAGCACGCCCATGACCCCGAAGGCGTACACGGCGTACACGACGGTGACGGTCAACTCGGAGAATCCGAACTTCTCCCGGTAGAGACCGTACAGCGGGGTCGGCAGTGTGGTGCCGGCCATGCAGACGGCGAACACCGCCCCGCTGAGCAGACACCGGCTCCATCCTCGGCGATCACCGTCCATGCAGCCGACAGTAACGTCGTGGGCCGCCGCGGTCCGGCCCGACGTGCCGCCGTACGGAGCCGTGAACCACGAGAGCGGGCGCGGTCCGCCCTCCCTTCTCGGGGAGGGCGGACCGCGCCGACGGCCCGTCAGGGGACCGGGACGAGGCGCACCCGGTGGTGCGGGGAGGCGTGTGCCGGGTGCCCCGCCGTCAGGAGCAGCCGGCCGGTGCCGCCTGCGACGCGTCGTGGATCAGCGCCTCGTGGGCGGCCTTCAGCCGGGCCACGTCGGGCTTGACCACCGAGCGGTCGTAGGTGATCAGACCGTTCAGTTCTCCCTCCACGTCCGAGATCTGGGTGTAGACGGCGCCGTTGCCGCCCTTGCAGGCGAGTTTGTGCACCTCGGCGAGCCGGGCGAGGTAGTCGTCGGTGTACGCCGAGGGGTCGACGTCCACGTAGGACTGCTGGACGGACCAGGCGTGTCCGGGCACCGCGAGTCCGAGGCCGCCGTACTCGCCGCTGACCAGGGCCCGTTTCCCGTCCGGGTTCGGCGGCAGCGCGGGGCTCGGGTAGCCGTGCTCGTCGATGATGTCGCCGGTGCCGCCGTCCACGCCGAGGTTGATGCCCGACATGGAGTTGATCAGACGCGTCGGGTCCCAGGACTTGGCCTGGTCGGCGATCCGTGCCTCGTCGTACTGGCCCCAGCCCTCGTTGAAGGTCACCCACATGACGACCGACGGGCTGCTGATGTGCTCGTCGATCATCTGCTTCATCTCGCGCTCGTACTCGGCGCGGGACGCGGCGCTGGGGTTGACCCCGGCGGTCATGGCGGGCATGTCCTGCCAGACCATCAGGCCGAGGCGGTCGGCCCAGTAGAACCAGCGGTCGGGCTCCACCTTGATGTGTTTGCGGACCGCGTTGAAGCCCATCTGCTTGTGCATCCTCAGGTCGTACGCGAGGGCTTCGTCCGTGGGCGCGGTGTGGAGGCCGTCGGGCCAGAAGCCCTGGTCGAGGGTGGCCATCATGAAGACGGGCTCGCCGTTGAGGACGGTGCGCGGGGTGCCGTTCACCTGTTGCACGGCGATGGAGCGCATACCGAAGTAGCTGCCGACGCGGTCGGCGCCGACGCTGACCTTCAGGTCGTAGAGGAAGGGGTCGTCGGGTGACCACAGGTGCGGGTCAGTGATCTTCAGGACGAGCGGGTGTCCGGTGCGGCCCTTGACGGTGGCGACCTTACGGTGTCCGGCGTACGCGGTGGCGGTGACCGGCACTCCGTTCCGGATGCCCTTCGGCTCGACGGTGAGCCGGCCGTTCTCGACGTCGGGCGTCAGCTTGAGCGAGTCGACGTGGGCGGCGGCGACCGGCTCCATCCACACCGTCTGCCAGATCCCGGAGGACGGGGTGTACCAGATGCCGCTGGGGTCGAGGCGCTGCTTGCCGACGGGCGGGTTCTCGCCGTTCTGCGCGTCGGTCGGGTCGTAGACGCCGACGATCAGTTCCTGGGTGCGGTGTCCGGGCTTCAGCGCGGCGGTGATGTCGGCGCTGAACTTGTCGTAGCCGCCCTGGTGTTCGGCGACCTGGGTACCGTTGACGTAGACCTCGGCCCGCCAGTCGACGGCGCCGAAGTTGAGCTGGAGGCGTTTGCCCGAGCCGACCTTCCAGTCGGCGGGAACGGTGAAGGTGCGCCGGTACCACATGCGGTCCTCGTGCCGCTCGATGCCGGAGAGCTGGGACTCCACCGGGTAGGGCACACGGATCTTCTCGGCGAGCCTCTTGCCGACCGGGGGCTGTTCGCCCGCCTTGGCCGCGGCGAACTGCCAGGAGCCGTTCAGGCTCTGCCACGTGGACCGGGTGAGCTGGGGCCGGGGGTACTCGGTGCGGGCCTTGCCGGCCTCCACCTCGTCGGCCCACTTCGTCCGCAGCTCGTGGGTGGAGCGGTTGGGGCCGCTGCTCCAGAAGGCGCTGACAACGTTGCCGTTCGTGCCGGAGAGGCCGCCCTTGCCGTCGTAGCGCAGGTCTGCGGTGCCTCGGGCGGTGCCGGCCTTGTTGCCGACGACGGGTTCCTTCAGGCCCACGATGAGGGACTTGGGGTCGGCGGGGTCCAGCTTCGCCGTGGACAGCGGCCACTTGGCGCCGCCGATGACGGCTTCGACGTGGTCGGTGAGACCGGCGGGAGGCGCGGTGAGCGGCTGGGCGAAGTCGAGGCGCAGGCTGCGGCCGTCGCCCTGGACCGTGGTGGCGATCGCACCGTCGTAGGCGTAGCCCTCGGGCAGCCGGAGCGCCGACTGCGGGACGGCCGTCCTGGTGCCGCCGGGCGGGGTCCAGCGCAGATGGAGGTTGGAGCCGCCGAAGTGCTCGAAGTACTCGACCTTGATGTCGTAGGCCTGTCCGGCGGTCAGGTCGATGGGCTGGGCGGTCTGTTCGCGGTCCCAGTCGTCGACCCAGTGGTCGATGGCGAGGCGTCCGTCGATCCACAGCCTGAAGCCGTTGTCCCCGATGATCGAGAACGTGTGCGGGCCGGTCTTCTCGGGGACGATCCGGCCGGTCCAGCGGACGTTGACGTCGTCCGACCGTCCGGTGGCGAAGGAGAGCCGGGGCTCCAGGTTGTCGAAATCGAGGTTGGTGTCCAATCCGGTGGCCTTGAGCTCGTGGAAGTCGAAGGCGCCGGGGGCGGACTGGGTGTAGTACTCGCCCTTCAGGCCGTGGACTTCGACGGGGTCGTCGGCGGCCGTGGCGGCGGGGGTCGCGGTGAGTCCCGCGAGACCGAGTACCGCGACGAACAGGAGTGCCATGTGGGTTCGGAGTCTGCTTTTGCGCACGGATCCTCCTTGGCTGAGGAAGGGTGGCGGCTCGTTGCTTCAGTCTGTACAACGTTGGAAGTAGCGGGAGTGGGCATCACAGCACGGGTCCCGGCCCCTGTCCAGGGTCATGACAAAAGCCCAGGTGGCAGAGGCGCACATCGATGAAGAGGAGATCCCTTGCGGGTCAGCCTGAAGGACGTCGCGGAGCACGCCGGCGTCTCGATCAAGACGGTTTCGAACGTCGTGAACAACTATCCGCACGTCACCCCGGCCATGCGGGCACGGGTCCAGGAGGCGATCGACGAGCTGGGCTACCGGCCGAACCTCACGGCACGCCACCTGCGCAAAGGGCGCACGGGCATCATCGCCCTCGCCGTCCCCGAGCTCGGCAACCCGTACTTCGCGGAGCTGGCGGGGGCCGTCATCGACGCGGCGGCCGAGCACGAGTTCACCGTGCTGCTCGACCACACCCGCGGCGACCGCGAGCAGGAGGTGCTGGTCAGCCAGGGCTTCCGGGCCAACGTCATCGACGGTCTGATCCTCAGCCCGCTGGAGCTGGAGGACGAGGACCTGCGCTCGCGCACCGACGACGTACCGCTCGTGCTGCTCGGCGAACGGCAGTACGAACTGCCCTACGACCACATCGCGATCGACAACGTGTCGGCCGCGCGCAGCGCCGTACGCCATCTGCTCAGCCGGGGGCGCTCGCGGATCGCCTACCTGGGAGCCCGTACGGATTCGGCCAACCGGCCGGCGCATCTGCGACTGGCGGGCTGGCGCGAGGAATTGACGGAGGCCGGGGTGCCCGCGCCCGACGAGCTCGTGGTGCCGGTCGGCGGCTGGGACCGCGACGAGGGAGCGCGGGCCATGGCCCGGCTGCTGGACTCCGGGGTCCGTCCGGACGCCGTCTTCGCGTACAACGACCTGGTCGCGATCGGCGCGATGCGGGTGCTGCACGAACGGGGGCTGCGGGTGCCCTGGGACGTGGCGGTGGTGGGTTTCGACGACATCGAGGAGGGGCGTTTCGGGGCGGTCACCCTGACGACGATCTCGCCGGACAAGCAGGCCATCGCGCGGATGGCGGTGGCCTCCCTGCTGCGCAGTCTGTCGGGCCGGACCGAGCCCGGGGGACGTGAACTGACCGCGGATTTCACGCTGGTGGAGCGCGAGAGCACGTTGGGGCGGCGCTGACGGGATTTCGGACGGAGGGGTTTACAGGCTTCTTCCAACGATGTAAAAACCTCCCCGGAACGACGAGTACACCGAGTTGACCGCAAGAGCCGATCGTCCCCGGGAGCGCTCTCAGCGCCGGGGCCGCGCCGTTTGGGGACTCCATGAAGCCGCTCGCACCACGTCATCGCACCTCCGCCAGAACCCTCCTCGCCACCGGCCTCATCACGAGCCTCGCGCTCGTCTCAGGATGCGCGAAGTCCGAGGACGACACCGCAGACAAGGACAAGGGCTCCGCGAGCCAGAGCGAGCAGGGACAGGTCGTCGCCTCGCCGTCCACGGGCTCGGGGCCGACCTGCTCGATCGACGCCTACGGCGCCGAGAAGATCGACCTGAAGTCGGCCACCGTCGGCTTCTCCCAGTCCGAGAAGGAGGCCAACCCCTTCCGGATCGCGGAGACCGCGTCGATCAAGGCCGAGGCGGACAAGCAGGGCGTGAAACTGCTGACGGCCAACGCCCAGTCGCAGTTCTCCAAGCAGATCAGCGACGTCCAGGACCTCATCGCCAAGGGCGCCGACCTGCTCGTGATCGCGCCGCTCAACTCCGACGGCTGGGAACCGGTCCTGCGCTCGGCGTCCGCCAAGCACATCCCGATCATCACCATCGACCGCAAGATCAACGCCACCGCCTGCAAGGACTACGTGAGCTTCATCGGCTCCGACTTCGTGGAGCAGGGCAAGCGCGCCGCGGACCAGATGATCGAATCGACCGGCGGCAAGGGCGAGATCGCGATCCTGCTCGGCGCCGCGGGCAACAACGTGACGACCGAGCGCACCAAGGGCTTCGAGGACCGCATCAAGGAGAAGGCGCCGGGCCTCAAGATCGTCTTCAAGCAGACCGGTGAATTCGCCCGGGAGAAGGGCCAGTCGGTCACCGAGAACCTCATCCAGTCCAAGCCCGGCATCACCGGGATCTACGCCGAGAACGACGAGATGGGACTCGGCGCGGTCAACGCCCTCAAGGGGGCCGGCAAGAAGCCGGGCGCGGTGAAGATCGTGACGATCGACGGCACCCGCAACGCCGTCCAGGGCATCGTCGACGGCTGGATCGACGGTGTCGTCGAGTCCAACCCGCGCTTCGGGCCGCTCGCCTTCCAGACCCTGGACACCTTCACCAAGGGCGAGAAGGTCTCCCAGGACATCGTCATCCAGGACAGCGCGTACACCAAGGACAACGCCAAGTCCGACCTTGGCAAGGCCTACTGACATGTTGTCGGTGAACGGCCTGTCGAAGTCCTTCCCCGGCGTGAAGGCCCTGTCCTCCGTGGACTTCACGGCCCGCGCCGGGGAGGTGCACGCCCTCATCGGCGAGAACGGCGCGGGCAAGTCGACCCTCATCAAGGTCCTCACCGGTGTCTACCAGCCCGACGAGGGCGAGGTGACGTACGACGGTGCCCCGGTCCGCTTCGCCACCCCGCTCCAGGCGCAGCACGCGGGAATCTCCACCATCTACCAAGAGGTCAACCTGGTCCCGCTGATGAGCGTGGCCCGCAACCTCTTCCTCGGCCGCGAACCCCGCGGCCGCCTCGGCCTGATCGACTTCCGGAGCATGCACCGGCAGGCCGAGGCGGCACTGCGCGACCTCGGCCTGCGCGTCGACGTGCGTCGGCCGCTGCGCGAACTGGGGGTCGGCGCACAGCAGATGGTGGCCCTCGCCCGAGCCGTCTCGGTCGACGCACGGGTCGTCGTCATGGACGAACCGACCTCCTCGCTCGAACCGCGCGAGGTGCGGACCCTGTTCGGGGTGATCCGGATGCTGCGCGAGCGGGGCATCGCGGTGATCTACGTCAGCCACCGGCTGGACGAGCTGTACGAGATCTGCGACGCGGTCACCGTGCTGCGCGACGGCAAGGTCGTCCACACGGGCCGGATCGCCGAACTCGAACGGCTCAGGCTCGTGGCGCTGATGCTGGGACGCGAGATCGCGGACGTACGACAGGAGGGTCTGACCAAGTTCGCGGGCGGGCACGACACCGAGGCCGAACCCGTGCTGGAAGCACAGGAACTGACCGTACGTCACCAACTGCACGACGTGTCCGTCTCCGTGCGGCCCGGGGAGGTGGTGGGGCTCGGCGGGCTGCTCGGTTCGGGACGCTCCGAGACCGCCAAGGCCATCGCGGGCGCGCTGCCCACCGACTCCGGCCGGGTCGTGGTGGCGGGCGTGCGCGTACGCACCGGCTCGACGCCGGCGGCGATCCGGGCCGGCATCAGTCTGCTGCCCGAGGACCGCAAGGCCGAGGGGATCGTGCCCGGGCTCTCGGTGCGCGAGAACATCGCGCTCGCCGCGCTGCCGGGCCTCTCCCGCTTCGGCCTGGTCGACGAGGCACGGATCGACCGGATCGTGGAGACGTTCATGGAACGGCTGCGGATCAAGGCGGCGAGCCCCCAGCAGAAGGTGGGCGAACTGTCCGGCGGCAACCAGCAGAAGGTGCTGCTGGCCCGCTGGCTGGCCATGCAGCCCAAGGTCCTGCTCCTGGACGAGCCGACCCGGGGCATCGACGTCGGCGCCAAGGCGGAGGTGCAGAAGCTGATCGACGAACTGGCCGACGACGGACTGGGCGTCCTGCTCATCTCCTCCGACCCCGAGGAACTGATCGAGGGCAGCGACCGGGTGATCGTCCTCAAGGACGGCGCGGTCGTGGAGGAGCTGACCGGCGACGCCGTCACCGAGGACCGGCTCATGCGCGCCATCGCCACCGCACCCGCCGTCACGGCCACGGCCACCGGCGAGGGCACCGGCCCGGGAGGCCACGATGACTGACCTGACACTCGGCCGGGTGACCGCCGACCGCGAGCGCCTGCTGGCCCTGCTCCAGGAGTACGGCGTCTACCTGGGCGTCGTGGTCCTCTTCCTGGTGAACACCGTCTTCACCCCGCACTTCCTGTCCACGGAGAACTTCCGCACCCAGGCGGTCCAGGTCGCCCCGGTCCTGATCGTGGCGCTCGGCATGGCGCTGGCGATCGGCAGCGAGGGCGTCGACCTGGCGGTGGGCTCGGTGATGGCCCTGTCCACCTCGCTCCTGTCCCTCTACCTCGGCTACGGACCCGGGATCGCCGTGGTCGTCGCGCTCGTGGGCGGTGCCGTGGTCGGTGTCGCGAACGGCTCGCTCATCGCGTTCGTCGGCGTCCAGCCGATCGTGGCGACGCTCGCCCTGATGGTCGCCGGGCGCGGGCTGGCCCTGGTGCTCCTCCCCCAGCTCAAGGACGTCCACGACCCGGCCATGGCGGAACTCGGCTCCGGCGATGCCCTGGGCGTCCCGTACGTCGTGCTGATCGCGGCGGCGCTCGCCCTGCTCGTCGGTTTCGTCGTGCGGCGCACGACCTTCGGCCGCAGTCTCCTCGCCATCGGGGACAGCCGCCCCGCGGCCCGGCTCGCGGGACTGCCGGTACGCCGTGTCCTCATCCTCGTGTACGTCTGCTCGGGTGTCCTCGCGGCCGTCGCGGGTGTCCTCGCCACCGCCCGGCTCACCGCGAGCGACCCGTCCTCGCTCGGCAACCTGATGGAACTGTCCGCCATCACCGCGGTCGTGGTCGGCGGCACACCGCTGAGCGGCGGCCGTATCCGGATCGGCGGCACGGTCGCCGGCGCCGTCCTCATCCAGTTGCTCACCACCACGCTCATCAAGCACGATCTGCCGCCGTCATGGACCCAGATCGCCCAGGCCGTGGTGATCGTCCTCGCCGTCTACGCGGCACGGGAACGAGGAAAGCGATGACGACCGACGTGGACATCCCGGTGCACGCGAAGGACACGGCCGAGGAGGAGACGGCCGGCGCCGGCCGCTCCGAACGGCTCAGCGCCCTGGCCCAGCAGCACGGCGCGCTCGTCACGCTGGCCGTCGCGATGATCGCGGCGTCCCTGAGCTTCGACACCTTCCTGACCGGCGACAACCTGGAGAACATGGCGCTCTCCTCGGCGTTCCTCGCCGTGGTCGCGCTCGGCATGACCTTCGTCATCATCACCGGCGGCATCGACCTGTCGGTGGGTTCGCTCTTCGCGCTCGGCGGTGTGCTCGCGGCCTGGGCGTCCCAGTACGGGGCGGTCGCCGCGCTGCTGCTGCCGCTGGCCGTCTGCGGGCTGATCGGCCTCGTCAACGGTCTGCTGATCGCCCGTTCGCGTCTCGCGCCGTTCATCGTCACACTGGCCTCGATGCTCGGCGCCCGGGGCATCCTGCTCTCCGTCACCGACGAGGGTTCGAAGACGTACCTCGTGGAGAAGGGGTCGTTCTTCGCGAGGATCGGGCAGGGCTCGCTGCTCGGCGTCGGCGTGCCCGTGTGGATCACCGTCGCGCTGTTCGTGCTCGGCGCGGTGGTCCTCAGACGCACCCGGTTCGGGCAGTACGTGTACGCGGTCGGCGGGAACGAGGACGCGGCGGCTCTGATGGGCGCCCCCGTGGCCCGTACGAAGATCTCCGTCTACCTTCTCTCCGGGCTGTGCGCGGGACTCGCCGGAGCGCTCAACGCGGCGTGGCTCGCGTCGGGCGTGACGATCCTCGGCTCGGGCATGGAACTGGAGGCGATCTCCGCGGTCGTCATCGGCGGCACCCTCCTCACCGGCGGGTTCGGCTTCATCAGCGGCTCGCTCGTCGGGGTGCTGCTCCTGAAGGTCATCCAGAACGTCATCAACCAGATCGGTTCCCTGGACTCGGCCTACCAACAGGTCGTCAGCGGCGCCTTCCTGGCCGTCGTCGTCATCGCGCAGACCTGGCTGGGGCGCAGGCGCCGGGTGCTGTGAGGGCCGGGAGCCCGTCCGTGCCCGGAAACGGAAGACCCGCACCGGTCGGTGCGGGTCTTCCGTGGTGATGCCGTCCTGCGGGTTCGTGCCTTCACCGGGTCCGATCGGGTCCGGCACTACGGCCGGTCATCTCCACGTCCCGACCGGATGCCACCGGAAGCACCCTGAACGGGAGTACTTTCGGGCGCCGTTCAGTGCCCCTGGCCCTGACCCCGGTGTCCCTGACCCTGGCCCTGACCTTGGCCCTGGCCCTGGCCCTGGCCCTGGCCCTGACCCTGACCCTGACCCTGACCCTGACCCTGGCCCTGGCCCTGGCCCTGGCCCTGGCCCTGACCCTGACCCTGACCCTGACCCTGACCCTGACCCTGGCCCTGGCCCTGGCCCTGGTGACCCTGGCCGCGCCCGCGGTTGTCGCCGTGGCCGCGGTGGTCGCCGTGGCCGCGGTCGTCGCCGTGGCCGCGGTGGTCGCCGTGACCGCGGTGGTCGTCACGGCCATGGCCGCGGTCGTCCCCGTGGCCCCGGTGGTCGCCGTGGTCGCCGTGGCCCCGGTGGTCGCCGTGACCGCGGTGGTCGTCACGGCCGTGACCGCGGTGGTCCCCGTGGCCCCAGTGGTCGCCGTGGCCACGGTGGTCGTCACGGTCGTGGTGCCGGCCCCAGGAGACGCTGTCGACGAAGCGGCCGCGCTCGGTGCGCAGCGTGGCGGCGTCGGAGCGGTTGTCCCACACCTCGTTGCGGCGGTCCTGGTAGAGGTCACGGCTGGTGTCGCGTCCGTAGCCGGTGTGGATCCGGACGGTGGAACGCCCGGCCAGACGGTAGTCGTCGAAGGTGTAGCGGTTGCCGTCCCGGTCCGACAGCGTCCAGCCGTCCAGGTTGATGCCGCGACGGCCCGAGTTGGTGATTTCCACCCACTCCGCGTTCAGGGAACGGGCGGAGCGGTCGTCAAAGCCCGGAGCGTTGGCCTGCACCCGGCTGATCGCGACGTGCGAGCGCTCGAAGCGCGGCTCCGCGGCCGAGGCCGAGACGGAGGCCGAGCCGACCAGCGCACCGGCCGCGATGGCCGCGGCCGCCACATGGCGGGCAGTGACAGACGTGGAAACGGACATGAAAGCTCCTCAAGGTTCGAGAGCCGGCACACCCCGTGCGGGCCCCCTCACGGGGAACCCGCACGGTGCGACCCTGTGCGAGTCCCGGCCCGGTGGCCGAGGACTCATAACTTGCTCCACGCCCCCGCCCAGGACGGGCGACACCCGACCGCTGTTACAGATTACGGACATATCAGTTACAGGCGTCTGTATATGGCCTTTAACTACGGAAAGCAGAAAAGTGATGGTCTGTCATCTCCAACTCCCTTACTGCCGCAGCATCCTGGTCGAATCAGGGCATCTCACGCGTCAGCACACGTCACCAGCAGGTCACCCGAAAGTGAGTAACACCCTTCCGCTCCGGTCCGGCGGAGGAAGCGTGTCGCGACCCGGCGGGTAAACCCGTCGCGTCGCGGGGCGTGCGCCTCCTAGCCTGAGGACATGCCTCCCGCGAAGACCTCGTACGTCTGCCTGCCCTGCCGGGCTTCCTACAAGCAGCCGTACGACAGGGACCGTCCCGAGCGGATCTGTCCGCGCTGCGCCGGGCCGCTGACCCACGTGGGTTCGGCCTTCGCCGCGCCCCGGCGCCGGGACACGGCGGCCTGGAGGACCCTCTCCGTCCTGCTCCACGCGGGCGTCGGCTTCCACAAGAGCTGCTGCGGCGGACCTGGTTACCGCCCCCGCAGCCTGCGCGAGGTCCGTGAACGGATGACGCACGCGCGACGCACCGGGGAGCCCTTCGCCAGGGCGCTCGTGCGTCCCGACCTCCCCTGACGGGCGGCGGGCGGCGGTGGCGCGGGGACCGTCCTCCGTACCCGCTCAGTTCTCCAGACGGACCGGCATCAGGATGGAGAACGCGTGCTCGTCGTCGGGCCGCCGGATCGCGATGGGCGCGGTGGGAGCGCCGACCTCCAGAACGAGCCGGTCGCGGGCTCCGGCGTCGAGCGCGTGCAGCAGGTACTCACGGTTGACGGCGACCTGGTTCTGATCGCCCCACCGGTCCTCGCCGAAGGTCACCGTCCCGTCGGCCGTCACCTCGAGCAGGCTGATGTCGGCGGCCGTCCCACCCGGTCCGCTCGCCTCGCTCGTGACGACGGGGCCGGTCCTCACCGCTTCCCGGAAGGCCGCCGTGTCGACCAGGGCCTCGCGGCCGTCCGGCGTGCGGACGAGGCGGCGGTAGTCGGGGAAGTCGTGGTCGAGGCAGCGGCCGGCCGTCTGTCCGTCCCCGCTCTCCAGCGTCACGCGGTCGCCGTCGACGGCGAGCCGGGCCGGTTCCCCGCCGTTCAGCAAGGCCCGCATCGCGTCCACGAGCGGAGTCGGAACGATGGTCTGCACGCGGGTGCCGGTGTACCCGTCGGTGCACGCCCGCGCGACGGCCATCCGGTACCGGTCCGTGGCCACGACGTCGAGCGTCCCGCCCTCGATGTCGAACAGGACACCGGCGAGCATCGGCAGCTCCGGGTCCCTGCTCGCGGCGAAACGGACCGCGTCCAGCGCGTCGGCGAGTTCCGGTGCGGGGACGGACAGGCGGACGACGGCGGTGCTGGGGGACGTCATGGGTTTCTCCCTGCTTTCGAGGAGTGCTCGGAGCGTGGAGAACTCGTTGCGGGCGTCGGACAGACCCGCCTCGAGACGACGTACATGCGTCTGGAGCAGCCTGCGCACCAGGTCGGTGTCCGCGCTGGACCAGCCGGCGAGCACCAGGCGGATGTCCGCCAACGGCATGGCGGCCCGGCGCAACCGGGCCAGCAGCCGTGCCTCCTCCAGCTGCCCGGGGTCGTACCAGCGGTAGCCGCTCACCGGATCCACCCAGGCGGGGACCAGCACACCGCTACGGTCGTAGAACCGCAGGGCGCTCACGCTCAGCCCGCTGTCCCGGCCCATCTCGCCAATGCTGCGCATCTCGCTCTCCACACCCGAAACCCTGGGCCCTCGACCATGTCGAGGGTCAACTCCGGTCACGCTCGGGCGTCTCCCGGCCGGGCCCGGGTCAGACCGGACAGTCGGCCAGTGTTCCGGCCGTTCCCCAACGGATCATCAGATAGCCGGATCCGCTCCTCTCCGCCACGGCGTAGCGGGAGTACGGCCACGCGTCGCCCGCACCGTCCCGCTGCCGCACCAGAGCCCGGCACGCCTCGCCCGCCGCCATGTCGGCCCAGGCCGCGGCCTGCTCCTGGTTCCAGGTCCTGTAGTCCGACCACACGTACATCGCCGAGTGTCCCGGATCGAAGCCCATCTTGAGTTCCGCGTTGCCGAGGACGCGTCCGGTGCCGAGGGTCCCGCGCATCCCGTTCGTCCGCTCGATGATCCTCCTGGTCGCGCGGTCCGCGACGTCGATCTCGGCGCTGTCGGTACTGGGAACCATGGCCTGGCCGAGGCCCTGTTCGTCCGGTTCCCAGCCCAGCCCCGCGTAGGAGGGGTTCAGGGCGTCGTCGGCGGCCGACGCGCACCGCGCGCCGGTGAGGAAGTCGTCGTCCCAGGTCACCTGTGGGTCGTGGCCCGTCGTTTCCTTCACCATGACGTAGGTGCGGTACGGCAGGTCCGGGTGCAGACGCAGGACGGTGTCCCGCAGCGTCCGGCACATCAGGTCGGCGACCTCCGTCTCCGCGTACACCGTTCCCGGCTCGTCGGAGGAGAGCCGGTACGAGAGGTAGACCTCCTCGCGCGAGACGTGGAACCTCACGGATCTCGGGGTGAGGTCGATGCCGTCGCCGAGTTCCTGGACGAGAAGACCTTGGTCGTGCAGGACGGCACGCGCCACGTCGTGCTCGCCCTCGCCCCGTGCCGGCCGTGCCTCGGCCCAGCTCTCCGCGCTCGCCGGGCCGCCGCTCACGGCCTGTTCCCGCTTCTTCGACGTGCCCGCCTTCGTGCCGGTCTTCGCGCTCGCCCCGGACGGCTTCGGGAGTCCGGCCGGGGAGGAGGCGGGAACGGAGGAGAGGGGGGCGGGGGAGACCGGAGCGGAGGAGGCGGGAACGGAGGACGCGTCGGAGGTTTCGTGACGGCCGCTCTCCGCCTTGCCGGGCATCAGGGCCACCACTCCACCCGCCAGGCCCCCGATGACCGCTGCCGCGACGACGAGCATGCCGGCCCATGGCCTTCGTCCGCGTCTCGCGGGCTTCGGCCACGCCGGATCGTCCACGGGGGGCATGTCCCAGACCGCTGTGATCATGTCCTCGGCCCGGGTGAACAACGTGTCGGCGCGCATCGCCTGGATGAGCTGCGCGGCCAGGAGTTCGAAGCATTCCTCGGCCGCGTCGTCGGCCGAGGGGCGGTCGCCGGGTTCCTTGGACAGTGCCCTCCGCACGATCTCGCGCAGGGGTACGGGGACGCCGTCCAGGTCGGGTTCACCGGACGTCACGCGGAACGCGACCGCGTCGGGCGCGCCGGTCCCGAAGGGCGGTCTTCCGGTGGCCGCGTAGGCCACGAGCGCTCCCCAGGCGAACATGTCGCCCTCGGGCCCGGTGGCCCCCGTCCGGTACTGCTCGGGGCTGATCCAGCCCGGGGTGCCGGTCGTGGCTCCGGGGTGGGTGGCCCTGGTGTCGTCGTCGGCGTGCGCGATTCCGAAGTCCAGGACCCGGGGGCCGGAGGGCGTGAGGATGACGTTCTGCGGTTTCACGTCGCGGTGCACCACGCCGGCGGCGTGGACGGCGGACAACGCCTGCGCGGTGGCGGCCGCGAAGGCGTACAGACCGGGACCGGTGAGCCGTCCCTGGGCGAGCACCTGCTGGTTCAGCGTCGGTCCGGCGACGTACTCGGTGGCCAGCCACGGGTTCGCGGCGTTCGCGTCGGCGGTGAGCAGGGGTATCAGGTAGGGACCGGCGACACGGGAGGACATTTCCACTTCGCGCCTGAAACGTGCCCTGAAATGCGGGTCCTGGGCCTGCGAGGGGTGAATCACCTTCACCGCCACACGCATTCCGTCGGGGGCTACTCCGGCATGGACGGTACCCATGCCTCCGGCACCGAGACGACCGACGATCCGGTACGGACCTATTCGGGAGGGATCGCCGGCGTGAGCCGGCTGGACTCTTCCGGAGGATCCGGATTCGCTCACTGATGGTTCCTTCGTGCGGGACTGAACGGTCGAGCTGGTGGAGATGTGACGGGCGGTCGGAGGCTGGACCCGGGCCCAGCAGGCTGCCCCCGCAGGCCTTTTGGGTGACTTCCCGTCCGGATGTTATGCGCTCCTCCGCCTTCTGGATAGAGAAATCCCTGATCAGACGGCATGCTCTTGCCAGACGGGTGACGATGTGCTTGCGGACCGTGGCGCGGGCAGAACGGGTGACCGGCCGCCTGCCTGCCCTGGTCCGTTCAACTGCCTTACCGGAAGGGCCTGTTGTGGCGTAGATCGGTGGTGGACCCATGGCCGCGCGGACCGGAGCCGCCGGCCGTCCGGAGAGAAGCCGACGGGCTGCTCCGGCGGGACCGGCCGCCGACGGGCTGCTCCGACGGGACCGGCCGGCGCGGGGGCCGGGCGCCGGCCCGAGCGGTGGCCACCGGCCGTCCGGAGCGAGACCGGCGGCCGGGGCGGGCCGGACCACGCCGGGACAGACCGGCCACGCCGGGCCGGACCGCGACGGCCGTGCTGCCCGTGCTCCCGTCCCGGCCGACAATGGACGTACGGCGGGGACGGGCCCGGGGAGGCGCCGGGGAAGGAACGTCCATGCCGAAGCGGCCCCCCTCCCCCGGTCGCGTACGGGCCGCGCGGCAGTCGGCACGGGTCACGGTCGCGTCCGCCGCGGGCTTCTACTCGGCCCTCTACGCCCTGGACCGGCCGGTCGTCGCCGTCTACGCCCTCTTCGCGCCGATCGCGCTCGGCATCCTCTCCCCGATCCCGGGCGGCGGCCGGGACCGGGCACGTACGGTCCTGTTCGTGCTGCCGGTGGCCGTGGCGCTGACGGCCCTCGGCACCGCTCTCGCCGTGACGACCGCCTCCGCCGTCGCGGGGATGCTGGTGATCGGCTTCGCCGTCTCCTTCACCTCCGCGTACGGGCCGGCCGCGGCGGGTACGGTCCCGGGCCTGCTGCTCTTCTACGTGCTGGCCTGCTTCCCGCCGTACGCGCCGGACACCCTGCCGCAGCGGCTCGGCGGTCTGCTCGCCGGTGGTGTCCTGCTGGTCCTGTGCGAGCTGCTGCTCCTGCCCGCCCCACCCGTTCAGCCGTATCGCGCACGGATCGCCGCCGCCCTGGATCTCGCCTCCGCCTCGGCGCTCGCGTCCGCCCAGGGCCACCGTCACGCTCCCGAGCGGGCACGGCGCCTGCGCGAGGCGGGACTGGCGCTGCGCCTGTCGCAGGCGCCACCGGCTTCGCGTCCGACCGGGGCGGGCCGCACCGACCGCGGACTGGCGCAGGCCGGGGCGGCGACCCGGCGGGTACTGGACCAGTTGGCCCGGACGGCCGAGCGGCCGGACTCCGCGGCGGCCGCCGATCCGCCCTCCGAGGCGCTGCTGCGCGGTGTCGCGGCGGGCTGCGCCGCGACGGCGGGCGCTCTGCGCGGCGCTCGCGCCGTTCCGGGGCCCGAGGCACTGGAGGAGATGGTCGCCGACTTCGTCGCCGTACGCGGACGTCCGTCCGGTACCGGGCCCGACGCGGACACCAAGGCGTCGCGGCGGCTGCTGGAACGCCGGTCCGACCTGCTGGTCACGGCGGCCTCGGCCCTGACCGTCCAGGCGGCGGTGGCCGTGGCGATCGGCGGGCGCCGCGACTCGGCGGGACTGCCGCCCGAACAGTTCTGGTACGCGGAGCCGTCCGCGGCGCGGCTCCTGGCGCTGCGCCTGACCGGCAACCTCACCCTGCGTTCGGTCCTGTTCCAGAACGCCGTACGCACGGCCCTGGGGCTCGGCGCGGCCCGTCTCGTGGCCGGAGCCCTGGAACTCTCGCACGGCTTCTGGGTGCTGCTGGCCGTGCTGACGCTGGGGCGCACGACCGCGGGAGCGACCTGGTCCACGGTGCGCTCGGCGGCGGTCGGCACGCTGGTGGGGGCGCTGGCCGCCGGAGTGCTGATCTTCGAGGCCGGGGGCACCGTCGAGGTGTACGCCGCCGTGCTGGTGCCGGCGATGTTCGTGGCGTTCTCGGTGGGGCCGATCGCGGGACCGGCCTGGGCGCAGGGGTTGTTCACCCTGGTCGTCTCCGCCGCCTTCAGCCAGCTCGCTCCGGCGGACTGGCAGCTGGCGGAGACACGGCTGCTCGATGTCCTGGCGGGCTGCACGATCGGGCTGGTGTGCGGCGTGCTGGCGTGGCCCGCCGGAGCCCACGCCGAGGTCCGACGCGGTGTGGCGGGGGTGCTGCGCGCGGCGGCGCCCCTGGTTCAGGTCACCGTCTCCGCCGTGGTCCGCGCCTCCGGCACGTCCGGCGACGCTCGGCCCCGGCACGGTACGGCCGAGGAGGCGCTGCGGCTGACCCGGCACCGGCTCCGCATCGCCGAGGGCGCCTACGCGCAGTACCGGACGGAGGGCGGCAGGGATCCCGTCGACAGCGGACCGGACTGGCACCTGGCGCTCAACTGCGCCTCCCACACGGTGGTCGGAGCCCATTGGCTGCCCCGGCAGGCGTACGGTCCGGCGCCGCCCGAAGCGGTCCGGTGGGCCCGGGAGTCGGCCGCGCGGCTGGCCACGGCGATGGACGGCGCGGCGGCCTTCCCTCCCGGGGGTGTCCCGGCGACGCCGGTGCCCCTCCCCCACGAGGTCTTCTCCGCCGCCCCGGCGCCCGTGCTGCCCGCGCTGGTCGACGTCGACACCTGGCTGCGGACCCTCGCGGCGGAGCTGACGGCGATCGGCGGGAGCGGTCCGGAGGAGCCACCGCCCCCGGTCCGGGACGGCGGAGCACGACCGGCGACCGCCCACGACCCCGCGGCCCGCACGGGAGGGTGACGGGTCAGTCCTTCGCGGGGGCCGGCTCCACCACCGTGAACTCGGCGGGCCCGACCGTGAGGGTGCCGTCGGTCAGCGGGCGGCAGCGGACTCCCCCGCCGTCGCGCAGCGCCCGTCGCGCGCCGGGGCCGAGCGTGGTGTCCATCCACGCGCAGGGCCTGGCCGCGGCGCGTACGGCGAGCACCACGGGTCCGGTGCCGCAGTCCAGGGAGACCGTCGCGCCGACCCAGGCGTCGATGTCCACTCCCCGCAGCAGGACGTTGCGCCGGGTCAGCCGGAGGTCCGCCGCCGCGGCCGGTCCCGGCGGGAAGCGCTCGGCGGCCATGACGGTGACCGACGCGTCGCGATGGGCCGGACGGCCGAAGTAGCGGTCGCCGACGATCCCGAGTCCGGCGCGCACCCGGGCCGTCGTCACCAGTTCCGTGCCGGGCAGCGGGGGCACCCCGTCACCCGGACGGCCCTCGAACCGGTGCACGGCCGAGACCAGCAGCTGAAGGATCTCCACGCGCCCCATCCCATCGAGCCTAGGGGACGTCCGCGCGCAGGATCCGCGGGTTCGCAGGCGGGGGCACCGAAGGGGTCGTGTGCCGGGCATCCCGCTGACACGGGGACACCCGGCGTGACAGGGTCGGCGGTGATCGAGGGCGACGACGGCAAAGGGGGCTCGGGTGGACACGGGAACGTGGGACGCGCTGGTCGGCTCGATGAAGAGCGCGTACGACAAGGGCGTACGCGAGGGCGCGGTGCCCCGGCCGGTCATCATGCCGCTCGTACGGGGCGAGCTGGTGGGGCTGGTCTGGCTCCGGCCGACGAAGCCCGGGGACGACACGCTCACCGGCATCGCGGCGCTGTCGAACATCGCCGCGGCGGCCTGCGCGGACGAGGTCGTCCTGGCCTGGGAGACACAGGACGTCGCCACCGCCTGCGAGCTGCCCGTCCTCGGCCCCTCCCCGTGCCTGAACATGGTCCGCGCCACTCCGGACGGTCATGTACTGCACCAGTTCCCCTACACCGAGGAGTCCTCGTCCGCGGGCCCCGGGGGCACGGACGGGTCCATGACCGTCCTCGACTGGAAGCGGGCTCCCGCGCCGCGACCCGACGGCGAGCTCCCCCCGCCCGTCCGGGCCGCCGTCGACTACGCCTTCACCCCCATGGAGCTGGACCATCCCAACCCGTTCGGCGTCACCGTCGTCCTGATGGAGGAGGACGGCTACACCGTGCGCCTGACCGACACCTTCGACCACTGACCGGGCCCGCGCGACGCGCCGGTGGGGCTCCCGCCCCCTAGGCTGAACGGGCGCGGCAGGACCGCGCGCCCTCAGCGGGCCGTCCGTGATCGCAGCACAGGAGGAACCGTGTCCGGTCAGTTCGAGGCGACAACCGAGATCGACCGCCCCGTCGAGGAGGTCTTCGCCTACCTCGCCGCCGGTACGAACGACCCTCGGTTCAGCCCCAGGGTGCAGGCGATCACGAAGACCCCGGAGGGCCCGACGGCCGTGGGCACCGTGTTCACCAGCACGGTCAAGGACGCCGGCATGAAGACGGGCCGGAAGTTCCGGATCACCGAGCTCGAGCCGCCCCACCGGATCCGCTGGGCGGAGGTCTCCAAGAACGCCGTCATGGCGACGGAGGGCGGCTACGACCTCGAGTCCACCGGCCCCCGGACCACCCGGGTGAGGATCTTCAACGTCCTCGAGGGGCATGGCATCGGCAAGCTCCTGGTGGGCCTCGCGCTGAGCGCGGCCCGCAAGGACGCCGACGCGTTCGGCAAGCGGATCAAGGCGGCCGTCGAGGCTTCCTGAGGAGAACGGGACGGCGCCCCGCGCTCAGGGCGGGGCGGGCTTCTCGCCGAGTGGGCGCCCCGGGGGTTCCGGCCCGGGGCGTGCCCGCAGTTCGGTGATGACGGACCAGGCCACCGACACCATCGGCACCGCCACGACGGCGCCGGTCACACCGGCCAGGATGCTCCCCGCGATGACGGTGACGGCCACGACCACGGGGTGCAGCCGGACCGCCCAGCTCAGGACGAGCGGGTGCAGCACGTGCCCCTCCAGCTGGCCGATCACGACGATCAGCGCGAGCACGACGATCGCGACGACCGGTCCCTTGGTGGCCAGCGCGACGACGGTGGCCACGCCGAGCGCGACCGGCGAGCCCACCAGGGGGACGAACGCGGCGAAGAACTCCAGCAGTGTGAGCGGCAGCGCCAGCGGGACGCCGAGCGCGTAGAGGGCGATGCCGACGAGGACGGCGTTGGTGGCCGCCACGATGATGATGCCGCGCGTGTAACCGGCGAAGGTCCGCCAGGCCGCCCGCCCGCCCCGGTCCCACGGGTCCCGCACGCTCTCCGGCATCAACTCCTGGAACCAGCGCCAGAACCTGTGCCCGGAATGGACGAAGAACAGCGAGCAGAACAGCGCGAGCACCAGCCCGGTGGCGAACTCCACCGCGCGGCCGGCACCGCTGAGGGCTCTGCTGATCAGCTCGGAGCGGTGCCCGGAGACGAAGTCGGCCACCTTGCCCTGGAGGTTCGACAGCACCGCGTGGCTCAGATGGAAGGGGGAGCCCTCGAGCCATCGTTCGATCCGCCCCAGTCCCCCGGCGAACTCATGGCCGAGCTGCCCCGCCTCGCCCGCCACGACGCTGCCGACCAGCGCCATCACGCCCAGCACCACCATGATGCTTCCGATGAAGCTCACGATCACCGCCGCCGTCCTCGGCATGCGCCGTGCCAGCAGATCGGCGAGCGGACGCAGGACCGCCGTGACGACCAGGGCGAGGAACAGGGCGACGGCGACCAGTTGCAGTTTCCCCAGGAGGGCGAAGACCACGTAGGCGACGACTCCGACGACGATCAGCCGCCACGCGTACGCGGCGGCCACCCGCAGCCCGTGGCCGACCGGGACCCCCGGGGGGTCCCCGGTGCCGCGCCGTGCGTCGCTGCGTGCCCGTGCGACCGACCGGGCACCCCGGGAGGAACGGTTCCCCACGACATGGCGCATCCGGCGCCCGCCACGCCCCGTGCCGGGCTCGCCCGGCAGCCGGCGAGGACGACGCGATCCGGCGTTCACCTGTGTGCCACCGTCCTCCCGTCGTCGGGACCACCCGCCGCGCGTGCCCGGACGCGGACCTCCGCGCCGCCCCGGACCGTCGGTCACGCGGGCGTCCTGGCCAGCGTGGTGTCGTGCACCGCGCCCCGCAACCCGGGACACACACGGTCTCCGGCCACGATCGGCGTGCCGTCGCCCCGTGACGGGAGGGAATCCGGGAAGGAGATCCGGCCGAAGGGACGTTCAGCAGCAGACAATGCCATTAATGTCCTTTACGACGTTCCACCCTATATTGGGTCTGTGATCAGGCGGCTGGACCTACTCGACACCGCTGACGACGGCATCACGGAAAGCGAGGTCTTCCGGCTCGCCCTTCAGCACTCCATCGCGGAGCTGGGCTGCGTCGGCGGGGCCGTCTACCTGCGGGGCCCCATGTCGGCCCTGCGTCTGGTGTACTCCACCGGACTGCCGTCGTCGCTCACCCGCGCGTGGGAGATCGTCGACCAGGACGGGCCCACGGCGACCGCCCGTGCCGTGCGCTCCGGCGAGCACGTATGGGTGGCCGCGCTCCCCTCCGACCTGGCCGAACCCACCGCGCCACTGCTGTCGCAGTCCGGCTGGTTCTCCGTACCGCTGGTCCACGAGGGCCGTGCCATCGGCGCGATCACGTGCCTCACCAGCGACAACGAGGAGCCCACGCCCGAGCAGTGGACGTTCCTCACCGCGGTGGCCGAATGGACCATGAACCGGCTGAGGAAGATGCCGGAGCCCGCGCGCCTGGGCACGGACCTCGACGCGACTGCGGTCGGCTCCTGGGAGTGGGACGTGCGCACCGGCGAACTGGTCTGGGACCAGGCGGCCATGAAGGTCTACCAGACCGAGCCGCGGGACTTCGCGCCCGGTGTCGAGACCTGGATGAAGGTGGTGCACCCCGACGACCTGGCGAGCACCCTGGCCGCCGTGGAACGCAGCATCCACACCCACGCGCCGTTCGAGGCCGAGTACCGCGTGCGGCGCAGCGACGGGGGCTACACCTGGACCCGCGCGTCCGGTCATGTCGTGCTCGACGACGAGGGCCAGGTCGCGCGCATCGTCGGGAAGGGCTGGGCCAGTGACGCGGCGCGCTCCACCCGCGACGCGCTCAGCCGCGCCCTGCGGTACATGAGTGACGCCTTCCTGTCCGTGGACGAGGACTGGCGGATCACCTTCGCCAACCTGGAGGCGGAACGCGTTCTCGGTTCGGCCGGCGAGATGCTCTTCGGCCGGAGCCTGTGGGACCTGCCCGCCCTGCGCCACGTGCCGGACCTGGAGGAGCGGTGCCGGAGCGGTGCCGCGCGGTCGACGGCCGCCGGCTTCGACATCACGCTGGCCGAGACCGGACGCTGTTACGACCTGCGGATCGTCCCCGTCCCCGGCGGCCTCACCGTCTACTTCACCGATGTCACCGAGCGCCGCCGCCGTGAGGCCGAACAGGCGGCGGCCGTCCGCGCCGCCGCCGAGCGCGCGAGCCGGACGGCGGAGCTGACCACGCAGCTCGCGGCGGCGACCACCTCCGAGGACGTGGTGACGGCCGTCGCCCAGCGCGTGCTGCCCCCGTTCGGCGCCCAGGGCCTGCTGGTGCTCGTCCTCGAGGACGAGAGGCTGGTGCACATCGGGTCGGTCGGCTATCCGGCCCCCTTCCTGCGGCAGATGCGCGGGGCGCGCGGCATGGAACTGACGGACGCCGATCCCGCCGGGCGGGCGATCCTGAGCGGCGAACCGCTTTTCCACTCGTCGCGCGAGGAGTGGAGCACCGCCTTCCCCGAGGTCGACAGCCGGCTTCCGACCGACAAGGAGGCCTGGGCGTTCCTCCCTCTGGCGGTCTCCGGCCACACCTTCGGCGTGTGTGTCATCGCCTTCGACGCCCCACGGCACCTCACGTCCGAGGAACGCACGCTCCTCATCACCATCAGCGCCCTCGTGGCGCACGCGCTGGAGCGAGCGCGGCTCTACGAGGCCGAACTCACCCGTTCCGAGGAACTCCAGCAGGCGCTGCTGCCCCGGGGGCTCCCCACCGTGCCCGAGGCCACCGCGGTGGCGCGGTATCTGCCGGCCGGGCAGACCTCCGACGTGGGCGGGGACTGGTACGACCTGATCCCGCTGTCCGCGGGCCAGGTGGCCCTGGTCGTCGGTGACGTGATGGGCCACGGTCTGTCCGAGGCCGCGACCATGGGGCGTCTGCGCACCGCGCTGCACACGCTGGCCGCGCTGGAACTGCCTCCCGACGAGATCATGGGCCACCTCAACGACATCGTGGGCGGCCTCGGTGAGCACGCGTACGCGACCTGCCTGTTCGCGCTGTACGACTCCACCGACGGATCGTGCACCGTGGTGCGGGCGGGCCATCCGCCGCCGCTCGTCGTCCGGCCGGACGGCAGTGCCCGCTTCCCCGAGATCGCCGTCAACCCTCCGCTGGGCGCGGCGTCCCCTCCGTTCGAGACGACGGAACTGGAACTGCCGGCGGAGAGCCTCCTGGTCCTCTACACGGACGGGCTCGTGGAGTCGCCGCAGCGGGACATCGACCAGGGCATGTCCCAGCTCGCCGGCCTGCTCGCCGGTGAGGCCGGCCGTCCCGATCTGGAGGAGCTGTGCGACTCCGTGGCCTCGGGGCTGCTGCCGGGCGGGCCCACCGCCGACGACGCCGCCCTGCTGATCGCGCGTCTGCACCACGTGGCCGACCGGCAGGTGGCCTCCTGGGCGCTGCCGGAGGGTCCGGAGGCCGCGGGCGAGGCCCGTCGCCACGTACGGGAGCAACTCGCCCAATGGCATCTGGACGACCTGGTCATGACGACGGAACTGCTGGCCAGCGAGCTCGTCGGGAACGTCATCCGGCACGCCAGCGGCCCCATCGGGCTTCGCCTCCTGTGCAGCGGAACGCTCGTCTGCGAGGTGTCCGACGCGAGTCTGACCATGCCCCGCATCCGGCGCGCCACGGACACCGACGAGGGGGGTCGCGGGCTCCAGCTCGTCAACGCCCTCTGCGAGCGCTGGGGCAGCCGCTACACCCCGGACGGCAAGGCCATCTGGACCGAACAGGCCCTCCCCGGCACGGCGGACGAAAACGAGTCCGCCGGGTCCCCCGACTCTCCGTCCTGAGGCGGCGTCCGGTGGGATCCGGCGGGCACGTCCTGCTCCCCGACGGGAGGCGGTCGGTTCAACCGCGCGCGAACTCCAGCAGGTCGGCGTTGAACACCTCGGCGTACTTCGGCACCATGGCGAGGCCGTGGGGAGCGCCCGGGTACACCTTGTAGACCGCGCCCTTGACGAGCTTCGAGGACTTGTCGCCGGAGGCCACGACGGGAACGATCTGGTCGTCGTCACCGTGCACGATGAGCGTGGGGACGTCGATCTTCTTGAGGTCCTCGGTGAGATCGGTCTCGGAGAACGCCTTGACGCAGTCGTAGGCACCCTTGACGCCCACGGTCATGCCCCAGAGCCAGAACTCGTCCCGCGTCCCCTGGGTGACGGTCGATCCGTCACGGTTGGCGCCGTAGAACGGGGCACTGAGGTCCCTGTAGAACTGCGACCGATCGGTCTCCACGCCCTTGCGGATCTCGTCGAAGACGTCGATCGGCAGACCTTCGGGATTCTCCTGCGTCTTGAGCATGAGTGGCGGGATCGCGCCGACCAGGACCACCTTGGCCACCCGGCCGGAGCCGTGCCGGCCGATGTAGCGGGTGACCTCACCACCGCCCGTCGAATGGCCGACCAGGATGGCGTCCCGGAGGTCGAGGGCTTCGATGACCGCCGCCAGGTCGTCGGAGTAGGTGTCGAGGTCGTTGCCGTCCCAGGGCTGGTCGGAGCGTCCGCCGCCGCGCCGGTCATGGGCGACGGCCCGGAAGCCGTTGTCCGCCATCAGTTTCATCTGGGGGTCCCAGGCGTCCGCGGTCAGCGGCCAGCCGTGGGAGAAGACGACGGGCCGGCCCGACCCCCAGTCCTTGTAGAAGATCTGCGTGCCGTCCTGGGCTGTGGCGAAGGGCATGTACGGTCCTCTCGAATCTGGTCCGGACTTCCGCGCCTCACGCGATGCCGGCACCCGCTTCGGGCCTGCCGGCGCCGCCGTCGGCCGACGCGTCGTCGGCGATACGTACGGCGGCTGCTCCCGCGACGGCCCACGAGTCCCCTGCCACACGGCTTCCGTGCCACGCCGCGTTGCGGCGGCGGACGCAGGGGGGCGACAGGGCGACCGACGGCACGAGACGACCGGAATGGACACTTTGTCCACATCACGCTAGCCCAGGTACCCCTCCGCGTCGCGGCGGGCGGACACCGGCCCCGCGCCCCGGAAGGACTGACCCGTCAGAGCGATCCCGCCGCTTCCATCGCGCATGGTGCCGTGACCTCCCGCACCCTTCCGCCGCATCCGGCCGTCGACGCGATGACCGGAACGGCCTGCTCGCTCCGCTCAGGAACCCGGACCCCCCTCGCCGCTCCGCCCGAAGAGACCGCCGGCCACCACACCCCTGGTGGAGAAGGTGACGGGTTCGCCCGGCAGGGAGTCCCCCGGCGGGATCCCCGGATGGTGACCGTCACCGGGCGACGGGCGTCCGGAGCGGGGACCGAGGGCCAGCCGGGAGACGATGCGGTAACGGTCCCCGCGGTAGATCGAGTGGACGTACTCCACCGGCCGGCCCGAGGCGTCCGAGGTGAGGCGCTCGAACAGCAGGGCCGGGGACAGTTCCGGCACGTCGAGCAGGCCCGCCTCGTCACGGGTCAGGACGGTGGGCTCGATCGACTGGACCGCTTCACCGACCTGGATGCCGTGCCGCTCGCCGAGGTGCTCGTACAGGTCGCCGTTCTCCAGTTCGTCACTGGTCAGGTCGGGCACGAGGTCGGCGGGCACGTGCAGGTACTCGATGGCCATGGGCGAGCCGTCGACGAGGCGGAGCCGTGCCACGTACCGGATGTCCGCCGCGGGGGATATGCGCAGCCTGCGGCCCACCCGGGCGCCGGCGGACACCGTGCTGAACTCCAGGAGTCTGCTGGTCCAGGTGCCCGCGGCCCGGGGCAGGCTGAAGGTCCGCCGGTCCGGGACGAGTTCCTGGGTGATCTTCTCGGCGGCCACGAACATGCCCCGCCCGTGTTCCCGCACCAGGAGCCCGGCGACGACGAGTTGATCCACCGCGGCCCGCAAGGTGGGCCGGGAAACCCCGAGTCGTGCGCAGAGTGCGCGTTCGGAAGGGATGGCGTCGCCGGGTCGGCGCTCCTCGATGAGTTCGAGGATCGTGTCCCGGACCCTTTCACGCTTGAGTACCGCGCGGGAGGCGGCGGGATCGATCTCCATGCGGAACCCCGTTCGTCGTCGGTGCCGGCCAACTGGTACAGCTCCCGACCCTAACTGGTCCGCTGGTCAGAGGAACCGCTTCCGCGCCTCTTCGCCCAGTGGGCCACACACATCATCCCGTCCAGTCAAATCCCCTTGCCAACAATGGGGTTGACGCACGCATTGGTCTATGCCACTTTCAGGCCAACGCCAACTGGTAAGAACCACTGGCCAACTGGTCAAGCACGGCATGTCTCCTCGCGTTCCTGAGCACCCCCACCTCCCGCGGTCGGCGGGAGCCCCACCGAAAGGAACCAACATGAGCAACCGTCCCCTCTCGGGCCGCCGCCGCGTGGCCCTCGCCCTGTCGGCCCTCCTGGGCGGCACCGCCCTGGTGGCCGTTCCCATGTCCGCCCCCGCCGCCGCGGCCGGAGGACTCGCCGTCCAGTACCGCACCAGCGCGAGCGGAGCCACCGCCGATCAGAGCGAACCCTGGTTCAAGGTGCGCAACACCGGTTCCGCCGCAGTGCAGTTGAGCCAGGTGAAGATCCGCTACTACTTCAAGGCGGACTCGGCGAGCGCCACCTACCGCTTCGCGTGTTCCTGGGCGGTCAAGGGATGCGCCAACGTCACCGGCACGTTCGGCACCCTGGCCCACCCCACCGGGACCGCGGACAGGTACCTGGAGATCGGCTTCACCTCCACGGCCGGATCGCTGGCACCGGGCGCGGACACCGGTGACATGCAGCTGCGCTTCTACCAGTCGAGCTGGCAGCCCGTGAACCAGGCGGACGACTACTCCTTCAGCGGTGCGCAGACCTCGTACGCGGACTGGAACAAGGTCACCGCACAGCTCGCCGGAGCCACCGTGTGGGGCACCGCGCCCGAGGGCAACGACCCCACGGATCCGACCGATCCGACCGATCCCACCGATCCCACGGACCCGCCCGGCGGCGGCCAGGCGCTGTTCGACGACTTCAGCTACTCGTCGTACACCGACCCCGCGATCTCCGCGCACGGCTGGAACGTCCGCTCCAACTCCGGCGGCCCCGGCGTCCCCGGCGCGACCTGGGACCCGTCCAAGGTCACCTTTCCCACCGTGTCCGGCAACAAGGTCATGAACCTGGAGACCTCGACCGCGGGTACCGGCGAATCGACCCGGCAGACCGAAGTCCTCACCAAGAGCATGAAGTTCAAGAACGGCACCTACGCGGCGCGGGTGAAGTTCGCCGACGCTCCGAAGTCCGGCCCGGACGGCGACCACCTGGTGCAGACGTTCTTCACCATCAACGACCTCAAGGCGCCGATGGCCGACGACTACGCCGAGTACGACTTCGAGTACCTGCCCAACGGCGGCTGGGGCGAGCCGGGCGACATCCTCTACACGACCTCCTGGGAGACCTACAACCCCGACCCCTGGCAGGCGGTCAACCAGCACACCGAATCACGCCAGAGCTACGCCGGCTGGCACGACCTGGTGCTCACCATCGACAGCGGCAGCATCAAGTACTACATCGACGGGCAGCTCTTCGGCACCCACGACGCCCAGTACCTGCCCGAGCGGCCGATGTCGATCAACTTCAACCAGTGGCTGATCGACCTCGCCGGACAGACCTCGACCACGGCCCGCGCGTACGACGAGCAGGTCGACTACGTCCTGCACGTCAAGGACCAGGTCCTCACCCCGGCCCAGGTCTCCTCGAAGGTGGCCGCCTACCGGAGCGCCGGCACCGCGTTCGTGGACGAGGTGCCGACTCCCTGACGCGGCGGGCGAGCACGGTCACGTCCCGGTTCCAAGTCGAGCCGGGACGGGCCGGGTTGGACGCCTCGTCGCCGGTGCACATATGGGGTGTGGAATGGACCAACTTTCTCAGCACCACCATAGGTGCGCTCATCGCCCTCGCCGCGTCGTGGCTGGCGGAACGGCGGCGATGGCAGCGGGACAGCCAGGTGCGCAGCAGGGAGGACCGCCGCGCCGTCTACATCGCGTTCCTCAACGCCACCGCGGAGGCCAGCGAGACCCTCTTCAGCATCGCTCGCGGTCACGACCGTGACGAGGGGTCGCTCTCCCGGGCCGGAACGGTCCTGCGTGACAGCCAGACGCTGGCCCGTCGGCTGGAGCTCGCCCTCGTGGCCGACGATCACATCGTCCGGCAGGCCGCTCTCACCGTCACCACGCTGCGCGCCTACCGCGACGCCGTCGCGCAGGGACTCGCCCTCGAGGCCGAGGAGGTCCAGCGCGCCCGCGACGCCTTCAACGAGCAGCGCGACCGTCTCACCCAGCAGATGCGCGGCACGCTCTGACCGCGGACGCGTGTCTGGCGGTGGTGCCCGGGCCGGCCCCGCGGGCCCGGCCGGCGGACGCGTGGGCGTTCGCCGGGCCGGGCCCGTCACGGACGGGGGCGTCGGGCGGAAGCGGTCAGCGGTGGTGGGCGGTCCCGTGGTTCAGCTCGGCCAGCACCGCGCGCGCCATGGCCTCCTGGCCCTTGGCGTTGGGGTGGGCCGGAGCAGCGGGCGAGGCCGGGCGCAGCGGCTCGATCCAGCGGTCGGCGGGTGCCTTGCACATGTCGTGGCCCACGGTCGGCCTGTAGGTGTCCACGTACTCGGCCCGGTTCAGGAACGCCACCGTGCGGAGCATCAGGTTGAACCGCTTGCTGGTGTCCCGCAGATAGGGGAAGTCCTTCGCGGCGAACGGCACCGTCGGATAGCAGCCGCTGCCGTCGTCGGGCAGGAGGTCGGGGTAGCCGACGACCACCACGCGGGCGTGCGGCGCCCTGGCGTGCACCTCACGCAGCACCCGGGCGACCTTGGGAGCCGTCTGGAGGATGTTCACGGTGAGCTGGTCGTAGCCCGCGGCGCCGTAGTACTGCTGGCAGGGGTTGCCCGCGAGGTCCTTCGAACCGAGCGCGGCGCAGGTGGAGATGATCGGGCCGAAGCCCATGTCGTTGCCGCCGATCTGCAGGGTCACCAGGTCGGTGTTCCGTTTCACCGCGTCCAGCTGGGGTCCGTTGGTCCCCTGCGCCTTCCACATCTCGTCGGTCTTCGCACCGGAACAGCTGACGTCCGTGAACGAGGCGACCTTGCGGGCGGACGCGGTGATCGAGGGGTAATTGTGGTCGGACCGCGCGCAGTTCGCGTCGATCTGCTGGGGGATCAGGGGCCCGGACGTGTAGGAGTCGCCGAGCGCGACGTAGTCCACGCCATGGCCCGGGTGCCTCTCGCCCGCCTGGACGGGTGCCGCCGCCGCGACGCCCGCGACGAGCGCGCAACTGCTCAGCGCGGCCCCCAGCGCCAGGGCGCCCCGCCGCCCTGGAACGCCGCTCTCCGGACGCGTGTGATCGTTCATCGTGTCCCTCCCCTGAAGCCGTGACAGCCTGTCGAACGGGTACCGGCGTGACGCGGCGCACGGGATCACGGCGCCGCGGCAGACCGGGCGGCTCCTGCCCGGCAGACCCAACCTGGTCTGTATACCGGCCGGTAGGCCGCCGGAACAGGGTTTGATCGCCCTCCACTTGTCCAACTCTCATCAATCCGCGCACCGTGCCGGTGCGACGCGTTCCCGTACCGACCGCCTACGGTGCGGGGGCCGGACGCACGAAGGTCCGGGGCGCGGTGTCCCCGAACCGGATGGTGAAGTCGTTCAGGGCCAGGCTGAGCAGGGGCCGGCGCCGGCTCAACTCCCCCAGAGGGCTGTCCTTCTGCGCGATCCAGTGGGCACGTGCCGTCCGTACCGCGGAGCGCGAGCGGACGGAGCTGGTCTTCAGCACCCCGTCGAGGTTCTGCGCGACGCGATAGGTCAGGGGCCAGCGGCCCGGTATCCGGCGGCCGGGTTCGAAGGCCGCGGTGGCGAGGACGTCCTTCTCCGTCGCGGCTCCGGCCCGCAGGCCCGCGGTCCGGTCGATGTCGAAGTCCGCCATCTCCTTGGGGATGCCCCACAGTTCCCGGCCCCCGGCCATCGAGGCGGCGCTGTCCACCCAGATGTCGGTGATGCAGACGCGCGGGCGGCGCCCGTCCCGTACGAGGACGGCCCGGAGCAGTTCGTTGTAACGCAGGACGCTGTCGTTCTCGTAGACGACCCAGGCCGCGCCGACCGCGCCGCGCCCGGCGACGGTGACCGGCCGGGTGCCGTCCGCCACCGGCGGCAGTTCGCGCTCCGGCACCAGCCACAGCGACAGGTACATCTGGCCGGCCAGGTGCCAGGGTTCCTCGGGGTAGCTCGTCACGGGGTGTCCTTTCCTGTGGGGGGAGCCGGCAGCAGGGCGGCCGGTGCGCCGGCGGGCACGGCGGGGTGCCTCGGCGGTACCGGCCGCACCCGTCGGTAGGGCAGGCCGGGTGCGGGCCGCGGGTCTTCCTCCCCGCGGTTCGGCCACAGGGCGACGGCCCGCTCGGCGAGGGCGGTGATGGTGAGGGAGGGGTTCACGCCGAGGTTCGCCGAGATCGTGGAACCGTCGATGACGTGCAGACCCGGATGTCCGTGCAGCCGGTGGTAGGGGTCGACCACACCGGTCTCCGGGTCCTCGCCGACGGTGCATCCGCCGATGAGGTGTCCGGTGGTGGGGATGTCGAACAGATCGGCCCAGGTGCCGCAGGCCTGGCCGCCGATGCGCTCGGCCGCCCTGCTGGCCGCCCGGTGTCCGGCGGGTATCCAGGCCGGGTTGGGGGTGCCCTCGCCGGGACGGCTGGTCAGCCGCCTGCGTCCGGTGAGGGTGCGCCGGAGGTACGTCGTCACGGAGTTGTCGAGGGACTGCATGACCAGCAGGACGACGGTCTGCTGGGACCAGCGGCGCGGGCTGTGCAGGCTCGGCAGGTCGCGCAGGTTGCGCGCCATCGCGGCCAGACCGGCGAGCAGCCGGGAGCGGCCGGGGACCGGGTCGACGAGCATCGCGCCGAGCAGCCCGAGCAGATTGCTTCCGCGGCCGTACCGGACGGCTTCGACGTGCGTGTTCTCGTCGAGGTGCACGGAGGAGGTGATGGCGACGCCGCGGCTGAAGTCGGTGCTCCTCTCCCGGGACCGGACACCGAGGACGGCCTCGGAGTTGGTGCGCGTCAGCCGGCCGAGACGGGGCGACACCTCCGGCAGGGAACCGCTCTCCCGCAGCCGGTGCAGCAGCTTCTGGGTGCCCAGGGCGCCCGCCGCGAAGACGACGTGCCGGGCGGTCAGGGTCCGGCTGCGGCGCAGCGGGCCCGTGCCGGTGCGTACCGAGGTGACGGCCCAGCCCTCACCGTGCCGGGTGACGTCGGTGACCGTGCGCAGGGCCAGCACCTCGGCACCGGCGCGTTCGGCCAGGCCGAGGTAGTTCTTGGGCAGGGTGTTCTTCGCGTTGTGCCGGCAGCCCGTCATGCAGGCGCCGCAGTGCAGACAGGCGTTGCGGTCCGGCCCCGCTCCGCCGAAGTAGGGGTCCGCGACGCGGGCGCCGGGTTCCGTGCCGGGCGGTCCGAAGTGCACGCCGACCGGCACGGTCCTGAAGGTGTCCGCGCGGCCGAGGTCGTCCGCGGTGTCCCGCAGGAGGCGGTCGGCGTCGGTGAACAGCGGGTTGGGGGTGACGCCGAGCATGCGGCGGGCCCGGTCGTAGTAGGGCGCGAGTTCGCCGCGCCAGTCGGTGATGTCCGCCCACGCCGAGCCCTGGAAGAAGGCCCCGGGCGGCTCGTAGAGCGTATTGGCGTAGCCGAGGGAGCCGCCGCCGACGCCCGCGCCGGTGAGGACGAGGACGTCGCCGAGCAGGGTCATGCGCAGGATGCCCGTGCAGCCGAGGCGCGGGGCGAAGAGGTAGTCCCGCACGTGCCAGGACGTACGGGGGAGGTCGGCGTCGGCGAAGCGGCGGCCGGCCTCCAGGATCCCGACGCGGTACCCCTTCTCGGTGAGGCGCAGCGCGGTGACGCTGCCGCCGAACCCGGAGCCGATGACGAGCACGTCGTAGTCGGGTGTGTCCATCAGGGCCCCTTCGGTACGAAGTCGGCGAGGAGCGGGCCGAGCAGGCGCGCGATGTTGGCCCGGCGGACTTCCGGGTGCTCGCCCACGAGGCGTACCGGACCTTCGAGGCCGGGTGTGTGGACCGCGAGGGCGAGGTGCGGCAGCAGGACGAGCAGCAGGGACAGCAGGGCGTCGACGTCGGCGTCCTCGCGCAGGTCGCCGGTCTCGACCGCCCGCTCGGCCAGCGGGCGCAGACCGGCGAGGTAGATGTCCTGCACCGGAACGCGTACGGCGTTGCGGACGGCCGGGTCGAGCTCCATGTTGGTGGCGGCGGTGACCCCGCGTTCCAGCGGATGGCTCGCGAAGTAGTCCAGCCACGCCTCCAGGGCGCCGGCGAGGTGACGGGAGAACTCCGTGGAGCCGTCGTACCCGTCGAGCCAGGGCCGCATGGCGGCGTGGACGCGCAGGGAGGTCTGCTCGGCCACGTAGGCGAACAGGTCGAGTTTGCCCTCGAAGTACTGGAACAGCGAGCCCTTGGCCACGCCGGCCTCGCGGGCGATGACGTTGAGGCTTCCGGTGGAGTATCCGTGGGTGCCGAACTCGTCCATCGCGGCGACCAGGACCCGTTCGCGGCGCGCCGGTGACAGACGGGTCCAGGTGGAAGTGGGCATGCGTGCTCCTGCGTATGACCGGGCGGTCATGTGACCGCCCGGTCATCGTCGGCGCGGTGAACATGCCCTGTCAACGAGTCCGGCAGGAAACGCGCTTCCGGGCAACACCGTTGAGCTGCGAAGGTCCGAACTCCCGCACATGTCAAGGTCATTGACACGGCGGTCGCCGCACAGCAGCCTGTGACCACCCGGTCATGTGACCGGGTGGTCATGGGCGTGGCCACAGGAAGGGGCGGACATGGACAGGGTGTGTGTGATCGGGGCGGGCTCGTCCGGGATCGCCGCCTGCCAGGTGCTCGCGGCGCGCGGGATCGCGTACGACTGCTACGAGACCGGATCGGAGGTCGGCGGCAACTGGCGCTATCTGAACGACAACGGGATGTCGTCCGCCTACCGCTCGCTGCACATCAACACCTCGCGCCAGATCATGGAGTACGCGAGCTTCCCCATGCCGGAGGACTGTCCGGTCTACCCCAGCCACTTCCACATCGCCCGGTACTTCGACAGCTTCGTCGACCATTTCGGGCTGAGGCCGTCGATCGCCTTCCGCACCGAGGTGGTGCGCGTGGACCCCCTGCCCGGCGGACGGTGGGGCGTCACGGCCCGGCACCTGGACTCGGATGAGACCTCGGAACGGGTCTACGGGGCCGTCCTGGTCGCCAACGGCCACCACTGGAAACCCCGTTGGCCCCGGCCTGCCCTCCCGGGAGCCGAGGACTTCACCGGCACGCAGACGCATTCGCACGACTACCGGACCCCCGAACCCTTCGCCGACAAGCGCGTCCTCGTCCTCGGCATCGGCAACTCGGCCTGCGACATCGCGGTGGAGACCTCACGGGTGTCCCGGCGCACGGTCCTCGCCATGCGCCGCGGCGCGCACATCCTGCCCAAGTACCTCTTCGGCGTGCCCACCGACCACCTCACCGGTTCCTGGCTGGCGAGGGCTCCGCTGTCCGTGCAGGAGCAGGGCCTGCGGCTCCTGCTGCGGCTCAGCCGGGGCCGGCTGGAGGACTACGGGCTGCCCGCGCCCCGGCACCGCGTGCTGGGGGCCCACCCCACCATCTCCGACGACCTGCTCTCGCGCCTCGGCCACGGCGACCTCACCGTGAAGCCGGCTCCCGCACGACTGGAGCGCGACCGGGTGGTGTTCGAGGACGGGAGCACGGAGGAGATCGACGCGATCGTCTACTGCACGGGCTACGACATCGCGTTCCCGTTCCTCGAGGACGAGGTGATCGATCCGTCCGACAACGACATCGACCTCTACCACCGGGTCGTCGCGCCGGACCGCCCCGGCCTCTACTTCATCGGACTGGTCCAGCCCCTCGGCGCGATCATGCCGCTCGCGGAGGCGCAGTCCCACTGGGTGGCGGACCTCCTCCAGGGCCGGTGCGCGCTGCCCGTACCGGAGCGGATGCGCCAGGAGACCAGGGCGTACCGCGCGGGACTGGCGCGCCGTTACGTCGCCTCGAGGCGGCACACCATCCAGGTGGACGCGGGGGCCTATCTCAGGGAGCTGAGGACGGAGCGGCGCAAGGGCGCGGCCCGGGTCCGGCGGGGGGCCACCGGCCGCTGAGGTCTCCGTGCGGAACGGCCGTCGGCCGGGGCCACGGCCGTTCCGCACGCGTACGCCGGGCACCCCCTCCCGGCACCGGCTCGCTCTTCGGCGTGCTCCTCGTCCTGTCGAGCCGCCGGAACCGGAACCCGGCCCGTCGCCCTCTCCCCCGCGCCTCGATCTCACCCTGCGTGACCCAGATCACGTGACGCATGCGCATAGCGAGGCACCCGCCGACGTCTTTCTCCAGGTGTACGAGCCGGCAAGTGCGGGGACGGTGCGGATGGAACAGGCAAAAGCCGAAGGGACCGACGGCTTCGACGGGTTCGTCGCGGCCCGCTGGTCGGCGTTGTTCCACCTCGCCCGCCTGCTCTGCGCGGGTGACCGGCACCGTGCCGAGGATCTGCTCCAGGAGGCCCTGGTCAAACTCTGGTTCGTCTGGCCGAAGGTGGCCGACGAGGCACCCGAGGCGTACGTACGCAAGATCCTGGCCCGCGCCGCCGCCCGCTCCGCACGGCGGCGGTGGTGGGGCGAACGCCCCGTGGAAGCACTGCCGGACCTCGCGCACACCGGCGACGAGTCCGCGGCCGTCGTGGAACGGTCGCGCCTCGAGGCGGCCCTCGCCCAACTGCCGCCCCGGCAGCGGGCCGCCGTGGTGCTGCGCTACTACCAGGACCTGCCCGAGAAACAGGTCGCGGAGGTCTTGGGCTGCCCGCTGGGCACCGCCCGTTCCCACGCGTCACGTGGTGTGGCGCGGCTGCGTCAGATCCTGGCGGACGTCATCGAGCCGGTGGGGTGAAGGGAAGAATGGATCACTTCGAGCGGGAGTTGGCGCGGATGATGCGCGACGCCCAGGAGCACACCCCCTTCGAGCCCGCGCAGCAGAACGGTCTCCGGGCCGGCGTACGCGCCCGCCGCCGGGTCCGCGCGGCACAGAAGGCCGCGGGCTGCGTCCTGGTCGCCGCCGGGATCAGCGTCGGCCTGTTCCTGCTGCCGCACGCCCCGGACCGCGACCGGCCCCTGGGCCCCGCGCCGCGGCCCGCGACCACCCCCGTCTCCCCGTACGCCACCCCGTCACCGACCCCGACCGAGTCGGCCACCGCCACCACCGAGGACACCGCCGGGGTCTCGGGTCCGCCCGGCACGTCCACCACGACGGAGAGTCCGGCGTCGGGCTCCACCGGTCCCGGGGACGGGGGGACGGCGACGACCGGTGCGCCGCCCACCACCGAACCGGCGACGTCGAGCGGGACCCCGACATCTTCGACGTCTTCGCCACCGCCGTCGGGCCCCGGACCGTCATCGTCCGGGACCAGCGCCGGGTAAGCCCGGCACCACCTCCTCCGGCACCCCTCCCACACGCACCGCACTCACCGTCCGCACCCTGTCGGCGCGGTTCGGCCGTGCGTGTCTTCGGCCTGCCCCACGGCAGCGAACAGAACAGGACGCACCATGACGAAAGCATCGCCACCCGCCCCCGCGGCCCACGGGAACCTCCCGGGCTTCGAAGGCCTCGAGAACG
>NZ_KZ626841.1 GCF_002911015.1 Streptomyces populi
GGAGTCCCACGGCGGGGTGCCCTCGCGCATCGTGGACGTCAGGTCGACGACCCGGGGGCTGCGGGCGACGCTCGCCAGGTCCGAGCCGAAGATGTAGGCGATGTCGGGGTAGGAGCCGGCGGCGAGCGCGGCCGTCACCTTCTGGAGCATGGCGTCGGCCACCACCCCGCCGCCCGAACTGTCCACCCGTATGTGCGGGTGGGCGCGGTTGAACTCGGCGACCAGCGCCTCCACGGCCTTCCTGGCCGTGTCGTTCTGGCCGTGCCACAGCTCGACGGTCACCCGGCCGTCGGCGCCGACGCCGTCAGGGGAGGCGCCGCAGCCCGCCAGGGCCCCGGCCGCCGCCGCTCCGAGGAACAGCCGGCGCCGCGCGATCGCGCGTGTCATCCGGGCCTCCCTCAGCGGGTCCTGCGGACGTAGTCCGCGCTGCCGGGTGTCGAGACGTTCACGTCCCGGCGCACGATGCTCAGCCGGCCGCCGAAGGCCGAACGGGCCTTGCGCAGGCCGCTGTCGGTGTACTCGACGACCACCACCCGGTCGTGGAAGGCCTGCGCGTACGTGCCGCACTCGTCGTACTCGCCGCACTCCTCCGCGACCGCGAAGTCGAGCCCGGTCCGTTTCCTCAGTCCCGCGAGTTCGGCGGTGTTCTTCTGACCGATCGCCAGATGCCGTTCGTGCGCGTGCCGCGAGAGCAGGGTGATGAACGCGGTGGCGTCGTCCGCGGTCAGCAGCTTTTCGGAGCGGGTGTAGCTGTCGTAGTTGTCGGGCTCGACGGCGTCGAACCCCTTGTCGGCGCAGTCGTCGATCCACCGCTCGACCCGCTCGGCCACCCTCCGCCGCTTGTCCGGCGTCCGGATGTCCAGCAGCGCCTCGTTCCAGTCCTCGTCGACGACGACCTCGCCGTCCGCGTCCCGCAGCAGCAGGTCGGCGGGCCACTGCCCGCGCTCCTCGGGCTGGGCCTGGAAGGCGTTGACGTAGCAGATGTTGTACAGGCCCCGGACCGGGGAGGAGGAGCGGTCGCGGCTGACGATGCGGACGTCGGCGGCCGGCGGGTAGGCACCGCCGATCTGGTAGTCGAACCCCGCGTGGAGCGGGGGGAGTCCGACGGCGGTGGCGGTCCGGACGGAGCCTGTCGCCGGTCTCGGCGAGGCGCTCGTGTCCCGGTCCGCGCCGCAGCCCGCGAGGGTCAGGAGAGCGGCCAGGGACGTGGCCGTGCCCAGGACTCCGCGGCGGAGAACACGTTTGACGGGGGGCATGTCCGCTCCATCAAATCGCGAGTACGTCCCCGCCTCGGACGCTTCGAGCGATCCTGGCGACTTTGGCCGGACTTGAACGTGGTCCGTTACCGGCTGGGCGCACCTCTGCGTGCCGGGTCGCACCACGGCACGCAGAGGATCAAATCGTGCATGCCCGACTTCGTCAAGTGCCCGCCCCGGCGGAGGAAGCCGCCGGGGCGGGCGGACCCGCCCTCAGGGATGCGGGTGGTGCGGAGGATGCGGCGGCGGGGGCGGGAGCGTCGTGACGTCCGGTGCCGGTTCGGGCCACACGAGCAGCACCGGGCAGGGGGCGTGGTCGACGACGAAGCGTCCGGCCGGTCCCAGGCTGTGCGGACCGAGCCGGCTGCGGTCGCCGTCGCGGGCCAGCACGAGCAGACCGGCGCCCTCGGCCGCGGCGACCACCTCCCGCTCCACCCGGCCGGTGCGCTCCAGGGGGGTCGCCGGGCCGCCGAGCCGCTGGGCCGCCGCGTCGAGGAGCTCGGCCGCGGAGACCGTGCCGAGGCTCTCCAGGAGGTCACCGGGATCGGGCTCGGAGCGTCCGCGTCCGAGGAGCCCCGCGAAGGCGCCGTGCGCGAGACCGGGCACGGCGGGGTCCGTGACGTGCAGCAGCACCACGTCCGTCGCGCCGGGAGCGTGCGTCCGTACGGCGTCCACGCACGCGGGCCAGGTTCCCTCGACCAGCCAGACGACCACCCGCATGCCCATCAGCCTCCGATGACGTGGAGCGAGACCCACAGCGCCAGTACGGCGGGGACCAGTGCCGCGGGCACCGCGATCAGGCCCAGCCGGGTGAACTCCTTGAGGTCGACGCCGTGTTCGTGCTGATGCACGATACGCCGCCACAGCAGCGTCGCGAGGGAACCGGCGTACGTCAGATTGGGCCCGATGTTGACGCCGAGCAGGACGGCCAGCACCGCGCCCGCGCCCGAGTCGGCGGCCAGCGGCAGCAGGACGAGGACCGCGGGCAGGTTGTTGATCAGATTGGCCAGGACGGCGGCGAGCGCGGCGACGCCGAGCAGCGCCGGAAGCGAGCCGCCGTCCGGAAGGAGGTCGTCGAGGGCGCCGGCCAGACCGTTGTCGACCACCGCGCGGACGACGATGCCGAGCGCGAGGACGAAGGCGAGGAAGGACGGCGCGGCGGCGCGCACCACGGTGAGCGGGGTGGTGCGGCGGCGGACGAGGGCCCGGCCGGCCAGGACGAGCGCCCCCGCGGCGGCGGACCAGGCCGGGTCGATCCCGACGGCCGAGGCGAGGACGAACCCGGCCAGGGTGCAGCCCACGGTGATCAGGGCGAACAGCGGCACCTCCGGCGGTTCCTCCGCGCGCCGGGCGGACGCGCCGGCCGCGAGGTCCCGGGCGAAGAAGCGCCGGAAGACCAGGTACTCGGCGCCGATCGCGGCCAGCCAGGGCAGCACCATCAGCGCGGCGAACCGGGTGAAGCTCAGGCCGCTGGCGGTGAACGCGAGCAGGTTGGTGAGGTTGGAGACCGGCAGGAGCAGCGAGGCGGTGTTCGACAGGTGGGTGCACGCGTACACGTGCGGTTTCGGGCGGGCCCCCATGCGTGCGGCCGTCGCGAACACCACCGGGGTGAGCAGCACGATGGTGGCGTCCAGGCTGAGGACCGCCGTGATCGCCGAGGCGAGCACGAACACTGCCGTCAGCAGCCGGCCCGGCTGCCCCGCGGCCCAGCGGGCCATCCAGGCGCCGCACGCCTGGAAGAGCCCCTCGTCGTCGCAGAACTTGGCCAGGACGAGGACGGCCGCCAGGAAGCCGATCACCGGACCCAGATGGGCCGCCTCCGCCCGGGCGTGGTCCCAGGAGATCGCCCCGGTGGCGAGGACCAGCCCCGCGGCGGGCACGGCCACGACCGCCTCCGGCCAGCCGAACGGCCGTACCACCGCGCAGACGAGGACCGCCGCGAGCAGGACGACGGACAGCGTCTCGGCGAGCGGGCTGCCGAGGGCCGCGGCCAGCGTCCCGGCGAGAGCGGTGCCGGCACCGCCGGGGTGCGGCGCGGGGACGTGGGCACCGGGACCGGCGGAGAACGCCCCGGTGAGCTGAGCGCCCTGACCGGCGGAGAGCGATTCGGCGAGCCGGGTGCCGGCCACGCCGGGGAGGCCTTGGACGAGCGGGCTGTTCAGGATGGTGTCCTCCGGACGGTGATGGCGGCACCCTCCATCACATCAGACAAGGACCCGCCGACCTGCGAACACCCTCCCGTCACGCCACCGCGCCGACCCGGACCCGTCCCGCACGGCCCTGGCTCCGGACGGAGGAAGCACCCCCGCCCCCGGCACCCCCGGACGGCCCGGCCTCCCCGGGGCGGCCCGCCCCCGGGCGGCCCGCCCCCGGGCGGCCCGCCCCCGGGCGGCCCGGCGCCGGGTATTGTCCGGCCCTTCACGCCCCTGGCCCGCGAACGGTCCGCGCGCCGGACCGGTGGAGTGCCCGCCGCACGCCTCCGGACGGCCGACGCCGGGCGGGTGACCGGCCGCCACCCGTCCCGGACGGCCCCGGTGACCGCTGCCGCCCCGCCCCTGAGGGGCTGTCACTCCTCGTCGAGGAGGGTCAGCTCCGCCCAGATGGTCTTGCCCTCCGGGGTGTGCCGGCTGCCCCAGCGCTGGGTGAGCTGGGCGACGAGGAGCAGCCCGCGCCCGCCCTCGTCGAAGGTCTTCGCCCGGCGCAGGTGCGGCGCGGTGGGACTGCTGTCCGAGACCTCGCAGATCAGCGTCTCGGAGCCGTGGATGAGCCGCAGCCGGATGGGCGGTTCGCCGTAGCGGATGGCGTTGGTGACCAGTTCGCTCACCACCAGCTCGGCCGTGAACGTGGCCGCGGTCAGTCCCCAGACCTCCAGCTGACCCGAGACCTGCTTGCGGATCGGCGCGACGAGGGCGGGGTCGGCGGGGATGTCCCAGGTCGCCACGTCGGACGCGGCGAGGCCCTGGGTACGGGCGAGCAGCAGCGCCACGTCGTCCGGTGCGCCGCCCGCGGGAAGCAGGGCCCGCAGGATCGCGTGGGCCGCCTCCTCCAGGTGCCGTGACGACTCCTCCAGGGCCCGGCAGAACAGCCGCAGGCCGGTGTCGACGTCCCGTTCGCGGCTCTCGAGCAGGCCGTCGGTGTACAGGGCGAGCACCGTGCCCTCGGGCAGGTCGAGCTCGACCGACTCGAAGGGCAGTCCGCCCACGCCGAGCGCCGGACCGGGCGGCATGTCGACCTGCCGGGGCGGTCCGTCCGGTGGCAGGACGAGGGGCGGTGGATGACCGGCGCCGGCGAGCGTGCAGCGCCGCGAGACCGGGTCGTACACCGCGTAGACGCAGGTGGCGCCCACCTCCGCGGCGGTCCCCTCGGCCCCGGCCTCGGCGGAGAGCCGTACGACGAGGTCGTCGAGGTGGGTGAGCAGCTCGTCCGGCGCCAGGTCGATGTCGGCGAGCGTACGGACGGCGGTGCGCAGCCGGCCCATCGTGGCCGAGGCCTGGACGCCGCTGCCGATGACGTCGCCGACGACCATGGCGACCCGCATCCCGGACAGCGGGATCACGTCGAACCAGTCACCGCCGACCCCGGCACGCGCCGCGGGCAGATAACGCGACGCCGCCTCCAGGGCCGCCGTCCGGGGAAGGGTCTGGGGGAGCAGGCTGCGCTGCAGGGCCAGCGCGGTCTGCCGCTCGCGGGAGAAACGGCGGGCGTTGTCGATGCAGACGGCGGCCCTGGCCGTGACCTCCTCGGCCAGCAGCACGTCGTCGGCGGTGAAGGGGTCGGGCCGCCGGAACCGGCTGAGGACGACGACCCCGAGGGTCCGGCCGCGGGCCCGGACGGGCACCGACATGGTGGCGTGGACGCCGTACTCCCGGACGTGTCTGCCGCGCGGTCCGTCCCAGCTCAGCCATTCCTCCAGCGTGCCGGTCCCGTTCGGCGCGACGAGGGGCCGGTCGGCGATCAGCGAGTCGGCCTGCGGCGAGGACGCGGGATAGACGGCGGCGTCGCCGGGCCGTACGACCGCTTCCGGGTCGCCCGCGTTCACCGACCGGTGGGCGGCGCGGCGCAGCGTGACCGGGGCGGTCGGCGGCCCGACGCGGTACTCGCCCCCGTTCTCCGGGGGGTCCAGCAGATCGACGCTGACGAAGTCGGCGAGAGCGGGGACGCAGACGTCGGCCAGCTCCTGGGCCGTCAGGGTGACGTCGAGGGTGGTGCCGATGCGCACGCTCGCCTCGTTGACCAGCTGGAGCCGCTCACGCGCCCGGTACTGCTCGGTGAAGTCGTGCGCGGCCACGCACACGCCGATCACCCGTCCGTGGGTGTCGGTGAGCGGGGCGATCCGCGCGAGCCAGTGGTGCGCCCGGTTCTCGCCGCCGGCGCGCGCGTACGTCTCCACGTCACGCCCCCGGCCGGAGGCGAGGACCTCGGCCATCTCGCGTTCCAGCCGCTCGCCGGTCTGCCGGGCACCGATCTCGGAGACCCTGAGGCCCCGGATGCGGTCCTCCGGGAGGCCGATCACCTCGGACATCGCGTCGTTGAGGCCGTACAGTCGCAGCCGCTCGTCGTAGACGGCCATGGCGCAGGGCGCCTGGGCGAGGAGCGCGCGCACCAGTGGGTCCTCCGGGGTGCGGGGCTCCCGGCCCTCCAGCGGGGTGAGCACGAGCCAGTCGCCGCCCTTCTCCAGACGGTGGGCGAGCAGCCACACGGACAGCACCCGGCCGTCGCGGTGGCGCAGGCCTAGCACTCCGCTGCGGCGGTCGTCGCCGGCCCCGGGGAGCGGGACGGTGTCCGAGGAGGCCAGGAGATCCGCCGCCGGGCGGCCCTCGACCTCCTCGGACGGGTAGCCGAGGAGTCGGCGAGCGCCCTCGCTCCAGTGGATCAGGGTGCCGTTCCCGTCGATGACCGCCCGTGCGGTGGCGGCCTCGTCGAGAGGGTGGACCGGGCTCATCGTCGCCACTTTCCCTCGTGCGCACACTCACAGTGAACAAGCGCGTCGTCCGGGCTCCAGCCTAGTGGCTGGGCGTCTCGCGCACCCCCGAACCCGAAGGGCCCGGACAGCCGTTCGCGGGTGCGTTCCCGGCCGGTGCGGCTCGCGGGACCAGGGCGAGCGCCGGAGGCGACGGCCGGACCCGGCACGGCCGGACCCGCGAACTCCGTGCGTCCCGCGTCAGGATCCGCGCGAGCACGGGCAGTTGCCGGGCGACGGCCCCAGGGGGCGAGAGCCCGCCGCTCGTGGCGGGTGGGCGGGGGCGGCTCGATCGGCGGACGGCGGCGCCGGGCGTCGGAGCCTTCCCGGGGCCGCCGACCGAGGGCGGGAGGAACGGGGTCGGCGGCCGGGTTCGCGCGGGAGGGCCCGCCGTCTCGCGCGAGGCCGTTCGAGAAGGGCCGGTCCCAGTGGACTACGGAGGCCGGTGCGCGGGGAGCGTGCGCGAGAACCCGGTGTGCGTGCGCGATTCACACGGGGCGCACGGAATATCGAAAGCCGGTACGGTCCCGCGGGACCGCCGATCGCTTTTGACATTCTTTCAATAAGGCTGATCTCGCCCATGCGCCTTGTTGGTCACGAGTGTGTTGTGCGAGGGTGAGCCTCCCGCGCTTGGTCAAGGGCCGGGTCTGAATCGCTGTTCGCCATTCCCGGCTGTCGACGAGCTCAAGAGGCTCCCTGAGCGACGGTCGCCGCACGGCCTTCGTCCCCGGCCGTTCTCCCGGCGCTCCGTCAAAAGGTCCACACCAATCGGGACTCCTTTTCGACGGGCAAGCACGTCCTGTGTGCCACCTTGCACCTCGGAAGGAACCCGCTCCCGTGCGCACCCCCCACCCGCCGCTGCCCGACCGTCCGCCCGGCGGATATTTCGGCGAGCCCGACGACGGCCTCGCCGCTCTGCTGAGAGACGGGGCGGACGCCGACACCACCCGTCCCGTCGCCCTGCTGACGGCCCGGCACTGGCGCCCGGCGTACGACTACGCGGTGATCTGCCTCGCCACCTCGTCGCAGGTCGCCTCCATGGTCACCGAGGCCTCCTTCCACCACGTCCTCGACGGCCTCGGCGCGGGCGAGCCCGCCCTCGCGCTGCGGCCCCTGCTCCTCGTGACCGTCCGGGACACGGTCCGGAGCTGGGCGGCGGACGACCGGATATGCGAAGCCCTGCCTGCCCTGCGGAAACCCGCGGGGGGCCGCGGCATGCGCGCGGCGCAGTCGATGACGGCCGAAAACCGCAAGCTCGCCGAGCACGCTTTCCTCGCTCTTCCGGGCGCGGCCCGGTGCCTGTTGTGGCACACCGAGGTGGAGGCCGAGTCGCTGTCCGTGCCGGCCGGTCTTCTGGGCATGGAGGCCGACGTCGCGGCGGCCGCCTGGGAACAGGCCCGTGAGCAATTCCGCCAGGGCTGCCTGCGCGCCCATCTGGAATTCGCCCCGACCAGGGAATGCCGTTTCCACAACCGGCTCCTCGACGTGCCGATCCGGCGCGGCGGACCTTTGCTGCCGGATGTCCAGCAGCACCTGTCGGAGTGCTCCTACTGCCGTCACGCGGCGGCGCAACTCGGCCATTTCGAGGGCGGGCTGGGGATCCTGATCGCGGAGTCCGTGCTCGGCTGGGGCGCCCGCCGCTACTTCGACTCCCGCCGGGCGCGCGGACGGCAGCTGCTGCGGTCCCGCGGCGGCTCGCCGTTCGGCGGCAAGCGGCAGCGGGGCGGTGAGCGAACCGGGAAGAGCGGGCGTCTTCTCGGTGAGGGACGCCCGGCGGGCCGTGAGCGCCCCGGAAAGGGCGGACGCTCCGGGGACGACGTGCGTCCGGAGAACGGCGAGGGCCCGGCGGTCCGCGGGGGATCCGGCACGGACGGACGCCCCGGCGGCGAGGGGCGCTCCGGGAGCGGCGCGGCGGCCGACGGGCGGCCCGGCGCGGGCGGACGCCGTCGTCCGCAGCCCTTGTTCTCCTCGACCGGACGCCGGGCCATCAGGCCGACGGAGGGGTCCCGACAGGCGCTGGTCACCGGGGCCGGTCTGTCGGCCGCCCTGCTGGCGGCCGTCCTCGCGGTCAGCCTGTGGCCGAACGAGGAGGGCGGCACCGACACCGCCGCCTCCATCGGCGCGAGCAGCAGCCGGTCCCTGCCACCCGGCCAGGGCTCTCAGGTCCCGCCCGTGACGTCCACGCCGTCCGCCGCGGCCGGGACCTCCGTCAAGGGCGAACACACCCGGCTGCGCAACATGGACTCCGGCCTGTGCCTCGACGTCCGGGACGCCAGGGCCGTGGAAGGCGCCGAGGCCACGCAGGAGGCGTGCTCGTCCGCCCCGACCCAGCAATGGGTCCACGAGCGGGACGGGCTGCTGCGCAGCGCCGCCGACGGGCGGCTGTGCCTCGACGCGCGGTCGGACGACGGGGTCCTGCTCCTCGGTCCCTGCGCCGGCAAGGGCGACGAGCGGCGCGAGGACCAGCGCTACACCCTCACGGCGGAGGGCGAGATCCTGTCCCGCGGCCGCGGTGGACTGGCCGTCGCGCCCGCGTCCACGCACCCGGCCGCCGACATCGTGGTCAAGGTCCGCGACTACTCCGGCATACAGCGCTGGCGGACCGGGAGCTAGGGAGGCCCCCGGTCCGCCGGTACGCGGTCACGGCTACGAGACGACGTCCCGGGGCGGCTCGCCCGCGACGAAGTCCGCCGCGTTCCGCACGGCCGCGAGCGCGATCCGTACGAGCGTCTCGCGGGTGACGCCGGCGACGTGCGGGGAGAGCACGACGTTCGGCGCCTTGAGCAACCGCAGCGCCGGAGTGGGCGGTTCGGGGTCGAAGACGTCGAGCCCGGCTCCGGCGAGGGCGCCCGCGTGCAGCGCGTCCGCGAGGGCGTCCTGGTCGATCAGGGCGCCCCGCGAGGTGTTGACGACGAACGCGGTCGGCTTGAGCAGCGCGAGCCGCTCGGCGTCCAGCAGATGGCGGGTCGCCTCGGTGAGCGGCGCGTGCAGGGTGATGTAGTCCGACACGCGCAGCAGCTCCTCCAGTTCGACATGGCGGGCGCCGAGCCGGGCCTCCGTCTCGGCGGAGGCGCGCGTGGGCCCGGCGTACACGACGCTCATGTCGAAGGCGACCGCGCGCCGGGCGACCTCCTCGCCGATGTGGCCGAGTCCCACGATGCCGAGCGTCTTGCCGGACAGTTCGGTGATCGACTGCTGGAGCCGGGGCAGCGCCCAGTCCGCCTCGGTCAACGCGGTGTGGGCGGGAACCAGTTGCTTGGCCAGGGCGAGCATGAGGGCGAAGGTCTGCTCGGCCACGTTCTGCTTCTCGGCGCCGCTGGAGCCGATGTTGCACACGGGTACGCCCCGCTCGCGCGCCGCGTCCAGGTCGACGTAGTCGAAGCCGTGGCTGGCGCACTGGATGAGTTCCAACTCGGGTGCGGCCGCGATGTGTTCGGCGGTGACCGGGCCGAGGCCGGTCACCACGACATGGGCCTCGCGCAGCGCGGCGGGGTCCTCGTCCGTGGCCTCCACGACGGTGACGCGGGCCTGTCCGGGGAAGAGCGTGGCGAGCGCGGCTCCCGCCGTACGGCCGCCCACGTGAGGGGAGACGACGGCGAGCACGTTCTTGGTGACGGTCATGCGTTGTCCTCGATCAGGTCGTCGGGGCCGAGGGAGGCCGGGCGGGAGTGCCCGGACAGGGCCAGGGTGAGGTCGAACTCGGCGAGCAGACAGCGGACGACGTGCTCGACGCCCGCCTGCCCGTCGAGGGCGAGACCGTAGGCGTAGGGGCGTCCGACGAGCACCGCCCGCGCGCCGAGGGCGAGCGCCTTGAAGACGTCGTCGCCGGTGCGGACACCGCTGTCGAAGAGCACGGTGAGCCGCTCGCCCACCGCCGCCGCCACCCGGGGCAGCGCGTCGGCGGCCGCGACGGACCCCGCCACCTGCCGGCCGCCGTGGTTGGAGACCACCACGCCGTCCATCCCGGCGTCGGCGGCGTGCCGGGCGTCGTCCGGGTGCAGGATGCCCTTGAGGACGATGGGCCCGTCCCAGTTCTCCCGCAGGAAGGCCAGGTCCGGCCAGGTCTTGCCGGGGTCCGCGAACATGCTCACGAAGTGCATCACGGCCGCGTTCGGGTCCTCGTGCACCGGCTTGGCGAGCCCCGCCCGGAACGCCGGGTCGGAGAAGTAGTTGGCGGTGCCCACGCCGTGCAGGAACGGCAGGTACGCCTGGTCCAGGTCGCGCGGGCGCCAGGCCAGCAGCGGGGTGTCCAGGGTGACGAACAGCGCGGTGAACCCGGCCGCCTTCGCCCGGTCCAGGAAGCTGCGGGTGACCTCGCGGTCCTTCGCCCAGTACAGCTGGAACCAGCGCTCGCCGTCCCCCATGGCCTCGGCGACCTGCTCCATGGGGGTGCTGGAGGCCGAGGACAGGACGTACGGGACGCCCTGCGCGGCGGCGGCGCGCGCCGCGGCGCACTCCGCGTCCGGGTGCATGATCGACAGCACGCCGATCGGCGCGAGCGCGAGCGGCGCGGGCAGCGGGCGCCCCAGCACCTCCACGGACAGGTCGCGGTCGTGGACGTCCCGCAGCATGCGCGGCACGATCCGGCGCCGGGCGAGGGCCTCCCGGTTGGCGCGCGCCGTGCTGCCGTCGCCCGCGCTCCCCGCCACGTAGCCGACCGGGCCGGGGCCGAGCCGCCGCTCGGTCAGCTCCTCCAGCCGCGTCAGATCGGTGGGCAGCCGCGGCACGGCGCCCGTCATCCCGTTCAGATAGATCTCGTACTGGAAGTCGGCCCAGTGCTTCGCCATCCGTACGTCCCGCCTCTCGTCCCCAAGACCGCGCTGTACGGGGTCGATCCTGGCGAGGGTGACAAGTCCCGTCCACCGTGGTGCGCACAACGTGCGGCTGGAATCATCACGGTGTGACAAACAAGCCGTCCGGGATCCGGGAACGCATCCGGCAGGAGATGGTCGCCGACCCGGGGGTCGTGGAGGCGATCGTCGCCGCGGTCCACGAACAGGTCCCGGTGTACGCGGCGCTCGACGACAGCCGGCTGCCCGAGGTACGGGCCATCGCGGCCTGGGGCCTGGAGAGGCTGCTCCACCTGTGGGCCACCGACGGCGCCCTGGGACCGGCCGACCTGAGGCGTTTCCGGGGCATCGCCTCGGCCCGGGCGGCGGACGGGCGCCCGGTGCGGGCGGTGCTGCGCGCCTACCGGGTCGCGGGCACCGTCCTCACGGACGAGGTCGCCGCCCGCGCGCCCCGCCTCGGCGCCGCCGACGCCTTCGCGCTGGCCCGCATGCTCCTCGTCAGCCTCGACACCCTCTCCGAGGAGATGGCCACCGCGTACGCCGCCACCAGCGAGGACCTGGCCGGCGACCGGAGCCGGGCGCTGCGGCTGCTGCTCGACGACCTGATCGCCGGGCGGCACGCCTCGGTGGGCGCGCTGACCGACCGCTCCGCCCTGCTGGGCGTCCGGCTCCCGGACCCCTGCGCCCTGCTGGTGGCGGAGCCGGCCGCCGCGGACCGGCCCGATCCGGCGCACGGGACGGCGACGGACCTGCTCGACGCGCTGGCCGTCCCCGGGGACGAGACGACGCCGCTGGCGACGGTGCGGGGTTCCCGGGCCGTCCTGCTGCTGCCGCTCGCGGCGGCGGTGCGCGTGGGAGCGGTCCTGGGCGAACGGTCCTGGCGCGGGTGCGTCGTCACCGGCGAGAGCCTGGAGCGGATCGCCCTCGCGCACCGGCTCGCCGCCGACGCGCTCGACACCGCACCGGCCCACGCCCACCGGTCCGGGCACGTGCTCACCGACGCCGACGCGCAGGTCCTCGCCCTGCTCGCCGGGCGTCCGGCCGCCGCGCCGGACCACATCGCGCGGCTGGTGCTCGGGCCGCTCACCGAAGCCGCGCAGGGGCACCTGCTGGAGGCCCTCACGACGTACATCGACTCGGGCTCGGCGAACGCCGCCGCGCGGGCCCTGCACCTCCATCCGCAGTCCCTGCGCTACCGCCTGCGCCGGGTCCGCGAACTGACCGGCCGCGATCCCCGCGACCCCTGGCACCGGCTCACCCTGGACATCGCCCGGACGATCCGCGACTGAGGACTCCGGGGACCCGGCACGGGAGACGCCCGGCCGGCCCGGCGGCCGCGTGGGGCGGGGCGGACGCCGGTGCCATGGCGCCCCGCACGGTGTGGCCGGAACGCGCCGGTCCGCTCACTCCTCGTCGCCGGGAGCGGCTCCCGGTCCCGCGTCCGGGCCCTGTGCGCGGACCCGCTGCACGTGCTCCAGCGATTCGCGCAGTTCGCCCAGCCAGTCGTCGGTGTGCCGCTGCACGAGACGGACGCACCAGGCCAGGGCGTCACTGCGGCTGCGGGCGACCCCGGCCGCGACGAGCGTGTCGAGCACCTCGCGTTCGGGTTGGCGCAGCCGTGTCATGACGGGCGCGGCGACATGGGTGAACAGGGCGCGCTCGGTGCCGCACTCCACGCCCCAGGAGACCTTCTTGCGGAAGCGGTGCTCCGCCTCGCGGGCCACCTCCACGCGGTCCTCGCGGGTGCGCTCGCGGAATTCCTGGACACGGGCCCGGAGCGCCGCCTCCTTCTCGGCGTCCGAGGCGCCTTCGGCGAACTTCGGCTCGGGGATGCGGCCGACGACGGTGATCTCCTCCCGGTCGGCCGTGACCTCGGTCAGGCTCTCGAAGAGGTCGTCGGGCAGGCGGCCGGCGAACCAGCCGCGCAGCTTCTCATGTTGCTCCGATGTAATCATGTAATCACGATTACTCTCTCGCGATCGAAGCGCAAGGGGTGCCGGGGGAGTCCGCCGACAGCGGAAGTCGAGGCGGCGTGCCGGTCCAAGCGGAATGTTTCAGGCCTATTGCTGAGCCGTGTCATTCCGGCCAGGCGGCCGTCGGCGATCGTCGGGGGCCGCTCAGTTACGGGCCTCAGGCGTTCGAATTCTGTGACTTCGAGCCACTGATTCAATACTCAAAGTTACCGAAAAATGTGGGGTCGATGTGTGTTTCCTGTGCGGACTCGGCAGACTCGCGCTCGCCGATCCGGCACCGACCGAGCCGGTATCGCATTTCGATCGAGCGGAAGGATGCACACAATGCCGAACACCGCGCGTTGGGCAGCGACTCTCACCCTGACGGCCACCGCCGTCTGCGGCCCCCTCGTCGGGTCCGCCCACGCAGCCCCGTCCGGGCTCTACGCCCCCTCCGCCCTGGTGCTCACCACGGGCCACGGCCAGACCGCCGCCGCCGCGACTCCGGAACGCGCGGTCACCCTCAACTGCGCCCCGACGGCTTCCGGGACCCATCCCGCCGCACCCGACGCCTGCGCCGAACTCCGCGCGGTCAAGGGTGACTTCGACGCGTTGACACCCAGGAACGATGTCTTCTGTACCAGGCAGTACGACCCCGTGGTCGTCACGGTGGAAGGCGTCTGGCAGGGCAAGCGCGTCTCGTACGAGCACACCTTCGCCAACGAGTGCGTGAAGAACTCCTACGGGATGACGGTCTTCGCGTTCTGAGAGACCGGGATCGCGTGGCCGTCGTGGACATGGACCGGGATCCGTAGCTGGGGAGTGCGGGCTCCGACACGAAGCGCCATGTGATTTCGCACCGAGGGCCGGTCAGACGGAGTGGGGCCGTCGACCGGCCCTCGGCATGTCCGCGTGCGGCCGCCCGCTCGGCGGCGGTACGGGCGTCACCCGCCGCGGGGTGCCGCCGCGGGCGCCCGGCCCGTCCCGTACCACGCCGGAGCGGGCCGTGCGTCTCGCGGACCTCCGGTGTCACCGTTCCGGGGCGCCCGGGATGCGGGGGCGGCCGGAGTGGGGTAGCGGTGGACCATGGGCGCACTCCTCGACTGGGACCAGCGGCTGTTCACGCGGGTGGCCACCGCGCGGGTGCCGGGAGCCGATCCGGCGCTGCGGCGGCTGAGCCACGCGGCCAACCACGGCCGCCTGTGGTTCGGCGCGGCCGCGGGGATCGGCCTCGTCGGCGGGCCGGCCGGACGCCGGGCGGCGCTGCGGGGCCTCGGCTCGCTGGCCCTGGCCTCGTTCACCGTCAACACGCTGGTGAAGTGGAGCGCCCGCCGCCCCCGCCCGCTGCTGGAAGGCGTTCCCGCGATCCGGCACCTGGCCCGCCAGCCGCACACCACGTCCTTCCCGTCGGGACACTCCGCCTCCGCCGCGGCCTTCGCCACCGCCGTCGCCCTGGAGTCCAAGCGGTACGGCGTCCTCGTCGCGCCCGTGGCCGCCGCCGTCGCCTTCTCGCGCGTCTACGTGGGGGTCCACTACCCGGGAGACGTCCTCGCCGGCGTGGCCATCGGCGCGGGCGCGGCCGCCCTCACCTGCCGCTGGTGGCCGCCGCGCCCCGTCGTGCCGGAGCGGGAGCGGCCCGCGGCGCGGGCGCCCGCACTGCCGCTCGGCAAGGGGCTGGTCGTCGTCGTCGACGACCCGGCCGGTGCCGGGGACCCCGAGGTGCAGCCGATGTACGTCCGGCGGCTGCGCGCCCTGCTGCCCGAGGCCGAGGTGGTCGAGCGGGGCCCCGACGACGACTTCACGGAGCTGCTCGCCGCGGCGGCCGACCGGGCCGTGGGGACCGGCGGCGCGCTCGGTGTCTGCGGGAGCGGCGCCGGGATCGCCGCCGCCGCCCACGAGGCGGCCGAACGGGGACTGGCGCTGGCCGTGTTCCCCGACGGCGCCGCCGACCGCTTCGCGCTGGACGTGGGCGTCCCGGACTTCGAGGCCGCCTCCGTCGCGGTCGCCCGCGGCGAGGCGGTGTCGGTGGACATCGGCGTCGCCCGTTCGGGCACGGGGGAGGACACCTGGTTCCTCAACGAGTTCAGCATCGGCCCGTACCCCGAACTCGTGCGGCTGCGGGCGCGGTTGGAGCGGCGCTGGGCCGACGTGCCGGCTGCGGCCGTCGCCCTGCTCCGGGTGCTGGGCGCCGCCCGCCCCGTCGAACTGAACGTCAACGGCCGGCCCCGCCGCCTGTGGCTGTTCCTCGCGGGCAACGGCCATTACGTGCCGGAAGGGATCGCTCCCGCCTTCCGGCCGAGGCTGGACGAGGATCTGCTCGACGTGCGCCTGGTCGACGCCGGCCGTCGCCTCGCCCGCACCCGGGCCGTCGCCGCCGCGGCCCTCGGGACCCTGGAGCACTCACGGGTCTACGAGGCGGAGCGGGTCCCCTGGGTGGAGCTGGAGGGGATCACCGGCGCGGACGCCCTCGCGTACGACGGCGAACCGCGCCTCGGCGCGGCCGGGCTGAGGCTGGAGAAGGAGTACCGGGCCCTGGTCGTGTACCGGCCCGTCCGGGAGCCGGGCGAAACGGTCCAGGAGGCGGGCCGGGCCTCCGCGCGGTCACGGGTGAGGGGCCGCCGTCTCCCTGCGGACGGCGGCCCCTCGGCCTGACGGGTGACCGGGCCGGAACCCGGTCAGGGACCGGTCACATGTGGACGACGGGTGCGGCGTCCGGGTCCTGGACCGGCCTGCCGCGGCGGTAGAGCACGAGCGCGATGAGGGCTCCCGCGGCGAAGAAGCCGGCCGACCACCAGAAGGCGGTGGTGTAGCTCTCGATCGTCGACTGGGCCTGGACCAGCTTGTCCGTCACGTCCTTGCCCGCGAGGTAGCTGGTCGCCGCGCTCGCGGCGAGCGTGTTCAGCAGCGCGGTGCCGATCGAACCGCCCACCTGCTGCATGGTGTTGACGGTCGCGGAGGCGACACCCGCGTCCTCGGGGGCGATGCCGTCGGTGGCCAGCGACATGGCGGGCGGCATCACCATGCCGAGGCCGGCGCCGATCAGCAGCAGCTGGGGCAGGACGTCGGTCGAGAAGGACGAGCCGACGCCGATGCCGGTCAGCCAGGCCATGCCGAGCGCGGCGACCGCGAAGCCCGCGGGGATGACCGCCTTCGGTCCGATGCGGGGCACCAGGACCGTGGTGGAGACCTGCGCCATGACCATCAGGGCCGCCATCATCGGCAGGAAGGCCACGCCGGTCCTCGTGGGGCTGAAACCGAGGTTCAGCTGGAGGTAGTAGGTGAGGAAGAGGAAGACGCCGAACATGCCCGCGCCGGTGATCAGGACCGTGAGGAACGAGGCGGCCCGGTTGCGGTCGAGCAGGACGCGCATCGGCAGCAGCGGGTGCGCCGCCCGGGTCTGCCACCACGCGAACGCGGCCAGCAGGACACCGCCCGCGACGAGGAAGCCCCAGGTGGCGGGCGAGCTCCAGTCGTGCGTCTCGGCGTTGGAGAAGCCGTAGACCAGGGAGAAGAGGCCGGTGGAGACCAGCACGGTGCCCGGCAGGTCCAGCTTGGAGCCCGCCGCGTCGCGGTGACCGCTCAGCAGGACCCAGCCGCCCGCGAAGGCGACGAGCGCGAAGACGAGGTTGACGAACAGCGTCCAGCGCCAGTCGAGGGCGTCGGTCAGCAGGCCGCCGAGCAGCAGGCCCACCGCGCCGCCGGCCCCGGCGATGGCGCCGTACACGCTGAACGCCTTGGCGCGCTCCTTGGCGTCGGTGAACGTCGTGTTCAGCAGGGAGAGGGCGGCCGGGGCGAGGAGGGCGCCGAACACGCCCTGCAGGGCGCGCGCGGTGACCAGCATCCCGAATCCGGTCGAGGCGCCGCCCAGGACCGAGGCGGCGGCGAACCCGGCGACGCCGACGAGGAACGCGGGCTTGCGGCCGAAGAGGTCCGCGATGCGCCCGCCGAGGAGGAGCAGGGAGGCGAAGGCGAGCGAGTACGCGGTGACGATCCACTGCCGACTGCCGTCGGAGAAGCCGAGGTCCGCCTGGGCGGAGGGCAGGGCGATGTTCACGATGGTCGCGTCGAGGACCACCATCAGCTGGGCGATGCCGATGATCGAGAGGATCCACCACCGGCGCTTCGACGCGGCGGCGGACGCGGTGCCCGCGGCACCCGCGCCGGTGCCTTTGGTCAGGGTCTGGGACATGGGAGAAGCACTCCAGGGAAGTCGCTCGGGGCGTGCACGTAAACGAAACGGTTTCGTACACATCGACGATCCGACCCTAGACCTCGTCGAGCGAAACGGCAACGTTTCGTTAGGTGGCCGGATGTGACGTGCGTCCCATGCATTCCTTGACAGCTATATAACCAACGAGAAATATTGGAGTCATGTCCGACGACACCGCGCTCTGGGCGGCCCTCGCCGACCACCGGCGGCGGGCCATCGTCGCGCTCCTGCTGGAGCGCCCCCGGACCGTCGGCGAACTCGTCGAGGCCTGCGGACTCAGCCAGCCCGGCACCTCGAAGCACCTGCGGGTACTGCGCGAGGCGGGGCTCGTGCGGGTACGGCAGGACGCCCAGCGCCGGGTCTACGCCCTCGATCCCGCCCCGATCGCCGCACTCGACGCCTGGCTCGCCCCGTACCGGGCGCTGTGGAACGAGAGCCTGGACGCCCTCGGCCGCCGTCTGGACGAGAGCCCGGCCGACGCGGCGGGCGGTCCGTCGGACCGTCCGGAAGAGCCGTTCCCGCCCGGCCGGAGACGGCCGGACGGCGAAGCGACCCGGACCGGGGCGCCCGTACCGGGGGCGCCGACGCCGAAGCCACCCTCGTCGAAGGAGTGAGTCACCATGTCCGCCGAAGCCACCGCACGCACCGGCACGTACCTCACCCTGGACGACGGCCGCCCCGCCGTCCGCTTCAGCCGCGTCTACGACCACCCCGTCGACCGCGTCTGGCGGTTCGTGACCGACCCCGGCGAACTGGCCGGGTGGTTCCCCTCCCGCGCCGAGATCGAGCTGCGCCCCGGCGGCGCGATCACGTTCAGCGGCGATCCGAACATGCCGGAGTCGACGGGGCGTGTCCTCGCCGTCGACCCGCCCCGCCACCTCTCCTTCGAGTGGGGCGGTGACGAACTGCGCTTCGACCTCGAGGCCCTCGACGCCGGCCGCACCCGCTTCACGCTCACCGACGTGCTCGCCGCCCCGGACGCCGCCGCCCGCAACGGCGCCGGCTGGGAGGTGTGCCTCGCCGCCCTCGACGCGGCGGCCCGCGGGGAACGCCCCGAGGGCCCGCACGCCGGGGGAGAGGCGGCCTGGAAGGGGATCTACGACGCCTACGTCGAAGCGGGCGTCCCCTCCGGCGCTCCCGTCCCGGGCGCGGGCTGACCGCTCAGGCCAGCTGCCGCCGCACCAGCTCGTGCAGCCGCCCGCCCGTGTCCGCCAGCAGCTCCGCGGGCGGGCCCTGCTGGGCGATCCGGCCGTTCTCCATCACGATGACGCGGTCCGCGTCCAGCACCGTCGACAGCCGGTGCGCGATCACCACCCGGGTGGCGTTCAGCGCCTTGGTGCTCTCGATCACCGTGCGCTGCGTCGCGTTGTCCAGGGCGCTGGTCGCCTCGTCGAGGAACAGGATGCGGGGCCGCCGTATCAACGCCTGCGCGATCATGAGGCGTTGACGCTGGCCGCCCGAGATCGCCCCGCTGCCCGCCACGAGCGTGTGCAGCCCCATCGGCATCCGCCTGATGTCCTCGGCCAGCCCCGCCATCTCGGCCGCCTCCATCGCCTCCTCCGGCGTGTACGGCTCGGTGCCGCAGATGCAGTCGAGGATCGACCCGGTGAAGGGCTGCGCGTGCTGGAGCACCACACCGCACTGCCGCCGTACCGCGGACCGGTCCAGGGCGCCGAGGTCCTGGCCGTCGTACAGCACGCTGCCCGAGACCGGCCTGTCGAAGCCGATCAGCAGCCGCAGCAGGGTGGACTTGCCGCAGCCGCTCGGGCCGACGACCGCGACGAACTCGCCCGGCCGGACGGCGAACGACACGTCGTCGAGGACGAGCGGACCGTCGTCGGCGTACCGGAACGACAGCCGCCGTGCCTCGATCGCCCCCGACAGGACACCGGGACGCGTACTCGCCCCGCGCACCTCGGGCGTCGCGTCGAGCACCGGCCTGATCTCCTCGAACATCGGCAGCGCGGCCGCCGCGGAGACGAGCGCCCCGGTGATCTGGGTGACCGACGTCAGCAGCATCGTCAGCGACGTGTTGAACGTGAGGAACTCCGCGGCCGACAGCGAACCGCGCGCCGGGCCCGCCAGGAGCATGAACATCAGCAGGGTGCACAGCGGCAGGTACACCGCGCCCATCACCGTGGTCAGGTTCTTGACGCGGCCCACCCGCCCCTGGAGTTCACGGCTGCGCGCGAACTCGCCCGCCCAGGCCGCGTACGCGTAGTTCTCGGCCGCCGCGACCCGCAGCTTGGGCAGTCCGCGCAGGGTCTGGAACGCCTGGTTGTTGAGCTTGTTGCCCAGCGCGACCAGGCGGCGCTGCCCGCGCACCTGCCACAGGCCCAGACCCAGGAACACCGCCGCGACGACCGCGAGCATGCCCGTCGCGGCCAGCGCCATGGGCACGCTGTACCAGAGCAGCAGGCCCAGGTTCATCGCGCCGACCGTGCCCGCCTGCGCCAGCGTGGGGCCGACTCCCGCGAGCAGGCGCCGGATCGCGCTCACGCCCATGGCGGCACTCGCGAGCTCACCGGTCGAACGAGTGGTGAAGAACGAGGTGGGAAGTCGCAACAGGCGGTCCCACACGGCGGGTTGGAGCGTCGCCTCGATCCGGCCCTCCATCCGCAGCAGGGTGAGGTTCTGCAACAGCATGAACGCCGCCGACACGACGCTGGTGACCATCAGCGCGAGACAGACCTGCGCGATGAGGCCGTGCTCCGCCCGCGGTACGTAACTGCCCAGCACCCGGCCGGTCGCGACGGGCACCAGGGCGCCGATCGCCACGGTCACCAGAGCGCTGACCGCGAGGTTGCGCAGATCCCCGCCCGTCCCGGCCAGGGCGAACCGCAGCAGGCGCAGCGGGCCGAGCCGCCGCTCGGGCAGCGGGCGGTAGAACATCACGGCCCGCGGCTCGAACTCCGGGGCGTTGGCCCTCTCGACCGGCGTCTCCCGCCCGGACGAGGGCGTCACGGCGACGTAGCCGCCGCGCCGCCACAGCAGGGCCACCGGAGCGCCGGACACCGCCCGGCTGCCGACCAGCGGGCCGATGTCGTCACGCCACCAGCGCCCGTCCAGCCGTACGGAACGGGTGCGCAGCCGTGAGGCGAGCGCGATCCGTTCGACGGGGTCGAGCCGTTCGCTCTCCGCGCCGCCGCCCGACCGTCCGGCCAGGGTGATCCCGGCCGCACGGGCGACCAGCTCGCAGGCCGCGTACGTGGCGTCGGCCTCGGCCGCCGTCGGCCGCTTGGAGGTCCGCCTGCCGATCGAGGCGAGCAGCGCCCGGTCCGCCTGGTCGCGGACGGCCTCGCCCGCCTTGATGCCCGCCGCCGCGCGGTCCTCGTGGCCGGCCTCCAGCTCCTCGATCCAGCGGTCCAGCGTGGACAGCAGCCGGTACTGCTGGTCGACCATCCCCTGCCAGAGGCCCGGGTCCATCAGCAGATCGGCCGCGGCCTCGGCCCCGTACAGCGAGCCGTACCGCACGCTCCCCGGCGGGACCCGCATCCAGAACACGTCGTCGTCGGTAGGCGCCGGTGCGTTCCCGGCGGCCGTCGGCGCCTGGAACAGGACGGTGAGACCACGCCCCACGCCGAGCGCGAGGGCGTGCTCCAGGGGGCTCGACACGGGCGGCACCAGCTGCGGATTGCCGTACGCGTCGTACGACCAGGTCGCGGTGCCGGCCGGTTCGTACAGCTCGCGCAGTCCGATCCGGCGCAGCTCACAGCCCCGCAACGGCCGCCCCACCAAGGTGTGCTGAGGACCCGTCACCGGACCGAGCAGCAGGGAGCCCGCTTCGAGCCGGCCGAGATGGTGCCAGTGCCCCTCCCCGGCCGCGTCGACCGCGAACAGGTCCATGGCCCCCGCGACCACGAGCCACAGGACCTGCGGACCCTCCAGATCGAGACGGCTCAGGCCCGCGTGGCCGACCGGGGACCCCATGCCGGCGAGCGCCCCGAGCACGAGGTCCTGCTCGTGGACGCCCTCGTGAACCGTGGTCATCTCAACGCTCCCTGACCAGGGCGGCGTAGGCGCCGCCGGCCGCCACCAGTGCCTCGTGCCGCCCGCGCTCCACGACCGAGCCGTGTTCGAGCACGACGATCTCGTCGCTGTCCCGGACCGTGCTCAGCCGGTGCGCGATCACCACGCAGGCGCAGCCGCGCCGGCGCAGGTTGTCCATGACGGTCTGCTCCGTCTCCGCGTCCAGGGCGCTGGTCACCTCGTCCAGCACCAGGATGCTGGGCCGGCGGACCAACGCCCGCGCGATCTCCAGGCGTTGCCGCTGACCGCCGGAGAAGTTCCGCCCGTCCTGCTCCACCCGGCTGTGGATCCCGCCGGGCCGGCGCGCGACGACGTCGTACAGCGCCGCGTCCTCGAGCGCGGCGGAAACCGCCTCGTCGGGGATCGAGGGGTCCCACAGCGCCACGTTGTCGCGGACGGTCCCCTCGAACAGGAACACGTCCTGGTCGACGAAGGACACCGACGACGCGAGCGCTCCGCGCGGTATGTCCTCCAGACGGCGGCCGTCGATACGGATCGTGCCCTCCCACGGCGTGTACAGGCCCGAGATCAGCCGGGACACCGTCGACTTGCCGCTGCCCGAACCGCCGACTAGCGCGACCTGCTGCCCGGGCCCCACGGTGAGGGAGAAACCGGTGAGCAGCGGCTCGTCGAGGGGGCTGTAGCCGAACGTGATGTTCTCCAGCTCCACGAGACCCCGCAGCCGCCGGGTGGATCCACCGGCGCCGGGGCGGTCGTAGAGCGGGTCGGTACGGAAGTTCTCCACGTCCTTGAGCCTCGCCACGTCGGCCGCGAAGTCCTGGATGCGGCCCGCGACGCCGTTGAGCCGGGTGATCGGCGCCGTGAACCGGGTGACCAGCGCCTGGAAGGCGACCAGCAGACCCACGGACACCTGGCCCTCGACCGCCCGCAGCCCGCCGATCCACAGGATCAGCGCGCTGTCGATCATCGCGAGCGTCGGCGCGACCACGCCCAGCCACGCGCTCGGCACGCCGAGGCGCTGCTGCTCCTCCAGCGTGGTGGCGTGCTGTCCGGCCCACTTGCGGAAGTAGCCGTCCTCACCGCCGGTGGCCTTCATCGTCTCGATCAACTGGAGCCCGGTGTAGGCGGTGTTGGTCAGCCGGGCGGTGTCGGCGCGCAGTTTCGCGGTGCGGGTGGCGCGCAGCCGGATCACCACGCGCATCGCCACCACGTTGAGCAGCGCGACACCGATGCCGACGGCCGTGAGCTCGGGGTCGTAGGTGTACAGCAGTACCGCGTACAGCACGACGACGACCGCGTCCACTCCCGCCGCGGCGAGATCGCGGGCCAGGGTCTCGGCCACCGCGTCGTTCGACTGGAGCCGCTGCACCAGGTCGGCGGGGCTGCGCTGGGAGAAGAAGGTGACCGGCAGCCGCAGGAGATGCCGCAGGAACCGGGCGCTGGAGAGCGTCGAGGAGATGATCCGGCCGCGCAGCAGGTTGGCCTGCTGGAGCCAGGTGAGCACCACCGTCAGCAGCACCGAGGCGCCCATCGACGCGAACAGCACGCCGAGCAGCGAGCTCTGGCCGCCGATCAGGTACTGGTCGATGAACGTCCGGCTGAGCGCCGGCACGGCCGCGCCGACCGCCACCAGCAGCAGACTCGCCAGCACCGCGACGGGCATCGTGCCCGAAGTGCCGCGCAGCCGGGCCGGCATGGCGCCCAGCACCCCCGGTCTGCGACCGCCCCTGCGGAAGCCGGGGCCGGGCTCCATGGTCAGGACGACCCCGGTGAAGCTGGTGTCGAAGTCCTCCATCGGCACGAAACGACGGCCCTTGCCGGGGTCGTTGACGAACACGCCCCGGCGTCCGAGGCGGCGGCCCATGCCGTCGTACACGACGTAGTGGTTGAACTCCCAGAAGAGGATCGCGGGTCCCCGCACCTCGGCGAGCGCGGCGGTGTCCATCTGCATGCCCTTGGCGGTCAGACCGTAACCGCGCGCCGCTTTCAGCAGGTTGCTCGCGCGTGAACCGTCCCGCGAGACACCGCACGCGATGCGCAGCTCCTCGAGCGGGACGTGCCGGCCGTGGTGGCCGAGCACCATGGCGAGGGACGCCGCACCACACTCGACCGCCTCCATCTGGAGCACGGTGGGGGTGCGGACACTCCTGACCCGGGTCTTCGGGACGCTGCGCCGGGGCGGGGCGGCGCGCCGTCTGCCGCGGGTCTCCGGTGCGGCGCTCACGGCAGGAGCCAGTCGAGGGGGCGCTGACCGGCCAGCCGGACGGACGCCGTGGCCAGGGTCATGGAGTCGAGCGCGTAGGGCGGCCCGTCCGCGGACGACCACTTCAGGCCGCTGCGGCCGGCGGACGAGCGGTCCAGCGCGACCAGTACGGCGACCGGCCTGCCCTTCCGGCTGAACTGCTCGCCCAGTTGGGCGTCACCGAGGTAGGCGGCGATCTGCTGCCGGGTCTGCGCGCCGCGCCCCACGGTCCTCACATGGCCGCGCAGCACTCCGTAGCGCTGGGCGGGCACCGACTGGACGGTGAGGTCGACGGCGGCTCCCGCGGGAATGGCGGCGGCACTCGCGGCGGAGACGTACACCGTCGCGTACAAGGGGTCGCCGGCGTGGGCGACCTTTTCGACGGCGGCGACGTTCGCGCCCGTCGAGATGATCGCGCCGATGGTGGCGGCCAGGGCGGTGACCCGGCCGGCGGCGACCGCGCGCACGACGGCCGTGTCGCCCTGTGCCGTACGCACCTTGAGGACGGGAGCGTTCTCGGGGAGCCGCGCGCCCTCCTTCACGAGGACCGCGGTGACCTGCCCGGCGACGGGGCTCTGGAGGATGTAACTGCCCTGCGCGTGGGTGAGGACGGCCGGCGCGCCGACGGTGGAGGCGACGGTGCCGGTCACGGCCCAGACGGAGGCGGCGGCCATGGCGAGCACCGTCACGGCCAGCGCGAGCCGGCCCTGCGGGCGGGCGAGGCGTACCGGAAGGTCGAGCTCTTCGGGCGACCGCAGTCTGGCGAGGGCCTGTTGGCGGAACTGCACGGGTCTCTTCTCACCTGTTCGAGAGGCTCACGGCACCCGGGAGTCCCGGAACCGGTGGGGCGGCTCCGGGACTCGGCGGCGTGAGACGCGATCAGAGACCGGCGACCAGACCGGTGACCGGGGCGGTGTTCAGGCCGGTCACACCCTCGACGGTGCCGATGGCCGTGCCCACGATGCCGGAGACCGGGGCGACGCCGTCCACCAGGCCGGTGACGGTGCCGACGGCGTTCAGCGAGAGGCCGCCGGAGACGTTGTCGAGGTCGGCGTCGGAGATCTCGGCGGTCTCGACACGGGGGGTGGAGTTCATGACGGAACTTCCCTTCATATGGGTCTTCACAAGGGGGGAGGGCGGCCCTGCTGGGGGACAGACGGCGGCCGCCACCGCGGGTCGCGTCCGGTTCCCGGGAGCCGGTCCGCGACCTCCGCGGTGCCACGGATCAAAGCACGGCCGCTCGTCGGGCTTCCACTCAACCAGGGCTCTCACCTGGGAATTTGTGCTCCATGAGCGAGGAAGCGTGCAGGGGCGCACACGCTGCCGCGGCCACTTCTTCACATGCTGCGCGGCATCGGTCCACCCGTTCCCTTGCCACTCCCGTGCCGAATCGGACAGTCCCGGCCCATCGGTGCACAGGGGGGCGCGCGCGTGTGCAGATCCCCGGGCCGCGGTGACCTCGCTGGGCACGGGCTGTGCAGATTCCCTGAATCCGGGATTCCGCCGCGGACCGTCGACGCAGCGTCGTCGGACGGTGGCGTTCCGTACCCGCCGGGGCGGTGCGGCGGGTACGGCGCCCGTCGTGGTCGGTCAGCCGAGGATCGCGTACACCGTGCTCGCCCGCGCGGCGGCCTCCGCCGAGCCCTCGGCGGTCATCGTGACGTCCGCGAAGGCCATGCGGCGGCCCAGTTTGGTGAGGACCGCCTCGATCAGCACGTCCGCGTCCGTCACCGCCCGCTGGAAACTCGTGGACTGCTGGACCGTCGTCATGGGGACGAAGGCGCCGCGGGCCGCGGAGACCGCGATCACCGTGGCCGTGTCCGCGGCCGCCATCAGGGCCTGGCCCGACAGGGAACCGCCCTCCCGGGCCAGCCGCGCGGACCACGGCAGCCGCAGGACCGCGCGGTGCTCGTCCAGCTCCGTGACGGACAGGCCGAGGTCGAGCACCCAGGGGGCGAAGTTGTCGGCGAGGATCTTGTCGGCTTCGACGAGGGTCAGTGTCATACGGCGCATTGTTCCCCTCCGGGCCGCCGACCCCGCCGCGCGGGACCGGCGGTCTCTCCCGGGTCCGGCGCTCCGTTCCGGTCCGAGGGGTCCCGCCCGCGCTCCGGTGATCTTCCGGCGGAGGAAATGGACTGATTGACTCCGCAATCGGCGTCTTTGGCGAAACCAACTTCCGCAATTTGCAATGGCAGTTGAACACCCCGGGCGGCATGCGCGTATCAACAGGCAACCAGGCGCCCCCCTAGTCAGCTGCCGGACGCGGCATCGACCCCGTCCCCAGGAGGTCAAGAGTTGAGTCACAAACGGATACCCAAGCGCAAGGCCGCCATCGCGGTGGGCGGCGTCGCGGCGCTCGGAGCGGCGGCTCTGCTGCTGCCCAACGCCAACGCGTCGCAGTCGAACGGGGACGCCGCCACTCCCAGAACCTTCAAGACGAACGACGTCTCGAACGTCGCCTCCATGCTGGCCACCCAACTGGGTGACGCGTACGCCGGCTCGTACTACGACGCTCAGCAGAAGCAGCTCGTCGTGAACGTCGTCGGTAACGACAGCAATGCCGTCGACCAGATCGAGAAGGCCGGAGCGGTCGCCCACCAGGTGCGGAACAGCACCGCCGCGTTGCAGACCGCCGCCAAGACGCTCAAGGCCGACGCGTCGGTCCCGGGCACGGCGTGGTCCGTCGACCCGAAGACCAACGAGATCCGCGTGACCGCGGACTCCACCGTCACCGGCGACAAGTGGGACACGGTCGAGTCGACCGTCAAGGGCCTCGGTTCCGGCGTCGCCACCCTGACGAAGTCCGCGGGAACCCTCAAGACCTTCGTCGACGGCGGTGACGCCATCTTCGGCGGCAACGCCCGCTGTTCGCTCGGCTTCAACGTCACCGCGGGCGACGGCACCCCCGCCTTCCTGACCGCGGGCCACTGCGGTGTCGCCGCCGCCAAGTGGTCGGACTCGCAGAACGGCGCGCCCATCGCCACCGTCGACCAGGCCACCTTCCCCGGTGCCGGCGACTTCTCCCTCGTCAAGTACGACGACCCGGCCACGCAGACCAACAGTGCCGTCAACGTCGGCAACGGGCAGAGCGTCCAGATCAACGCGGCCGTCGACGCGACCGTGGGCCAGCAGGTCTTCCGGATGGGCAGCACCACGGGTCTGCACGACGGCAACGTGACCGGTCTCAACGCCACCGTGAACTACCCGGAGGGCACCGTCACCGGCCTCATCCAGACCGATGTGTGCGCCGAGCCGGGCGACAGCGGCGGCTCCCTGTTCACCCAGGACGGCGGCGCGGTCGGCCTGACCTCCGGCGGCAGCGGTGACTGCACGGCCGGCGGCGAGACCTTCTTCCAGCCCGTCACCACCGCGCTGGCGGCGGTCGGCGCGACGCTGGGCGCCGGTGACGCGGGCGCGGGCGCAGGTGCGGGCGACGCGGGCGCGGGTGCCGGTGACGCCGGTGCGGGCGACGCGGGTGCCGGTGCTGGTGACGCGGGTGCGGGTGCCGGTGACGCCGGTGCCGGCGGCGCGGTGGACCCGAGCGCGAGCGCCGAGGCCCCGGGTGCCGGTGACGCCGTTGACCCGAGCGCGAGCGCCAGTGACGCGGCGGGTGCGGGCACCGGCCAGAACGGGACGCACCACAAGTCCCACAGGAAGCACCACTAGTCCGGTGCCGCGGCCTCGCAGCCGGCCGCGGCCACGGGTGACGGTCCGGACCTCGTGTCCGTCCCGTGGAGCCGGTGAATCCGGCGATCAAGAACCATCGGCCGACCAACGGAACAGGGAATTCCGGTCGGCGGTGGACAGGTCCGGCCCTCCGGCGGGAGGGCCGGACCGCCCCTCATGCGGCGCCGGTCCCACCGGGCGGCCGTACCCGCAGCAGAAGCAGCGCGACATCGTCGGGCCGCTCCCGCGCGACCCCGTCGCCCTGCTGGAGCAGGGTGTCGGCCAGCTCGTCCAGGGACCGGTGCCCGTTCGCGGCGAGCCGTCGCGCGAGACCGGCGAGGGCGTCCTCGATGTCGACGCCGGGGGATTCGATCAGGCCGTCGGTGTAGAGGGCGAGCACGGACCCGGGGACGAGCGGAACCTCGGTCGTCGGATAGACGGCGCGGTCGTCGACCCCCAGCAGCGGCCCCCCGGCCAGATCGAGGACCTTCACCTTGCCGTCCGGCCGCAGCAGCAGCGGCGGCGGATGCCCCGCCCGGGACATCACGGCGATCCCGCGCGCCGGGTCCAGACGCAGGTACAGACAACTGGCGAGCAGCTCGACGCCCAGGTCGATGAGCAGCCGGTTGGTGCTCCCCATCACCTCCTCCGGCGCCTGGCCGACCGCCGTGTACGCGCGGACGGCGGTGCGGATCTGTCCCATCAGCCCCGCGGCCGTCACGTTGTGCCCCTGCACGTCCCCGATCACCGCCGCCGCCCGGCCGTTCGAGGACACCAGGTCGTAGAAGTCCCCGCCGATGTCCATGCCCTGGGTCGCCGGCAGATAGCGCGCAGCCGCCTCGACCGAGGCCAGTGGCGGGAGCGAGGCCGGCAGCAGCGCGTCCTGCAGGCCCTGCGCCAGTTGGAGACTCGCGTCGTAGAGCAGGGCACGTTCCAGGGCCTGGGCGATCAGCCCGCTCAGACTGGTCAGCACCGCCCGCTCGTCGGCCGCGAAGTGGTGGGACTGCGCGTACCCGAGGACACAGGCGCCCACCGGCCGTCCGGAGGCGACCAGGGGCAGGTACGCCCACGCGCCCATGCCGTCGGGCGTGGCGTTCCGCGACGGGTACAGACGTTCCAGCTGCTCGCGCGAGTCGAAGAACGCGGGCACACCGGTGTTCAGCGCCTGGGTGCCCGGCGTCTGCTCGCTGAGCGGCATCCCGTTGAAGCGCTCCACGACGTGCGCGTCCGGATAGCCGCGGTGCCCCAGCACGTGCATGCGCCCGGCCCGGCCTTCGAGGACGACCAGGGACTGGCTGCCGACGGCGGGCGAGATCTCGTCCGCCACCAGCTGCACCACGTCCTGCACGCCCGCCGCCTCCGTCAGCGCGCTCGCCAGGCTCAGCACGTGGGAGATCGTCACCAGACGCGGGCTGCCGTCACGCCGCTGCGGCCCCGCCCGCGTCATCTCGGACACCGGCCGGGCCCGCGAGATCCGCACGCTCAGCCCGTTCGTACTCGGATACAGGCGGAAGGAGAGCCAGTCGCCCGGCGGGCGCAGCGCGACGAAGGAGGTCACGTGCTGGCTGATCAGCGCCGCCCGGTAACGGTCCTCGTAGACCGGGTCGTTCAGCCAGGGCACGGCCGCCCACAGCTGGGTGCCCAGAAGACCGCTGACGGGCACGCCGATCAGCTCGGCCGCCGCCGCGTTGGCGAAACCGACCCGTCCGTGCAGATCCAGCGAGCACAGCCCGTACGGCAGCCGCCCCACCATCCGCGCGGCCTCCACCGAGCCGAGCGTGCCGCCCGGCACCGCCGCGGACGCCGAGAGCAGGTCCGGTTCGGGGGGCAGCGGGCGGTTCTCCGCGACGGCCCGCTCCAGGCGCAGCGCGAGCCGGTCGCAGGCCGCGGTGAGACGTTCGCGTTCCCGGTCGGACAGGTCGGGCGGATGGGAGCCGGGCCAGGTCACGTAGACGGCGCCGTAGACGGTGGCCGCCGTCGCCACCGGAAGCGCGGCGAGCGCGAAGGGGTACGGGAGCACCACCGCGATCCGGGGAAACCTGCGGGCCATCTCGTGCTCGCCGCCCACCCAGACCAGCCGCCGCTCCCGTACCGCCTCGGCGACCGGGATCGGCGCGCTGAGCCCCACGCGTTCCCACGGCGCGGCGAAGGCCCGGGGCAGCCCGGCGGAGACCGTCATCTCCAGCACCGGTTCGTGGGAGGCCAGCAGATAGACGGCTCCCGAGTGCGCGTGCACGTCGTCCATCATCGCGGCCAGCGCCAGCGACAGCAGCGGACGTCCCACCGGGGCCGGCCGGGCGGCCGGTGCCTGTGCGGCCTCCTGTCCGTCGGACACGGCGACCACCTCCTCGCGGAGCCGTCCACGACCTCCGCACCTGTCAGGGATCAAGGCTCCTCCCCGGAAGCCCATCGCGCACGGCGAGCCGCCCCGGCCGCACGGCCCGGAGCCCCGCCCCCGGCCGGCCGGAACACGAACCGTCACCCCCGTCATGGGAGCACTGTGTGGAACACATGAGCCGCGATGGATTCGATTTCGTTCGATCGGCCGTCCCGTACGGGCTCCGCCGCAGGCCCGACGAGTCCGGAACGGTCACAGGGGCTGCGCCCGGGCCCGGGAAGCGCTGTAATGACGGCGTGGTCAGTGAGGGTGCTGCGGAACGCGGAACGAGAACGTCGCGTGCCGAACTTGCCCTGAAGACGCTCACCGCGGATCTCGACCCGCGCGAACGGCTGCACCGCCTGCTCGAACAGGCGCTCGTCTTCACCGGTGCGGCCGTGGCCGCCGTGTACTCACCGAGCGTGAGCGGCGGTGAACTGCATCTGGCCGAGTCCGCGGGGGTGCCCAGGACACTGTACGGGCTCCGCGACAGCTACCCCCTGTCCGGCGACTCCCCGGCCGCGGAGGCACTGCGCTCGGGACTGCCGTGCTGGCTCGGACCGGAGGAGCTCGCCCGCTGCGCCGACGCCCGGCGACTGGCCTCCCAGGACTTCTCACTGGCCGTGCTGCCCCTGCGGGACAACGGCTGCCTGGTCGCCGTCAGCGACGGCCCCGCCGGCTTCGGAGACGAGGACCGGGCCTGCCTCGGGCTGGTCGCCGACGCCGTCGTCGTCCCGCCCGCGCCGCCGCCGGACGCCACGGCGGACCTGCCCGCCAGCTCGTTCAGCCTCGCCATGGACACCGGGCACGTCGAGGTCGACCACGAGGTGCTCGACCTGTTCGGACTGTCCCCCACCGCCTTCGACGGCAAGGTCGAGACCCTGCTGGCGGTGGCCGTGCCCGAGGACCTCCCGGCACTGATGTCCGCGGTCGAACCGGACCACACGTCCGTCGGCGACCGCGAGCTGGAGTTCCGCATCCTCCAGCCGTCCGGCGGTCACAAGTGGCTCCGGCTGCGCGCCCGGCTGCTGCCCTCCGCCGAGGGCCGCCCCGCACGGCTCGTGGGCACCGTCTCCGACGCCTCCAAACTGCGCTCCGGCCTGAACGACGTGGGCCGCGTCCAGCGCCTCGCCGCCGCCCTCGCCACCGCCGGCACCGTCCGCGACGTCGGCCAGGCCGTCGTCGCCGCCCTGCGCAAACCCCTCCAGGCCGACCGGATCGCCGTCGCCGAGCTGGAGGGCGACCGCCTCGTCGTCACGCTCCTGGACCCGCCCCAGCCCGAGTTCTGGCCCGAGCTGTGGCGCAGTGAATGGCGCTCGGAGTGGCCCGACGCCCCCGTCCGGGCCATGCCCACGCTCGCGGCGGCCCTCAACGAGGGACGGCCCGCCATCTGGCCCGCCGGCGCGGACCTGGAACCCGCGCTCTCCGAGGTCGGCCCCGGCGGGCTCGCCGTCCTGCCGCTGCCCGCGGGCGGCCGCATGGCGGGCGCCTGCCTGATCGGCTGGGACACCCCGCACGAGTTCGGTCCCGAGGAGCGGGCCCTGCTCACCGCCTCCGCCGGCCTCGCCGGGCAGGCACTGGTGCGCGCCCACGCCTTCGACGCCGAGCACGAACTGATCGGCATGCTCCAGCGGACCCTGCTCCCGCGCCGGCTGCCCCGGCTGCCCGGCGCGGTCGCCGTCGCCCGTTACCTGCCCACCACGTCGGGCCTGGACGTCGGCGGCGACTGGTACGACGTCATCCCGCTGCCCGACAACCACGTCGCCCTCGTCATCGGTGACGTCCAGGGCCACAACGCCTCGGCCGCGACCGTCATGGGCCAGATGCGCACCGCCCTGCGCGCCTACGCCGTCGAGGGCCACCCGCCGGACGTGGTGGTCTCGCACGCCAACCGGCTCCTGCTCGATCTGGAGACCGATCTCTTCGCGACCTGCTGCTATGTCGACATCGACATGGAGGAAGGGTCCGCCTGGTACGTGCGCGCGGGACACATTCCGCCCGTACTGCGCCACCCGAACGGCCGTACCGAGGTCCCCGCGTCCGAGACCGGGCCGCCGCTCGGCGTCGTCCGGCAGGCCGACTTCCCCATGAGCCCGATGCGGCTCCAGCCCGGCACCATCGTCGCGCTGACCACCGACGGCCTGGTCGAGTCCGTCGAACTCGACATCGAGGACGGCCTGAAACGGCTCGCCGAGGGCCTGGCCGGCTCCGACCCCGCCCACCTCGGACTCGTCGCCGACGAACTGCTGACGAGCGCCAACCGCAGCGACGACGTGGCGCTCCTGCTGATGCGGTACGACGGCATGGAGATCCTGCCGCTCCGTGAGAGCTGGACCGTCTGGAGGGTCCCCGAGGCGGTCCGGCACGCCCGCCGGTACACCCGGCGCGCCCTGCGGAGCTGGGGCGTCGGCGAGTACACGGACGCCGCCCTGCTGATCGTCTCGGAGCTCGTCACCAACGCCCTGGTGCACACCGACGGCCAGGTCAGGCTCGACCTCACCCTCGTCAACCACCGCCTGCGCATCGCGGTCGCCGACAACTCGCCCCGCACACCGATCAAGCCCACCAGCATCGGCTGGGAGGCCACCGGAGGCCGCGGCATCCTCCTCGTCGAGGCGATGTCGGCGACCTGGGGCACGGTGCCGGTGAGCGGCGGGAAGCAGGTCTGGAGCGAGATCGCGCTCGACTGACGAGGGGAAGCCGTGCGACTGCTGCTCATGTCCGACACCCACCTGCCGAAGCGGGCCCGGGAACTCCCCGCCGCCCTGCTCGCCGAGCTCGCTCCGGCCGACGTCGTGATCCACGCCGGGGACTGGGTGGACACCGCCACCCTCGACCTGCTGGAGGCCAGGTCCCGGCGGGTCGTCGGGGTGTACGGCAACAACGACGGTCCCGCCCTGCGGGCCCGGCTCCCCGAGACCGCCCGTGCGGAGCTGGGCGGCCTGCGCCTCGGAGTCGTCCACGAGACCGGCTCCGCGCGGGGCCGAGAACAGCGCTGCGCGCGGCGCTTCCCCGACCTCGACGTCCTGGTCTTCGGCCACAGCCACATCCCCTGGGACAGCACCACGCCCTCCGGCCTGCGCCTGCTCAACCCCGGCTCCCCGACCGACCGCCGCCGCGAGCCGTACTGCACGTACATGACGGCGACGGCGGCGGACGGCCGGCTGACGGACGTGACCCTGCACCGCCTGCCGCCGCGCACCGCCTGATCCCGCGCCGGAGTCAGCGGGGATGGACCGCCCCGTCCCTCTCCGTCAGGGGCACCCCGCTGCCGCCCCGGCGCAGCGCGACGATCTCCGCCGCGACGGACACGGCCACCTCCTCCGGGGTACGGGCTCCGAGGTCGAGGCCGACGGGAGAACGCAGCCGGGACAGCGCACGCTCCGGCACGCCGGCCGCGCGCAGCCGTTCCAGCCGGTCGTCGTGGGTGCGGCGGCTGCCCATCGCCCCGATGTACGCGGCCGGACGGCACAGGGCCTCCTCCAGCAGGGGCACGTCGAACTTGGGGTCGTGGGTCAGGACACAGATCACCGTGCGCTCGTCGGTCGCCTGGCCGCCCAGATAGCGGTGCGGCCAGTCCACGACGACCTCCACACCGGCCGGGAACCGCCTCGGAGTGGCGAAGGCCGGGCGGGCGTCGCACACCGTGACCCGGTAGCCGAGGAAGCCGCCGACGCGGGCCACGGCGGCCGCGTGGTCGATCGCGCCGAAGACCAGCATGCGGGGCGGCGGGGCGAAGGAGTGCAGGAAGACGGTGACGTCGTCCCCGCACCGCTCGCCGTCCGGCCCGTAGTGCCGCAGCCCCGTGACACCCTGCGCCGACCCGCTCCGCACGTCCGCCGTGACGGCACCGTCCAGCCCGACGTCCCCGAGCGAACCGGACACCCCGCGATCCGGCCCCGCCGGGCCGGTCACCGCGCGGTGCGGGCCCGCGGGACCGGTCACCGCGCCGGGTGGGCCGGACACCACGTGGTCAGGGTCTGCCGCGCACGGCGGACCGGGCGTGACGCGGTCCGGGCCGACGGCCTCGGACGCGGCGCCGTCCGGTCCCGCCGGGCCGGGTGAGCCGGGCGTCGAGCCGGCCGGGCCGGGGGATCCGGACGGCGGACCGGGCACTTCGCGGTCCGGATCCGTGGATCCGGGTGGTGGACCGTCCTGGGCCGCTGACCCGGGTGATCCGGGCGGTGGGCGGTCCCGGGGTGCCGACCCGGGCGTGCCGGGTGGTGGGCCCTCCGCGGGCGGATCCGGGCGAGGCCGTACGGCCAGCGTCGCTCCGCGGGGCGCGGGGCCGTCGGTCACCGTCGCCAGCGTCACCGGGCGGCCCGCCGCCACCGCCTCGGCCACCACGGCGAAGGCCGGATCGTCGGCGGCCGACACCCGTCGGACCAGGAGGGTGATCTCACCGCCACAGGTGAGTCCCACGGCGAAGGCGTCCTCGTCGCCGTACCCGAACGTCTCCAGACGCGCCTCGCCCGAGGCGGTCACCTCCCGGGCCAGTTCGAAGACCGCGCCCTCCACGCAGCCGCCGGACACACTGCCCACGACCTCGCCGTCCGGGCCCACCGCCATGGCCGCGCCCGGCTCGCGGGGCGCGCTGTGGCCGACCGCTACCACTGTGGCCAGTCCGAAGGGCGATCCGGCCGCGTACCACTCGTACAGCGCGGGGAGGATGTCACGCACCGTCCGCTCCTCTCGCCGTGGGGCCGGGCCCGCCCGGGGACCGGCCGCCTTCGAGGCCAGGGGTTCCGCCACCTTCAAGGATCAGGAACCGGGCACCTTCAAGCATCCGCTTCGCGACGCGGTTTCGTTGAGCGTTAATACGTTGCCGTCCCGGGCGGCCGCCTGCTCCACTGGCGAGGACGCGTTCACCGGGACCGAGGAGCAGCACCATGCGCACACCGTTCATGTCCACCCAGGAAGGAATCACTCTCGTCTCGAAGGACATGACACCTGGTGCACATGCTCAATCTGGGAATCCTGGCGCACGTAGACGCCGGTAAGACAAGCCTGACCGAGCGGCTGCTGCACACGGTCGGGGTCATCGACGAGGTCGGCAGCGTCGACGACGGAAACACCCGGACCGACTTCCTCGCGCTGGAGCGGCAGCGCGGCATCACGATCAAATCCGCCGTCGTCTCCTTCGCGGTCGACGACCTCACCGTCAACCTGATCGACACCCCCGGTCACCCGGACTTCATCGCCGAGGTGGAACGGGTGCTCGGAGTGCTCGACGGCGTCGTCCTCGTCGTCTCGGCCGTGGAGGGCGTGCAGGCGCAGACCCGCGTGCTGATGCGGACCCTCCAGCGGCTGCGCATTCCCACGCTGATCTTCGTGAACAAGATCGACCGCCGTGGAGCCCGCCACGAGGAGATCCTGGAGAGGATCTCCGAGCGCCTCACCCCGGCGATCGTCCCGATGGGCGAGCCCGGCGAACTGGGCACGCGCGCCGCGTACTTCGCCCCCCATTCCGCCGACCGACTGCGGCCGCACCTCCTCGACCCGCTCGCCGGCCACGACGAGGAACTGCTGGCCGCGTACGTCGAGGACGGCGTGTCCTACGAGCGGCTGCGCGCCGCTCTCGTCGAGCAGACCGGGCGGGCCCTGGTGCACCCCGTGTTCTTCGGATCGGCCGCGACGGGCGCGGGTGTCACCGAACTGATCGCGGGGATCCGGGAGTTGCTGCCCGCGGCCGAGGCGGACACCGACGGGCCGCTGTCGGGCACCGTGTTCAAGGTCGAGCGGGGAGCGGCCGGGGAGAAGATCGCGTACGCGCGGATGTTCTCGGGGACCCTGCGGACCCGTGACCGGATCGCCCTGCGCGACGGAAAGGAGGGCAAGGTCACCGCGATCAGCGTCTTCGACCAGGGGGAGGCGGTCGGTGAGGCGTCCGTGACCGCGGGACGCATCGGCAAACTGTGGGGGCTCGGCGCGATCCGGATCGGCGACACCATCGGTGAACCGCGGCCCTCGCCGGCGGGTGGGCACCACTTCGCACCGCCGACCCTGGAGACCGTCGTCTCTCCGGGCCGCCCGGCCGACAGGGGCGCGCTGCACGCGGCGCTCACCCAGCTCGCCGAGCAGGACCCGCTGATCGGCCTCAGACGCGACGAACTGCGCGGGGAGATCTCCGTGTCGCTCTACGGCGAGGTGCAGAAGGAGGTCCTCCAGGCGACCCTGGCCGACGAGTACGGCGTCGACGTGCTGTTCCGCGGGACGACTCCGCTCTGCGTCGAACGGCCCCTGGGCACGGGCGCGTCGGTCGAGTTCAACAAGAAGGACCCGAACCCCTTCCTCGCGACCGTCGGACTGCGCGTCGACCCGGCGCCGATCGGCTCCGGCGTGGAGTTCCGGCTGGAGGTCGAGCTCGGATCGATGCCGTACGCCTTCTTCAAGGCGGTCGAGGACACCGTCAGGGAGACGCTGGGGCAGGGACTGCACGGCTGGCAGGTCACCGACTGCGTCGTCACGATGACGCACTCGGGCTACTCGCCGCGCCAGAGCCATGCCCACCAGGGGTTCGACAAGAGCATGTCCAGCACGGGCGCCGACTTCAGGGGCCTGACCCCGCTGGTGCTGACGGCGGCCCTGCGCGCGGCCGGCAGTCAGGTGTACGAGCCGATGCACCGCTTCCGCCTGGAGGCGCCCGCGGACACGCTCGGTGCCGTGCTCCCCCTGCTGGCCCGGCAGCGGGCCGTGCCGGGGACCACGCGGATCCAGGGCTCCTCGTGCGTGCTGGAGGGGGTCCTGCCGGTGGTGCGGGCCCACGACCTGGAGCAGCAGTTGCCGGGCCCGACACGAGGAGAGGGCGAGCTGGAGTGCGCCTTCGACCATTACGCGCCCGTGGCGCGGGGCGCGGTCCCGGACCGTCCCCGCACCGATCTGAACCCGCTGGACCGCAAGGAGTACCTGCTGAACCTGACCCGCAGGGTCGGCTGGTGAGCCGGCCGGGCACCGCCCCGGTCCCGTACGGGGGCGGTGAGACGCGAAACTTACTCATGAGTCAGAGGTGTTGACGCCTTCCGGCACCGGCAGGACTGTTGTGTACATGTCGAAGTTACGTGCGCGTCTGCTCGGCGTCCTCGTACTCCTCACCGGTCTCCTCACGGCGGCGGGCACCCGGCCCGCCGCCGCCGACGGACTCCCCGACTCCCTCTGGTTCGACCAGCCGGCCGCCGCCGCGCTCACCGTCGTGAACGGCCGCTTCACCGACGGCCTCGGCCGTGAGGTCGTCCTGCGCGGCTACAACGTCTCCGGCGAGACCAAGCTGGAGGAGAACGGCGGGCTGCCCTTCGCCTCGGTCGCCGACGCGGCGAAGTCCGCGACGGCGCTGCGTGCCCTGGGCGGCGGCAACTCCGTGCGCTTCCTGCTCTCCTGGGCGCACGCCGAACCGGTCCGCGGCCAGGTCGACAGCGCCTATCTCGCCGCGGCCACCGACCAGATGCGGGCCTTCCTCGACGCGGGCATCCGTGTCCTCCCCGACTTCCACCAGGACCTCCACTCCCGCTACTTGTTCAACACGGGCAGTTGGTACTCCGGCGACGGCGCCCCCAAGTGGGCCGTGGTCGCGGGAGGTTATCCTCAGGAGTCCTGCGGCATCTGCCTCTTCTGGGGCCAGAACATCACCCAGAACAACGCCGTCAAGGCCGCGCAGTACGACTTCTGGCACAACTCCTACGGGCTCCAGGACGCCTTCCTGGCCACGGCGCAGGCCGCCATGACGTACGTCCGGCAGCACCTGACCGCCGCCGAGTTCGCGGGCGTCACCGGCTTCGACCCGTACAACGAGCCCTACGCGGGCAGTTACGACCCGGGCCAGACCAGCCGGACCTGGGAACGGGACCTGCTGTGGCCGTTCTACGGGAAGTTCCGGGCCCGCATGGACGCGGCCGGATGGCAGGACAGGCCCGCCTTCGTGGAGCCGAACCTCTTCTGGAACGCCAACATCACCTCCCAGCGGCAGGAGGGCGGACTGCTCGACGCGGGCACCCTCGGCCCGCGCTACGTGCTCAACACCCATTTCTACGACCAGAAGGCCATCTCGGGCGTCCTCATGTGGGGCAAGGCGGGAGACGGCCAGTACACCGGCGACTTCGGCACGGTACGGGACCGGGCCGCGGCCGCCGGGACCGCGGCCGTCGTCTCCGAGTTCGGCCACCCGCTCTCCGGAACGGTCTCGGACAAGGCCCCGACCGTCGACAAGGCGATGTACCAGGCCCTCGACTCCCGTCTCTCCGGCGCCGGCTGGTGGTCGGGGGCGGCCTCCTCGGGACCGGTCCTGTCGGGGACCCAGTGGCAGTGGGACATCTACAGCGGACGTCACCACGAGCTGATGAACGACAACCCCGGCAAGGTCCTGACCTCCGGCGACGCCTGGAACGACGAGGACATGTCCGCCGTGCGCCTCGACGGCTCGGGCACGGCCGTGCTGCGCCAGGACGCGCGGCTCCTCGACCGTCTCTACCCCGCGGCCACCACGGGCTCCGCCCTCGCCTTCACCTACGAGGACCGTTCCCGCGACGGCTCCGCCACGCTGACCTGGAACCCGGTCCCCTCGACCCTGCCGCAGGTCTCCCGGCTCGTGGGAACGGGGCAGTACGGCCTGCTCGTCTGGCGCTCCGACGGCGGCACCGCCCCGACGGAACTCCATCTGCCGGCGTCCTTCACCGCCTCGGCGACGACGGTGGTGTCCGACCTCGGGGCGACGGTCTCCCCGCCCGCCTACACCCCGGACACGCCCGTCGCCGTGGCTCCCGAGCCGGGCGGCACCGGAAGCCGCCGCCTCCTGCTCACCGCGTCCGGCCCGGGAACCGTGCACTACGCGCTGGTCACGAACGGGGCGAGCGCCCCGTCCTCCGCGCAACTGGACGGGGCCCGGACCGAACTCGCCGCCTGGGCCGCCGCGCGCTTCGGCTGAGTGCCTCCTCAACCGCCCGTCGGACCGCTCCAGTTCGCTTCCACATGGCCGAGCCGGACCCGCTGGGGGTGGTCGCCGACCGGCACCGAAACCGTCTTCTGCCCCGTCGCGAAGTCGATGGCGGTGACCTGGTCGGCGCCGCTCTCGGAGACGACGCAGTCCTTGCCGTCACCGCTCACGGTGGCCCAGTACGGCTTGGAGGCGGGGACCAGCGGCCCTTTCTGGAGGGTCGCCCGGTCGACGACCGTCGCGTAGTCGTCCATCGTCCCCGCGACGCACAGCTTGGTGCCCGAGGGGTTCATCGAAATGCCGTGGTGGCGCGAGTCGTTGACCCACGTCGTGCGGTCGCTGCTCGTCGCCGGGTTCTTCGGGAGGGTCTTCACCCGGGTGATCCTGTCGGTGGCCACGTCGTACTCCAGGAAACCGTTGAAGAACGACACCTGGAAGTACAGCTTGGACTCGTCCGGCGAGAAGACGGCGGGGCGGACGGCGTCGGAGAAGTCCCTGAGGCCGATGGCGTCGAGGCGCTGGCGCATGTCGATCACCTTGACCTGCTTGAAGGTGGCCGCGTCGACGACGGTGATCTTCCGGTCGCCCTTCGTCCAGTCCAGCCAGGGATCGTCGAGCGCGGTGGTGACGTCGCCGATGGCCATGTTCCAGATGTACTTGCCGTCGTGGGTGAAGATGTTCTCGTGCGGTTTGTCGCCGGTGGTGAACGAACCGAGCTGGGCGCCGGTCGTGATGTCGAGCACGTGCACGGTGTTCGCGGTGGAGGCCGAGACGGCGACCCGGGTGCCGTCGGGGGACACGGCCATGTGGTCCGAACGGTAACCCGCCACGGGGAAGCGCCAGTTGATCCGTCCGGTGCCGAGGTCGATCGAGACCACGTCGGCGAAGCTCGGGCGCGAGACCACCACCGACCGGCCGTCCGGCGTGGAGTACATGTCGTCGACGAACTGGTCGTGCCCCTCGCCGACGCCGTTGCGGATGCCCATGAAGTAGGCCCACTTGATGGGATCGGCGTTGATCGCGGCCATCCGTGCGGCCTTGTCCGGGATGACATCGATCCGGCCGATCCGCGCGAAGTCCCCGGAGGACCTGATGACGTCCGAGGTGCCTTCCCAGTTGTTGCCGACGAACATCACCTCGCGCAGATCGGCGGCGGCGGAGGTCCGCGCCCCGACGGCGGAAGCGGCGGTCGCCGTACCGCCGAGGGTGAGCGTGAGGGCCGCGGCGAGCGTGCAGAGGCGTCTGGCTCTGAGGACGGACATGGGGAGTCCCTGTCGTAGTGGGGGAGTGCGGGTGACGGCACGGTGACCAGGGGCGTGCTGTGCGTGCGTCGCGCATACGAATGTCGTGATCATGACAAATGGAAATCTGAACACGCCCGCTTTCAAAGTGCACTTACTGGAAAGTAAGGACTGGGGGAGCCTCTTCACAAGGGGCGGTACGCGAGAAAATCGCCGAAGGGGCGAACGCCGGTTCGGAGCGGCCCCGGGGGAGGAACGCGTGGCGGGCAGGCTCAGACAGCCCACCGGCCGCTACGGCGGCAGGACGGCCGAGGAACGGCAGGAGGAACGCCGTCGGCGTTTCCTCGACGCCGGGCTCCAGCTGTTCGGCTCCGGACCCGGGTACCGGTCCACCACCGTGGCGGCCCTCAGCGAGGCGGCGGGACTGTCCACGCGCCAGTTCTACGAGGCGTTCCGCGGGCTCGAAGACGTACTGGCGGCCCTCCACCTCCAGGTCAACGACTGGGCCGAGCGGGCCGCCCTGGCCGCCCTCGCCGAGGCCCGTGACCTGCCGCTCGCCGAGCGTGCCGCCGCCCTCTTCCGCGCCTACGCGGCGAACGTGACGAGTGATCCGCGCCGCATCCGCATCACCTTCGTGGAGATCGTCGGGGTGAGCGCGCGGCTGGAGGAGCAGCGGCTCGCCCGCCGGGCCCGCTGGGTCGAGTTCATCTGCGGCGAGGCGGCGAGTGCCGTCGCCCGCGGGGAGGCGGCGCCGCGCGACTACCGGCTGGCCGCCACCGCCTTCATCGGCAGCGTGAACGGCCTGCTGCACGACTGGAACGCCGGATGGGTGGACGCGACCCTGGACGAGGTGGTGGAGGAACTGGTCCGCCAGCTGCTCGGGATCCTGCGCCCCGCCGACTGGAGCGCGGACGGGGCCGCCGGTCCGTAGGCGGCCGCGGTCACGGCCCGCGAGGGGCCCGCCCTCGCCGGAGCTGCGGACGTGGGTGGACGCGCGGGCCCGGACGGCCGGGCACGGGCGAGGCGCTGTTCGACGCGGCGGTCGGCCGGCTGCGCGAGCGGCGCGACCCCGGGGCGGGTCACGGCGTCCGGCGCACGTGTTCCGGGGCTTTCGGGCGGGCCGCGGCGGCGAGGGTGACGATGTCGCGGTTCTCCAGGACGTGGCGGGAGGAGCCGTGGCGGGCGAGGTGGAGTGCGACGTGGCCGAGCTGTGCGGTACTGGTCACCAGGAGGGGGGAGAGCCGGAGCAGGCGCAGCAGCGGGATGATCGGGGTGGCGATGACGCTGCCCCAGCGGTAGGCGGGTGTCTTGGAGCGCGCGCCGTAGGACGACCGGACGGCGCCGGGGCGCAGTGCGTATCCGTGGGGGAAAGCGGTGATGACGGCGTTCTCGGTGCGGCCCTTGACCCGGGCCCAGCGGCTGCGGCCTTGTTCGGTGCTGTCGGTGCCGCCGCCGGAGACGTAGACGAACGTCAGGTTCGGGTTGATGGCGGCGAGCGTGTGCACGGCGGCCGTCGTGTAGCCGTAGGTGATGCGCTCGTAGTCCTGTGGGTCCATGCCGACGGAGGAGACCCCGAGGCCCCAGAAGCAGGCGTCCGCTCCGGCGAGCCGGTCGGCGATCGGGGTGAGGTCGAGGAAGTCGTCGTGCTGGACCTGGCGCAGTTTCGGGTGGGTCAGGGTCAGCGGTGTCCGCACGACGGCGACGACCTCGGTGACGTCGGGGGCGCGCAGGCTCTCGCGCAGGAAGCCGTCGCCGATGAGGCCGCTGGCGCCGAAGATGACTGCTTTCACGGTCTGTCCCTCTGTTCCGGTGTGTCGAGCGGTTCGATGTGGTGTGGCGGAGCGGTCACCCGGGCGTGCCTCGCGGCGCGCCGGGGTGGATCCGCCCGTGTGCGGGCCCGGCCCGCAGGTCGTGATGGGTGACGGCGAGGACGATGAGCGGCATCGCCCCCCACGGGTGCGCCGGTGACGGTGTGGACGGCGTCCAGGATGCTGTCGGTGTCGGTGTCGGTGTCGGTGTCGGCGTGGCCGGGGTCCTCAGGGGCGTCCGAGGCGTTCGAGCCGGTCGAGTGCCTCCGCTACCGGCGCCACCCCGTCCTCCGCGCGAAGACGTTCCGCGAGGTTTCGCGCGCACCGCCGGTACGCGGGCTCCGTGGTCGCCCGGACCAGCGCCGGTGCCAGCCGTTCGGCGCGCAGCCCCCGTGGCGGCAGGGCGCCGGGCGCGACGCCGAGCGAGACGAGCCGGGCCGCCCAGAAACCCTCGTCGAACTGGACCGGCACGGGCACCGCCGGGACCCCGGCCCGCAGCCCCGCCGCCGTCGTACCGGCCCCGGCGTGGTGCACCACCGCGGCCATCCGGGGGAACAGGACGGAGTGCGGCACCTCGTCGACGGTGAACATGTCGTCGCCGTCGGCGCGCAGCCCGCCCCACCCCCGCTGGATCACCCCGCGCAGCCCGGCGGCCCGCAGGGCGCGCACCAACTCGGCGCTCAGCCGTCCGGGATCGGGGACGGTGGCGCTGCCCAGGCCCACGAAGACCGGGGCGGGACCCGCGTCCAGGAAGTCCTCCAGCGAGGCGGGGAGCCGGGGGTCCTCGCCGTCGTGGGGCCACCAGTACCCGGACACGTCGAGCCCGCGTCGCCAGTCCCGCGGCCGGGGCACCACCGAGGGGCTGAACCCGTGGTGCACCGGCCAGTCCCGCCGCTCGCGGTCGCGACGGGCCGCGAGGGGACCGGCGGCCGGCAGACCGAGCCGCTCGCGCAGGTTCCGCACCGTCTCGGCGAAGACCCGCTCGACGGCCAGGTTCACCGCGTACCCGGCCGCGCGGTTGGCGGCGGGCCCCCAGGAGCGGGCGGTGGCCACCGCGGGCGCGAACTCCCTCGTCGGTGCCAGGGGCTGGAGATTCACTCCCATGCTGGGCAGGCCCAGCCCTTCCGCGACACAGTGCCCGAGCGGTGCCAGCGAACCGGACAGCAGGAGGACGTCGCTGGAGCGGGCGGCCGCGACCATGCCGTCGGTCAGCCGCCCGGCGAGCGACCGGGCCATCTCGACGAGCCGGACGATCTTTCCGGCGCCCGTGACGCTCCGCCGGAGCCGCCGCCCCCGCTCGGACTCCAGCTCGGCCCGCGGATCGACGGGCAGCGCGTGGAACCCGACTCCCGAACCCGGCACCAGGTCCGCGAAGCATCCGTGCGTCACGAGGGTGACCTCGTGCCCGGCCCGTACCAGGCCGTGCCCGAGTCCGGTGAACGGCGCCACGTCACCTCGTGAACCCGCGGTCATGATCGCTACTCGCACGACGGTCAGTATGGCGGGGTTCGCGGCCTGTGGCCCCCGCTTCACCGGAGGGAAGGCGTCCCCAAGGAACGAGCCATGGCGCAAAGTTGCTCTGGTTCGTCATCATGGCCAATGATCGAATCGGTGCTCGAGACAATTCGGTGGTGGGGGTGGACTGGGTGCGAGTGAAGTCGTACGTGGATCTGCATCGGGAGATGGCCGCGGACATCGAGGCGGAGCGGAATTCCGCGCTCGACCTGCTGGGGCCGTCGGCGGCCTCCGTCCGGGCGTCGGTCGCCGCACTCCTGGAGCACAGGACGTTCGCCTACCCGCTGTCCGTGCTGCCGATGATCGTCCACGCCGTGGAGACGGGAGCGCCCGGACCGGCGGTTCCCCTGGCCGTCGTCCACGAACTGTGGTGGACCTCCGCGTGCCACCTGGACGACCTCGCCGACGGTCAGACCGCCCTCACCGCCGGGGGGCTCGGTGAGAGCGAGGCGCTGCTCGCCACGGTCATCAGCGGAATTCCGCTCCCCCTGCTCGTCGTCCAGTCGCCGCGGATACCCGAGAGGGCGCGCGGCGCGCTGTCGGCCGAGGTCGTGAGGTGCTGGATCACCGCGACCGAGGGGCAGTTGAGGGACCTTCGCGCGGACGTGGGCGCGGCCACGCGCGACGCCGTGGTCGCGGCGTACCTCGGGAAGTCCGGCGCGCCGTTCAGCATGGTCACCGCCATGGCCGCGCAACTGGCCGGCTGTCCGGACGAAAGGGTCGAGCTCTGGCGGGAGTTCGGCAACGGCTTCGGCGTCCTGTGGCAGCTGTTCAACGATCAGCAGGACATCCTGACCGGCCGCAACGAAGACCTCGCGAACGGTACGGTGACGTATCTGCTGGCGTGCGCGCTGGAGGGCGCCGGCCCGGATGTGGCGGGCCGTCTCCTGGAACTGCACACCGCCGCGCGCCGCTCGCCCGACGCCGGAGCGGCGCTCATCGACCTCCTGCTCGCACCGGAGGTGCTGCGCCGGTACGAGGAGGGCATCGGCGGCTTCCGGGACAGGGCCCACTTCCTCCTGTCCGGACTCGGGGGCGACGCGGCCCATGCGGCCGTCCTGCACGACCTGGTGGACCGGGCTTCCCCGATGCTCCTCCGGGCGGCGGAACCCGTCGCCCAGGCGGTTCCGGCCCGGCGCTGACGGCGGTCCCGCCGGCCCCGGAGCCGGGCCCCTGCCGCCGGGCCCGCGCCGGTGCGGCCACCGGCCGAGGACGCCGGGCACACCGAGAAGGTCCAGGTCGGACGAGACCTGACCTGGACCTTCGGTCAGTTCCTCCCTACTCGTCCCATGCCTGTACCAGTGTCTGCTCGACGATCTTGCCGTCGCGCAACGACATCATCGACGTGCTCAGCACCCGCACCCCGTCCGCGTACACGCAGCTTTCGGTGTAGGCGACGTGGTCGCCCTGGACGACGCACTGCTCCATCTTGTGTGTCATGTCCCGGCTGTAGACGTCGTCGAGCATCTCGGCGATCTCGGCGCGGCCGTGTTTGATCATCGGGTGACTGGGCTGGGTGTTGCGGTCCACGATGCGCAGTTCCGCGTCGTCCGCGTAGAGCGACAGCAGATCTGCCGCACTGTGTCCTTCAATGCCCCGGCGCAGCGCCTCGGTGTCGAAGGCGGGGGCTGCCGCTGTGCCCATGGGTGACCTCCTCGGGAAGGCGCGGGCCGGCCGCGAGCCGGCCGCGCGGCGCCTCAGTACCGAGCGTCCTCCGCCCCGGCGCCCACGGCAAACGCAAGAATCCGATGCGCCTCCCGGGTGAGCGGGGACCGGACCGTGTGCGGCCCGTTCACGGATCGGCGGGGTGCCCGTGCCGCGGGGTGGTGTCCCCTCCGCCCCGTGCCGAGGGGAGGTCCGCGCCCCGTTCGCGCACCGTGGTGCGGAACGCGATGGGAGCCTGGCCGGCCCGCTGGTGGAAGTACTTGGCGAAGTTCGTGGCGCTGGAGAAGCCCAGCCGGTCGGCGATGCGGGCGGCGGCCAGGTCGGTGTGGGCGAGCAGCCGCTTGGCCTCCAGGACGACCCGGCGGTCGATGAACTCCTTGGCGCCGACCCCCGCCGATTCGAGGGCGGCCCGGGACAGCGTGCGGGCCGAGTAGCCGAGGGCGAGGGCGTAGTCGTCCACCCGGCGGGTGCGCGCGAAGTCCCGCTCGACGCCGGCACGGAACCGGAGAAAGGTTTCGCTCGGCTCTGCGGCCGGGCCGCCGGACTCCTCCGGATGGGCCAGACGCAGGAGCAGCACGTCCAGCAGATGACGTAGTACGGCATCGCGCGCCTCCCGCGGCAGCCGTCCCGGTGTCCGGAACTCGTGCTCCAGGTGTGCCGTGGCCACCCGCAACGAGGTGGCGGCCTCGGCCCTCGGGACGCGCAGCACGCGGGCGTGCGGATCGTCGAGACGGGCCGCACGGACGGTGGCCTCGCCCGGGAAGTCCCGCTCGAAGGCGATCAGGGTGCCTTCGGCCCGTGTGAGCTCTCCCCACTGGAGGACCTGCCCGGGGCGCGTCCACAGCCAGGAGCCCCGCCCGACGTCATGGGCCGTGAAGTCCACGGTCGGGCGCAGCGTGCCGGAGGAGAGCGTGAGCACCTGGTGGAAGGCGGGGCGCTGCGGCGCGCCGAGGTCGGTGCCGTGGACGCGGGCCCGGGCGCGCAGCGCGGCCAGCGAGATCACTTCCAGGCCGGCGGGTGCGTCGGCGGGTACCGCGAAGATGATCCCGGGGACGGCCTGCCCGGCCGGGTGTCGGTTCTTGACCATGATCAGTCGCCTGGGTATCAGGGTGGGACGTGCCTCGCCGCCCGGTCGGGGCCGGCCGCGGGCGGCCGCCCCTCGTGGCGGAAAGAAGGCATCACCCTAGAGGAGAGCCGGGCCGTCGCCAAGGAATTGCCGCGGTCCTTTTCGCCGGGGCGCGGTACCGGACGCGGTCGCGGTACCGGGGCGCGGTCGTGGTGCCGGGGTCAGCCGGCGGTCGCGAGGAACTGGGTGGCGGCCAGTTCGGCGTAGAGCGGGTCCGCCTCGACGAGTTCGCGGTGGGTGCCCACGGCGCGGACGCGGCCCGCGTCCATCACGACGATCCGGTCGGCCGACGTGACGGTGGACAGCCGGTGCGCGACCACCAGCACCGTGGTCGTACGGGCCACGTCGGCGACCGTGTCACGCAGCGCGGCCTCGTTGACGGCGTCGAGCTGCGAGGTGGCCTCGTCGAGGAGCAGCAGCCGGGGGCGGCGCAGCAGGGCCCGTGCGATGGCGACGCGCTGGCGCTCACCACCGGACAGTTTGGTGCCGCGATGCCCGACGAGCGTGTCGAGACCGTTGGGCAGCCGGGCCACGAGGCCGTCGAGGCGGGTCGTCCCCAGCACCCGGGTCAGCTCGCCCTCGCCGGCCTCCGGATTGCCGAGCAGGAGGTTGTCGCGCAGGGAGCCCGACAGCACCGGCGCGTCCTGCTCCACGTAGCCGATGGCGGACCGGAGGCGGGGCAGCTCCCACGCGTCGAGCGGGAGGCCGTCCACGCTGATGACGCCCGCCTCGGGCTCGTAGAACCGCTCGATGAGCGAGAACACGGTGGTCTTGCCCGCGCCGGAGGGGCCGACGAACGCGGTCAGGCCCCGGGCCGGGACGGCGAACGTCATGCCGTGGTGGACGTACGGCAGGTCGTCGGCGTACCGGAAGCGGACGTCCTCGAAGGCGAGCGACGCCGGCTCCGCGTCCGGCGCGGGCAGTGGCGCGGGCGGGGCGGCGGGTTCGGCGGGCAGCCGCAGGGCCTCCTGGATACGGGCGAGCGCGGCGGCACCGCTCTGGTACTGCGTGACCGCGCCGACCACCTGCTGGATCGGGGACATCAGGTAGAAGACGTACAGCAGGAAGGCGACCAGGGTGCCGACGTGGACGGCGCCGGTCGCGACCCGGGCGCCGCCCACCGCCAGGACCGTGATGAAGGCGACCTGCATCGCCAGGCCGGCCGTGTTGCCGGCGGCCGCCGACCACCTGGCCGCCCGCACGCTCTGCCGCCAGGACTCCTCGGCGGCCGCGTGGACGTTCCGCTCCTCACGGTGCTCGGCGCCCGAGGCCTTGACCGTGCGCAGCGCGCCGAGCGTCCGTTCCAGCGAGGCCCCCATCGCCCCGACGGCGTCCTGGGCCCGCCGGCTCGCCCGGTTGATGCGCGGCACGATCAGTCCGAGCACCGTGCCCGCGCACAGCACGACGCCCAGTGTGACGCCGAGCAGCACCATGTCGACCAGGCCCATCATCACCACCGTCGCGACGAGGGTGAGGCCGCCGGTGCCGAGGCCGACCAGGGAATCGGTCGTGACCTCGCGCAGCAGGGTCGTGTCGGAGGTGATGCGCGCCATCAGGTCGCCGGGCTCGCTGCGGTCCACGGCGGGTATGCGCAGCCGCAGCAGATACGACGACAGGGTGCGCCGCGCGCCCAGCACCACCGACTCCGCGGTGCGCCGCAGCACGTACGAACCCAGCGCTCCCACGGCCGCGTTGGTCACCACCAGGGCCGCCATGCCGAGCAGGGCCCGTCCGATCGGCCGGTCGTGCGACAGGTCGTCGATGAGCCCGCGCGCCACCAGCGGCAGCAGCAGACCGGTGGCCCCGGTCGCCAGCGCCAGCAGCGCACCCCCGAACAGCGCCCGGCGGTGCGGTCGTACGTACCCGAGCAGCAGGCGCCACGCGGGCACCTCGGGCGCGGTCTCGGTCAGGCTCACGGCGCTCCTCGCGGGAGTTGGGACGGGCGTTCAGGCTACGTCGGCGACGCGCCCGCACCGGCCCCGGCCGCGGTGACGGCGCGCGGACTCAGGACACGCGCTCCTCGAGTGCCGCGAGGGTGGCGTCGAGGTCCGCCGCGCGGGGCCGGTTGTGCGGGAGCTTCGAGAGCAGCGCGGCCATGCCGCAGGTGTCGGTGAGGGCGGAGAAGACCAGACCGCCCGCGATCCCGGCGGAGAGCAACTGCCAGGCGGGGTGCAGGAGTCCGAGGCCGAGGCCGGCGAGGACGACGGTGCCGGCGGTGAGGCGGACCTGGCGTTCCATGGCCCAGCCGGCCCGGGTGGTGCCGGACGGGCGGTGCAGTTCGTGCCCGCGCTCCGCCCAGGCGCCGGTGCCGCCGGTGAGCGTGGCCGCCGGCACCCCGTGCCCGGCCAGCAGGGCGCAGCCGTTCGCGGAGCGGGCGCCGGAGCGGCAGACGAGGAGCAGTTCGGCGCGGGCGCCGGCGAGCACGGGCAGCGCGCGGTCGAGCCGGTCCAGCGGAATGTTCAGGGCGCCCGGCAGGTGGCCGGAGGCGTATTCGCCGGGGGTGCGGACGTCGATGACGGTCAGCTCGCCGAGGCGGCCGTGGGCCTGGTCGACGTCGAGGGAGACGGAGGTGTTCATGCGGAGTGACATCCTTGCTCTTCGGGGGGTGCCCCGCAGGGCGGAGTAAGATACCCCTAGGGGTATGGATCGAGGAGTGTTCGTGGAACTGGAACTCGCGGGTGACGAGCTGAAGTCGGTGCTGAACCGGCTGCGCCGGGCGCAGGGACAGATCTCCGGAGTGATCCGGATGATCGAGGAGGGGCGCGACTGCGAGGAGGTGGTCACCCAGCTCGCCGCCGCCTCCCGGGCCCTGGACCGGGCCGGTTTCGCGATCATCGCCACGGGGCTCCAGCAGTGTCTGACCGACGTCGAGAACGGCGCGAAGAACGGTGAGACCAGTGAGCAGATGCGGGCCCGGCTGGAGAAGCTCTTCCTGTCGCTGGCCTGAGCCTCACAGGACGACGTCCAGGAGCATCAGTCCCGCCACGGCCAGCAGCGCCCAGGCGAAGATCCGCTGGAGCGTGCCGCCCGAGACCCGGGCGGCCAGTCGCTTCCCGTCCCAGGCGCCGAGGACGGCCGCCCCGGCGAACGGCGCCACCACCGCCCAGTCCAGGCTCTGCGCCGTTCCCGCGCGGGCGAGCAGCGCGGCGAGCGAGTTCGCCGTGATCACCAGCAGGCTGGTGCCGACGGCGGCCCGCATCCGCAGCCCCACGACGTTCACCAGGGCCGGTACGGCGAGAAAGCCGCCGCCCACGCCCAGTACCCCGGTCACCGCGCCGAGACCGGCGCCCGTTCCGGTGATCCGGCCGGTCCCCGCGGGCGCCGCCCCGGGCCCGTCGGCCGCCGGCCGGAGCATCCGGAACGCCGCGAGGCCCGCGATCAGTGAGAACGCGCCGGTCAGCAGGGCGGGAGGCAGCCGTCCGGAGACCGCCCCGCCCAGCGCCGCCGGGATCAGCCCGGCCGCCGCGAACAGCGCTCCGGCACGCCAGCGGACGGTGCCCTGCCGGGCGTGTGCCGACAGCGCGGTCGCCGAGGTGACGGTGACGATGACCAGGCTCGCGGTGGTGGCCGCCGAGGGAGTGAATCCGAGCAGGTAGATCAGGGCGGGTACGGTCAGCACGCTGCCGCCGCCGCCCAGCGCCCCGAGCGCGAGCCCGGTCACGGCCCCGGCGGCGAGGGCGAGGATCAGGACACTCACGCGGCGGGGTCCTCGGCCTCGGCACGGTCCGCGGCGGGAGCGGTCCGTGCCATCGGGAGACCGGAGGCGGCCGCGGCGGCGAAGGAGTCGTCGACGGCCACGACGTCCCGGCCCGCCGCGTCGAGCAGCGAGGCGGCGATCGCGGCCCGCGCGCCGCCGGCGCAGTGCACCCAGACGGTCCCGGCGGGTATCTCCCCGAGCCGGTCGCGGACCTGGTGCACGGGGATGTGCGCCGACCCCGCCACATGGCCCCCGGCGCGCTCCGAGTCGCGCCGGACGTCCAGGACCACGGTCCGGCCGGAGGGGTCGTACACCTCGGCCAGTTCGGCGAAGGAGGCGCGGCGGAAGGCGCGCGGCCGTTCCCCCTCGCGCACCCAGTCGGCCGGCGAGCCGATCGCGGCGGCGGCGGGACGGTCCACCCCGACCTGCGCCAGCTCCCGCTGGGCGCGGGCGAGTTGTTCCGGTGACTCGGCGAGCAGTGTGACCGGCTTGCCCCAGGGCAGCAGCCAGGCCAGATGGACGGCGAACTGTCCGTCCGCCTCGAAGTTGACCGCTCCGGCGACATGTCCCGCGGCGAACGCGAGCCGGCTTCGCAGGTCCACGACCCATTCGCCGGCCGCGAGCCGCGCGGCGATCTCCGTGGCGTCCGCGAGCGCGGGCGGGGTCAGATCGAGGGAGGCCGGGCCCCGGGCGTTGGCGGGCCCCATGTGGGCGTAGTACGCGGGCACGTCGTCGAGTCCGGCGAGCAGGTCCGCGACGAACGCGTCGACGTCCTTGATCAGGGCCTCGTTGCCGGCCCGCTCGCGCCCGATCGTGGTCGCGTCGCCCCCGCCGCCTCCCGCGGAGCAGAAGCTGCCGAAGCCGTGGGTGGGCAGGACGGCGGTGTCGTCGGGCAGCTCGGCGGCGAGCCGGTGCGCCGACGCGTGCTGGGCGCGGGCCAGCTCGTCGGTCAGTCGCGGCTCGACGAGATCGGGCCGGCCGACCGTGCCGATGAGCAGGGAGCCGCCGGTGAAGGCCGCGACGGCCCGTCCGTCCTCCTGGAGGACGTACGAGGTGTGGTGCGGGGTGTGGCCGGGCGTGGCCAGCGCCCGCAGCGTCAGCCCGGCGTCCACCTCCGTCGTGTCCCCGTCGGCCACGGGCACCCGCTCGAACGCGACCCGGGCGCCGGCCGGGACGAGGTAGGCGGCCCCGGTGAGCCGGGCCAGCTCCAGGCCGCCGCTCACGTAGTCGTTGTGCAGGTGCGTCTCGACGACGTACGCGATCCGCACGCCCCGCCGGGCCGCGGCCGTGATCACCCGCTCGGCGTCCCTGGGCGGATCGACGGCGACGGCGGTGCGCGGGCCTCCGGCCAGATAGCTCCGGTTGCCCAGGCCCGCCACCTCGATGGTGTCGACGAAGAACACGGCTGCACTCCTCTCCTGCGGGAAGCCCGATGGCTTCGCGGCTCGGTGAAAATTACCCCCGGGGGTATATCCACCGTAGCAGAGGTACCCCCGGGGGTATCTGGGAGGCGTTGCCGATGCGGCGGCGGGTGTCCGGGAGCGCTGTCCGTGCCGGGGCGGTGAACGGGTGAGGGGCGTCGGCCGTGCGGGGCGGCGGGCGCCCGGGGGTGCCGCCGACGGGCCGGTGGAGCGGATCACGGGGCGCCGGTCCCGGGCGGGGGCGGCGTCGTCCGCCGTACCGCGTCCGGAGCCGCCGCGGCCCACCTGGCCTTCTACCGGCGGGTCACCCCGTAGGGTCGGTCGGTGGAAGGTCCATCTAGGGAAGGGCTCATTCACATGGCGCAGGAAGTACGGGGCGTGATCGCACCGGGCAAGAACGAGCCGGTGCGCGTCGAGACCATCGTCGTGCCCGATCCGGGGCCCGGCGAGGCCGTGGTGAAGATCCAGGCCTGCGGGGTCTGCCACACGGACCTGCACTACAAGCAGGGCGGCATCAACGACGACTTCCCGTTCCTGCTCGGCCACGAGGCGGCCGGAGTCGTGGAGTCGGTCGGCGCCGGAGTCACGGACGTGGCCCCGGGCGACTTCGTGATCCTCAACTGGCGTGCGGTGTGCGGGCAGTGCCGCGCCTGTCTGCGCGGGCGCCCCTGGTACTGCTTCGACACCCACAACGCGAAGCAGAAGATGACGCTGAAGGACGGCACCGAACTGTCCCCGGCCCTCGGGATCGGCGCCTTCGCCGAGAAGACGCTGGTCGCGGCCGGACAGTGCACCAAGGTCGATCCGTCGGTCTCCCCGGCCGTCGCCGGACTGCTCGGCTGCGGAGTGATGGCCGGCATCGGGGCCGCCATCAACACGGGCAACGTCGGACGGGGCGACACCGTCGCCGTGATCGGCTGCGGCGGCGTCGGCGACGCGGCCATCGCGGGCTCCCGGCTCGCGGGCGCGGCGAAGATCATCGCCGTGGACATCGACGACCGCAAGCTCACGACCGCCGAGAAGCTCGGCGCCACGCACACGGTCAACTCCCGGACCACGGACCCCGTCGAGGCGATCCGCGACCTCACCGGCGGCTTCGGCGCCGACGTCGTCATCGAGGCCGTCGGCCGCCCCGAGACCTATCAGCAGGCCTTCTACGCCCGCGACCTCGCCGGCACCGTCGTCCTGGTCGGGGTGCCCACCCCCGACATGAAGCTCGAACTCCCGCTGATCGACGTCTTCGGCCGCGGCGGCGCCCTCAAGTCGTCCTGGTACGGCGACTGTCTGCCCTCCCGCGACTTCCCGATGCTGATCGACCTGCACCTCCAAGGACGCCTGGACCTGGGCGCGTTCGTGAGCGAGACGATCACCCTGGACGACATCGAGGCGGCCTTCGAGCGGATGCACCACGGCGACGTGCTGCGGTCGGTGGTGGAGTTCTGATGGCCGCGCGCATCGAACACCTCGTCACCTCGGGCACGTTCGAGCTCGACGGCGGCACCTGGGAGGTCGACAACAACGTGTGGATCGTGGGCGACGACCACGAGGCCGTCGTGATCGACGCCGCGCACGACGCCGACGCCATCGCGAAGGCGGTCGGCGACCGCCGCCTGCGCGGCATCGTGTGCACCCACGCCCACAACGACCACATCGACGCCGCTCCCGCCCTGGCGGAGCGCACCGGAGCCACCATCTGGCTCCACCCCGACGACCTGCCGCTGTGGAAGCTCACCCACCCGGACCGCATGCCCGACGCCTGGCTCCAGGACGGCCAGGTGATCGAGGCCGCGGGCACCGATCTGACCGTGCTGCACACCCCGGGCCACGCCCCCGGCGCGGTCTGCCTCTACGACCCGGGCCTGCGCACCCTCTTCTCCGGCGACACCCTTTTCCAGGGCGGCCCGGGGGCGACCGGCCGGTCCTACTCCCACTTCCCGACGATCATCGAGTCCATCCGCGAGCGGCTGCTCACCCTGCCCGCCGACACGGTCGTCCGTACCGGACACGGCGAGACGACCACGATCGGAGCGGAGGCGCCGCACCTGGAGGCGTGGATCGCGCGCGGCCACTGACGCTCCGCCGCCCTCGCGGCGGCGCGGATCCGGCGCCCCGCCCGGCGGTCGTCCGCCGGGCGGCGACACGGAGGGGACGCCACACGGATACCTGACAGAAGATGTCCGGCTTCCAGGAGACGCTCGTAGGAGAACACGGGGGAGCGCCCGTGGACGCCACGCGCACGGAGGTCGGACATGTCGGGACCGTCGGAAGGCACGCTGCGGGACAGGGTCGCGCTGGTGGCGGGCGCGACCCGCGGCGCGGGCCGCGGGATCGCCGTGGAACTCGGCGCGGCCGGCGCCACCGTCTACGTGACCGGCCGCAGCACCCGGGAACGGCGCTCGGAGTACGACCGCCCGGAGACCATCGAGGACACCGCCGATCTGGTCACCGCGGCGGGCGGACGGGGCATCGCGGTCCCCACCGACCACCTCGTCCCGGCCGAGGTGGAGTCGCTCGTCGCCCGGATCGCGGACGAACAGGGCCGTCTCGACATCCTGGTCAACGACATCTGGGGCGCCGAGAAGCTCTTCGAATGGGACACCCCCCTGTGGGAGCACGACCTCGACAACGGACGCAGGATGCTCCGGCTCGCCGTCGAGACCCACGCGATCACCAGCCACCACGCGCTGCCCCTGCTGCTGCGCCGGCCCGGCGGTCTGGTCGTCGAGATGACCGACGGCACCGCGGAGTACAACCGCGCCACCTACCGGGTCTCCTTCTTCTACGACATCGCCAAGTCGTCCGTGCTGCGCATGGCGTTCGCCCTCGGCCACGAACTGGGCCCGCGCGGCGCCACCGCCGTGGCGCTCACCCCCGGATGGATGCGCTCGGAGATCATGCTCGAAGCCTTCGGCGTGACCGAGGAGAACTGGCACGACGCCGAGGAGGGCGAGCCGCACTTCGCCATCTCCGAGACGCCGTACTACGTGGGACGCGCGGTCGCCGCGCTGGCCGCCGATCCCGAACGCGCCCGCTGGAACGGGCAGTCCCTCTCCAGCGGGCAGCTCGCCCAGGTGTACGGCTTCACGGACCGCGACGGCAGCCGCCCGGACGCCTGGCGCTACATGGTCGAGGTGCAGGACAAGGGGAGACCGGCGGACGTGACGGGGTACCGCTGACCGGGGCGCGTCCGGGGCGCGTCCGGGGCGGCGGAGACGGGCGCGGGCGTCTGTCGCCGCGGCGATCATGGAGGTAACTTCCCTGCCATGACTGCGATGAGGCGCTTCGAGGGACACGGGGTTCTGATCACGGGCGCGGCCCGCGGCATCGGGGCGGCGACCGCCCGCCGCCTGGCCGCGGAAGGCGCCCGGGTCCTCGTCACGGACGTGGACCTGGCCGAGGCCGAGAAGACCGCCGCCGCACTGCGCGAACTCGGCTCGCGGGCCGAGGCGTTCGGCTGCGACGTGGGGCAACGGGCCCAGGTCGAGGCCGCCGTGGCGTACGCCGTGGACGCCTTCGGCTCGCTCGACGTCCTGGTCAACAACGCCTACCGGTGCACCCCCGACGCACCGCTCTTCGAGGACGGGAGCGACGAGGACTGGGCCGCCGACCTGGACGTCACCCTGACCGGCGCCTACCGCTGCGCCCGCGCCGCGCTCCCGCACCTGGTCGCCTCCGGCCGCGGGGCCATCGTCACCATCGGCTCCGTCAACGGCATCCAGGACTTCGGCAACCACGCCTACAGCGCGGCCAAGGCGGGGCTGATGTCGCTCACCCGCACCCTCGCCGGCCACGCCGCCGCCCGGGGTGTGCGGGTCAACCTGGTGGCTCCGGGCACGATCCGCACCACGGCCTGGGAGGGCCGCGAGGACGACCTCGCCTCCGCGGCCCGGCTGCTGTATCCGCTCGGCCGGGTCGGCGAGCCGGAGGACATCGCGGCCGCCGTCGCCTTCCTCGCCTCCGGCGACGCCGCCTGGATCACCGGCACGACCCTGTGCGTCGACGGTGGCCTGCTGGGCGTCAACAAGCGGTTCCGCGAGGCCGTCGGGGGAGAGGGCGGGGACGCGGACGGGAGCTGAGGCGGGCGACAGGTGTGGTGCCGGCCGGTCCGGAGCCCTTCCTGACAGGATGGCCGCATGGAACGTGTGCTTGGAATCGGCGGATACTTCCTGCGCGCCGAAGACCCGGCGGCCCTGAGCGCCTGGTACCGCGACTGCCTGGGCCTGGACACCGACGAGAACGGCCTGTGGCGCCCGGAGGCCGGGCCGACGGTGTTCGCGGCCTTCGAGTCCGGGACCGGCTACTTCGGGTCTCCCGCCCAGCAGACCATGCTCGACTTCCGGGTCCGCGACCTGGACGCCATGCTCGCGCAACTGCGCGCCCGGGGAGCGGACGTGGCGGAGGAGACCCAGGACATGGACGGGGTCGGCCGGTTCGGCTGGGTCACCGACCCGGAGGGCAACCGGATCGAGCTCTGGCAGCCCGCCTGACACGAGGACGGGCCGGGGCCGGCCGCGCGGGTCCGTCCCGTCCTCCGGCGCGGACCGTCACAGGCGCGGCTCCGCGCAGTGCCGCTCGACGGCCGCGAACACCCGGTCCGTGTCCGCCTCGGACGTACGCCAGTTGCTGAACGCGGCGCGCAGCCCGTGCGTGCCGTCGTAGCACGTCGGGGTCACGAAGGCCTCGCCCGAGGCGGCGACGGCGTCGGCCAGCGCCTGGACCCGCCGCTCCGTGGGGTCGTCGGCGAGGGTGAAGCACACGACGTTCAGCCGCACCGGCGCGAGCAGCCGCAGCCCGGGAGCGCGGGCGATCCGCTCGCCCAGCCGCCGGGCGAGCGCGACGTTCCGCTCGACGATCTCGCGGTGCCCCTCGCGCCCGTAGGCCGCCAGCGAGAACCAGGCCGGGAGCGCGCGCAGCCGACGCGAGTTCTCCGGCGTCAGGTGCAGGAAGTCGGGGTCGCCGCCGGGAAGTCCGAGATAGGGCGAGGCGTTGTGGAAGACGCGGACCTGGAGGTCCTGGCGGCGGGTGAACTGGACGGCCGCGTCGTAGGGGACGTTGAGCCACTTGTGCAGGTCGACACAGACGGAGTCGGCCTCGTCCAGACCGGCCACCAGCGAGGAGTACTCGGGTGACAGCGCGGCGAACCCGCCGAAGGCCGCGTCGACGTGCAGCCAGAAGTCATGGCGCTCCCTGAGCGCGGCGACGGCCCGCAGATCGTCGAAGTCGACGGTGTTCACGGTCCCGGCGTTCGCCACGACGACGGCCGGACGCCCGTCCAGCGCCCCGAGCGCGGCGTCGAGGCGCTCGACGTCCACGGCCTCGCGATTGCCGGGCAGCACCGGCACCCTGCGCAGACTGCCGCGCCCGAGACCGAGCACGGACAGAGCCTTGGTCACGCTGGAGTGGGGGCTGCCCGACAGCACGTCCACCGGGCCCAGCGCGCCCACGCCGTCGTCCGTCACCGACACGCCCCGGCGCTCGCCGAGCCACTCCCGCGCGACGGCGAGCCCGACCGTGTTCGAGACCGTCGCGCCGCTCACGAACGCCCCGTGGTGCTCCTCGCCCAGCCCGAACAGCTCACGCAGCCAGCCCAGCGTCTCGTGCTCCAGCGCGCTCGCGAAGGAACCGGCGGCGCCCGAGACGTTCTGGTCGTAGGCGCTGGTCAGCCAGTCCCCGGTGAGTGAAGCGGGTGTCGCGCCCCCGGTGACGAATCCGAGGTAGCGCGGGCCCGCGGAGCCGGAGAACCCGGGGGCCCAGCGGTCGGCGAACCGGGCCAGGGCGCCCTCGGCGCCGGCACCCCCGTCCGGAAGCGGATCGGGGGCGGGTGTCTTGCCGAGCCGGGCCACGGGACGGCTGTCGAGGCCGCTCACCTCCTGGACGGCGAAGTCCCGGGCGGCCTGGAGGAGTTCGGGAAGACGGTCGAGGTCGGCGGAGAGAACGGGGTCCATGACGGCAGCCTAGAAGGAACGCCCGTCGGACGAGCGGTCCACTTCGGGGAAACCGGACTGGTACGGAGCCGCCCCCACCGAGCCCACCGCGCCCGGCGGGTGCGAGGCGATGGCGTGCCTGCGGGCACCGGACCCGTCGCGGCGAGGAATGTCACTGTTTCGTCCCTGTCTGCCCGGGCGTACAACGCAATACCCTCAAGGGCTGTCTACGCAGGCAGAGGAAACGATGGACACGACAGGAAGGCCCGTCATGGGGGACATTCGAAGGCGAGGAGCTGTAGCGCTCGGACTCACCGGCCTGGTGGCACCGCTCACCCTCGCACTGGGCTCGACGCCCGCGCAGGCCGCGAGCTGCACGACGGCCACCGGCCCGAACCAGAAGCAGGTGGAGAAGTTCCTCGGGCGGCCCGTCGACGGCCGGCAGTCCGCCGCCGACTGCAAGGCGATCCAGGCCTTCCAGACCAAGCACGGCATCACCCCGAACATCGGGTACGCGGGGCCCGTCACCTGGGGCGTGATGGACCTCATGAACAAGCAGAAGGCGGTGGGGAGCAACCCCAACCGGGACGGCAAGTGCCCGGTGAACAAGGGCCGCATCGCCTGCGTCAACCTCACGCTCCAGCTCAGCTGGATCCAGGACGGCAGCCGGCTGGTCTACGGGCCCGTCCCGGTCCGCACGGGCAGGAACGGCTACGAGACCCGTACCGGCCTGAAGAAGATCTACTGGCGTGACATCGACCACGTCTCGACGATCTACAACGTCGCCATGCCGTACAGCCAGTTCTTCGACGGTGGTCAGGCCTTCCACTCGGTGGGCCTCAGCATGTGGAACCCGCCCGGCTCGCACGGCTGCGTCAACATGACCCCGGCCACGGCCAAGAAGTACTGGTCGCTGCTCAAGAACGGCGACGACGTCTACGTGTACGGACGCAAGCCCGGCACGTGATCGAGTGACGAGCTTCACGGTCCGTTATGTCGCTCGGTGGGGCTTTGCTCACATCATCTTCACGTCAAGGGCCGTATGCTTCACGACATGAGCACCACTCTTGACAACGACACTCAGCGATCCGCTGCCGAAGTCAACGAGGAGATCCGGGCTCTCTGGTTCCGGGCAGGTGGGTCGCTGAACATGGACGAGCGGCGCGAGTACCAGCGCCTCGTCCTCGAGTGGGCGAAGGTCGCCCCGTCGTCCTCAACGACCCGGGCCGCCTGACCTTCCGCGTCCGGCAGGGCTCCCCGATCCAGGGGAGCCCCCGCCTCGGACCTCGGCACCGGATCTCCGGCGCCCCGGAGCCGGCTCCGTTCACCCGGACCCGACTCCGAACCGCCATCCATGACCACGAACGGCCGGGTCCCCGCTCCATGGAGCGGGGACCCGGCTTCGAACCGCTCGGCCGCGCTCCGTGAGCCCGGTACCGGCCTCGCGGAGCGCTCAGCCCCAACTCTGTGAGTACTGCCGCCGGTAGGCGTTGCGGTCCTGCTCGGTACGGATGAACCGGGTCGCCACGAACGCGATGACGCTTCCTCCCATGATGAGCAGACCAGGGCCGACATTGCCCGGGTCGGTGAGCGCGGAGACGAACGTCTGGGCCGCCCCGCTCTCACCCCCCACCGCCTCCACCGCGCCCGGAGCCGCCGACCCCGGCGCGCCTCCCTGCGAGGCCATCGCCGAAGCCGCCGCCGAGGGGGCCTGGGACGACTGGGCCGCACCGCCGGCGGAACCCTGCGCGGGCTGACCCGCGAGCGTCACCCCCAGCGCCGTCAGCGCCTTCGTGACGGGCTGGAAGAACGTCGTACCGCCGCTCTTGCAGTCGCCGTTGCCGCCCGAGGTCACCCCCAGCGCGATGCCCTCGGAGAACAACGGGCCGCCGCTGTCGCCCGGTTCGGCGCACACCGTGGTCTCGACCAGCCCGGTGACCGTTCCCTCCGGGTAGTTGACCGTCGCGTTGAGCGCGGTCACCTGGCCGTCGTGGAGACCGCTGGTGCTGCCGCTGCGGAACACCCGCTGGCCCACGGTCGGATCGGCGACGCCGGTGATCCGTACGCCGTTGCCGCCGCCGATGGAGACGACGTTGGTCCCGGCCCCGGCCTGCTGCGCGCTGTCGTACTGGATGAGCGAGAAGTCGCTGCCGGGGAACGCCGTGGTGATGGTGCGGCCCACCTGCTGCCGGCCCGTGTTGTCGGAGAACCAGACCGATCCGGCGGGGCCGCAGTGTCCGGCCGTGAGGATGAACGCGCCCTGTGCGTTGGTCACGTTGAACCCGGCCGAGCAGCGTCCGCCGGTCGAGAAGATCGCCTGTGCGCCGTTCACCCGCGTGGTGAACGTGCCCTGGGTCCGCTGCATCCGGACCGAGTCGCCGATGCCGTCGGCCAGCTTCGTCATGCGCTTCCAGTCGGTGGCCGAGACCGTGCTGTCGGCCTGCACCACCACCTCGTTGTTCCGGTAGTCCACCGCCCACGCCGTACCCGGCACCCGGGGCGCCGAACTCAGCTCCTGGGTGGCTGATTTGAGGTCCTGCATGCTGTGTGTGACGACCTTCGGGCGGGCACCCGCCCGCTTCACCGCGTCCGCCGCGTCCGCGTCGGTGACCGCGACGACGGGACGTCCGTCGGCGGCTATCCAGTTGCCGGCCGTCCGTGAGGCACCCAGTCGGGACACCAGTCCGGCGCCCGTGTCCGCCGCGGCCTGGGCCGAACTCGCCGTGGCGCGCGACGCGTCGGACGGTTCGCTCGCCATGGCGCGCGTCACCATGAACCCTCCGCAGAGCAGCCCGCCGACGGCCGCGAGACGCGCCCCTCGTCGGACGATCCGTCGTCGTGCGTGCCTCATTGCATGGGCTCCCGAAGCCGTACGGAGCGGCGTGTCCGCCGCGGAAGGCCCCGGTCGGGGGCCCTCCCCTCATACGTGTGCTCCGGCCCGCGCGTTCACCGCCGGTCACGGCTCTCGCGAAGGTGGCCGGTTCGTGCCGGGAGCGGCCGGGACGATCAGCGCATACGTGTGCCGATGCCGCCTCCCGGCCGCGGCTCCGACGCCGGCGAAGGAGCGGCGCGTCCTGATTCCGCCGGGCAGGGGCCGGAGCCGCTCAGGGTCTGAGCCGCTCAGGGTGTGAGCAGCGCGGCCATCACGGCCGCCACGTACGCGGGGTCGGCCCGTACCGAACCCGGGACGGCGTGGGCCAGTTGGGCGTGGCCCACGTAACTGGTGTAGGCGAGGACGCCGCGCCGCCGGGCCTCGGGCGGCGGGAAGCCGAGCAGTTCGAAGAGGTGGGCGAGGTAGCCGATCCGGCGCTCGGTGACGCGGGCGAGCGCCGCCGCGACCCCGGGGTGGTCGGCGGCGGCGAACAGCCGTACCTCCAGGGGGTCCTCGGTGGCCGAGGCGGTCGCGCCGCGCAGGAGCGCGCCGAGCCGGGCCGCGGGGTCGGGCTCGGTGGCCTCCATGGCCTGGATGATCCGTTCGGTGGACAGCTCCTCCCAGCGGGCGAGGGCCGCCGCGACGAGCGCGTCCCGGTTGGCGAAGTGCCAGTAGAAGCTGCCCTTGGTGGTGCCCAGGCGGACCGCGAGCGGTTCCACGGAGATCCCGGCGAGACCGCGCTCGGCGAGCGCGGCCAGGGCCGCGTCCGCCCAGTCGTCGGCGGTGAGGCGCTTGCGGGCTGGCCGCTTCGGGCGGGCCGACTGCTCGTGCATGTTTCCATACGCTACCGTATGGTCGAACATACGCTCCCGTACGGAGGTGCGGTATGCGCGGCACGCGCACGCTACGCAACGTTCACGAGCGGATCGTCCAGGCCCCGGCCGAGACCGTCGGCGCACTGGTCGACCGGCTCGCCACACCGGACGACGCCCTGTTCCCCACCCCGGTCTGGCCCGGGATGGTTCTCGACCGTCCCCTCGCCGTGGGCGCCGACGGGGGCCACGGCAGGATCCGCTACCGGGTCACCGCCTACGAGCCCGGACGGTCCGTCCGCTTCGACACGACCGGCGACGGCCTCGGCGCCGGCTGGCACCGGTTCGACGTCGAACCCCTCGGCCCCGGCCGCTGCCGGATCTCCCACGTCCTCGAAGTGACCCTGAGCGCGGGCAGGTTCGCCTTCTTCAAGCTGGCGATCGAGCCGGTGCACGACACGATGGTCGAGGAGATCTTCGACAACGCCGAGCGTGCCGTCCTCGGCTCCCTGCCGCACCCGCCGGCCCGTCGGCCGCGGCGTGCCCTGCTGGTCAACCGGCTCCTGTGGGTCCGGCCGACCGGGGTGCCGGTCCCGGCGGACGCCCGGCTGCTCCACGCCGCCTTCGAGCGGCCCGACTTCACCGACGCCTGGCGCATACCGCTCGCCCCGGGCATGCCCCGCGATCCACGGGCCTGGCGGCACCTCCTGCCCTTCACCGAGCGGGGTGCCGAGGGCGACGAGCTGATGCTCGGCGAGGACGCGTCCCACCTGGACTTCCGCGCCTCGGTCCTGGTCGACGACGACTCCGTGACGCTGGCCACCGCCGTACGGCTGCACAGCCCCTACGGTCGGCTCTACTTCGCGGTGGCGAGCCGCGTCCACCCGTACCTGGCCCGCCGCTCGCTCCGCCGGGCCCACCGCCGCGTCGCGTTCGCGGTCCGTCCCGCCGGGGAACGGAACGCGCGGGCCGCCGCCCAGGACTCCTGAAGACCGCACCCGGCACCCGGCACTCCGCGCGCAAGCGCCGCCCCGACCGGCGGCGACGCACGTCAGCGCGGCCCCGACCGGCGGCGACCACTGATCGGCCGTCGCGACACCTCGTCCGCCGGACCTGCGCGTTCGCCGCGGGCCGAGGGACGATCTCGCCATGACGGGCGGGCTCCGGACGCGCCGTGCCGTACCGGGCCGGCACGGTGGCGAACAGTTCTGCGGCCCGGGTGCTCAGGCCGTGGCCGCGCCTCTGACGCCGACGACGCGGTCGGGTCGGCCGAGCCCGCTGGTCTGGATCCAGCCCCGGCCGTACACGTGGCCGGCATCGGTCAGGGCCTGCGCCTGCCCCGGCGGGGCCAGCGTCCGGTCGTAGCTCTGGACCAGCCCTTCCCCGGTGTCCGCGAACAGGTAGCGGCTCGCGTAGACCCGGCCGCCGTGCTCCCACTCATGGCGCACGACCGGTTTCCGCAAGAGGGTCTCGAACCACGCGGCGGTGTGTTCGGCGAGCTCCTGCGGTGACCCGACCGCCTCCATCGCCAGGCCGGTCGGCCGGTCCGGGAGGAAGTAGAGCTGATTGTGGAGGCGGTCGCCGCGGACGGTGGAGCCGACCAGATGCACACCGACGTCGATCAGCGACACCCTGTTGTCCTCGTCCCCCAGGCTCACGCAGGCCAGGAGCGACGAATCGTCCTCGGGCCGGCCGACCCAGCTGGGGGCGTAGGGGACGTCCCAGGACTCGGCCTGCTCGCGGAGGGCTTTCGCGAAGGCGAGTTCGGCCGCGCCGAAGCCGAACTCGTCGTCGGGGCCGTCCATCTCGAACCACGGATTCTCGGGCATGACGATCACAGTAGGGCAGGCGGACGACGGCGTTCGCCCGTGCGCGGACGGCGGCGGAGCCCGCCGCCGTCCGTCTGCCCGTCCGGCCGACCGCTCGAAGCGACGGGCTCAGGCCATGGCGCGGGTCCGGGCGGTCACCTCGTCCCGCGTCAGATACACATCCGTACGCTCGAAGTCCCGCAGGGTCCCCTTGCGGTCCGCGAGGAAGCCGGTGCGGACGAAGTCGTCTCCCGCGACGGCGTTGAGGAGCCAGTTGGCCCCCGTACGGAAGCGGGCGGCGCCCGTGCGCAGGGCGTACAGGTGGTATCCGCGGGCCACCAACTGCGCGGGCGCGCCCTTCAGGTCGATGCCGAGCGGTTTGGACACGGCGTCGTGGCCGCCGAGGTCGACCACCAGACCGAGGTCCTTGTGCCGGTACGGCAGGGTGGGCTGTCCGCGCAGCTTCGCCGCCAGGACCTTGGCCGCGTGCCGGCCCTGCCGGGCCGCGTGCTGGGCGGTCGGCGGGCAAGGGGAGCCGTCGCCCTTGGCCAGGTCGGGCACCGCCGCCGCGTCGCCCAGCGCGAACACCCCGTCGAGCCCCGGGACCCTGAAGTCGGGCTCGGTGACGAGCCGCCCGCGCACGGTCTCCGTGCCCAGCGAGTCGACCAGCGGACTCGCCGCGACACCCGCGGTCCACACCAGCGTCCGTGACGGCAGCACCCGTCCGTCGGTGAGGGTGATCTCCTCCTTGGTGGCGGAGGCGACGGAGGTGCCCAGGGAGATCTGCACTCCGCGGTCGCCGAGCATGCGCAGCGCGCTCTCGCCCAGTTTCTCCCCCAGCTCGGGCAGCAGCTTCGGGGCGACGTCGATCAGATGCCACTTGATGAGACCGGGGTCGATACGGGGGTGGTAGCGCCGTGCCGCGGCGGTGGTCAGGCGTTGCAGACAGGCCGCCGTCTCGGTGCCCGCGTATCCGCCGCCGACCACCACGAACTGGAGTCGCGCGGCCTGCTCGTCGTGGTCCGACGTGGCCGCCGCCAGGTCGAGTTGGGCGATCACGTGGTCGCGCAGGTACGCGGCCTGGGCGAGCGTCTTCATACCGCGCGCCTCCTCTGCCAGACCGGGGATGTCGAAGACGCGGGTCACGCTTCCCGGAGTGAGCACCAGGTAGTCGTAGCGCATGTCGACGAGGTCCCCGGTGATCTTCCGGACGACGCACACCTTGGCCCCCGGATCGACACCGATCACCCCGCCCGGCACCAGCGCGGTGCGGCGCAGCATCCGGCGCAGCGAGGGTGCCACGGACTGCGGTGTGACGACACCGGCGGCGACATGGGGCAGCAGCGGCAGATAGAGCTGGTAGTCGGTGGGGCTGATCAGGGTCACCCTGGCCTCGCCGGGGGTGAGCGTCCGTTCCAGGCTTCTGGCGGCCTCGACCCCGGCGAAACCGGCGCCGACGACGACGATGTTCGGTCCTTGCATCAGAGCAGCCTCTCTCCACTGGTGCCAGCCGCGAGCCCAGGCTCACACGGGTCGCGGACACGTGCCACTGCACCGCGCGTACCCCGATGGAGGGGAAACACGTGTGCCGCGCGCACCCCGAAGCATGTGAAAGTCGATCTCTACCGATCAGTAACTGCCTCTTCCCCCTCCGTACACGCGCTGCCAGGATCATCTCTGCCGTGGCGACGGTCCCGGACACCGTCGCCGTCGTGATGTGTGGGCTCGACCAACTCATGCGATCCGACCGACAGATGTGAAAAGGGGACAGGAATGACGAGACACGGTGTGGCGCGGCGGACGGTCGCGGTGTCGGCGATCGTGGCACTCGGGATCGGGGGGACGGTCACCGCGGCCGGGTCCGCCGCCGCGGCCCCGGCCCAGGCGGTCGCGAGCGCCTCCGCGACGGCCGGCGTCGACTACGCCACCTGGCAGAGCGACGTCCAGGCCGTCATCGACCAGGCGGTGCCGTACGTCGGGCAGCGCACCGCGAACGCCGGCGGACAGAAGCTCGCGGTCGTCTTCGACATCGACAACACCACGCTGGAGACCGACTTCCACCCCTGGTACGAGCTGCCCACCCCGGCGGTCAAGGCCTCGCTGGCCCTCGCCCGCTACGCGCGCTCCCGAGGCGTCGCCGTCTTCTTCGTGACCGCCCGTCCGGGCATCATCGCGAGCGAGACGAAGTGGAACCTGAAGAGCGTCGGCTACCCGGTCGACGGCCTCTACGTGCGTGACCTGCCGGACCTCTTCGACGAGGTCAGCGCCTACAAGACCGGCAAGCGCGCGGAGATCGAGTCCCTCGGGTACACGATCATCGCCAACGTCGGCAACAACACCACCGACCTGGTCGGCGGCCACGCGGAGCGCACGTTCAAGCTGCCGGACTACGACGGCAAGCTCTCCTGACCCGGACGCCCCGGGCGCCGGGGACCGGCCCGCTTACACTTCGGCCATGGACGAGGGCTCGCTGGACGCGCTGGGATCGGGCAAGTACCTGCTGATCACCAGCTATCGCAAGAACGGTACGGGGGTCGCGACGCCCGTGTGGGTGGTGCGGGACGGTGCGGCGCTGGGCGCCTGGACCGTGGCGGACAGCTGGAAGGTGAAGCGCATCCGCAACCGTGCCGACGTCCTCGTGGGTCCGTGCGACGTGCGCGGCAGGCCGACGGGGGAGCCGGTCCCCGCCACGGCCGAGATCGTCGACGCGGCCCGGACCGCCCACTACCGCAAGCTCATCGCCCGTAAGTACGGGGTGATGGGCCGTCTCACCCTGTTCGGCAGCCGTCTGCGCCGCGGCGAGACCGGCACGGTCGGCATCCGCATCACCCTTTCCTCGTGACGCGGCGTCACCACCGTCGGCGGGCCTCGCCGCGAGCCGCCTCACCGTGCGTCGGTGTGCCGTCCTCCGCGCCGCGCGCCGTGTCCCGGGAGGGTGCCCGCAGCACCCTCCCGTCGGCGGGCGCGCGACGTCGGCGGGCATCCACCGGGCGCGTCTCGGCGCGACGGAGTTCAGGGTCGTCCGTCCCGCCCGGCCACTGGTCCGCGCGGTTCTGCTCGACCGCGACCGGTACCTCGACATCCGTCTCGACGAGGACGCCGCGCGGCGGATCGGCGGCCTGTGGACGCTCGCCGCCGCCTCGCCCCGTTCGCTGGTCCACCTGCCGATGCGGGGCAACCGGTCACCGTCCGGTGAGCCGCCGGAGAGCGGCACGCGCCCGCTCGATCTCGTGCTGCTGCACCATTCGCTCCAGTTCGCGCCCTCGCGCTGGAAGGAAGTCCGCGGACGGCTCGGTCCGGGGCGTCCGGAGACCGTGACGCTGTCCGGTCCGGCGGAGGGGGACGGCCTCGTGATCGACCACGAGGCCAGGCACCACCGGGAGAACCGCGATCTGTTCCACCAGCACGTGCACGCCGAGACCCTGTTCATGACCGGCAGCGCGAAGGTGTTCCGGGAGACCGCGCGGCACTTCCTCGACGTCGCCCGGCACGGTCCGGGGCACGCCCCCGCCGGCCCGGAACACCCGCACTTCTGCACGGAGTTCCACTCCTGCGACGGCACGCTCGGCGACGCGCGCGAGCTGCACGTCGAGTACTGCGACCGCTGGGACGCCACGGCCTGAACGGCGGGCCGCGGCCGGGTCCGTCCCGTCGTGCGCCGAGGGGCGGGCGGGGCGAGGGGCATGGGCGGGGCGAGGGAGCGCGTTCGGGCCAGGGGTGGGAGTTGGCCGGATGCGTGCTGCGGCAAGCGTTGACTAGAAAGCGCTTACCGTTTACGTTCCCGTTCAGCAGCGTGACCCGCGTGCGACATCTCGTATACGAGACATCAGCTCTCTGAGCCGCATCACCTGGGCAAGTCGCCATATCCAGCTCATGCTCGGTCCGCAGGTGTCGTGTCACGTACCTTGCGATGTTCAGATACAGGTACGGCGTCTGCGTACATGCCCATGGTCAACTCTGAAGGGACACATCCGCATGTCTGCTCGCCCCCCACGCAAGCGCTCCCGTCTCGCCCTGCTGACGGCCGGCGCCGCAATCTTGGCGGTCACCACGGCACTCGTACTGCCGCAGTCGGCCGGGGCCGCCGAGACCGCGCCGGTCGGCTTCGGCGCGGGGACCACCGGAGGCGGCGGCGCGACCGCCGTCACCGTCACGACACTCGCCGCCTTCAAGACCGCCGTCACCGGTGACACGGCCAAGGTGGTGAAGGTCAGCGGCCTGATCCCGCTCAGTGGTCAGGTCGACATCGGCTCCAACACCACGGTCCTGGGCGTCGGTTCGGCGTCCGGGTTCACCGGTGGCGGACTGCGCCTGAAGAAGGTCACCAACGTCGTCGTCCGCAACCTGAACATCAGCAAGCCGGTCGCGCCCGCCGACGGCATCACCGTGCAGGCCTCGACGAAGGTGTGGATCGACCACAACTCCTTCTCCTCCGACCGCGACCACGGCAAGGACTACTACGACGGTCTGCTCGACATCACCCACGCCTCCGACTACGTCACCGTCTCCTGGAACACCTTCAAGGACCACTACAAGGGTTCGCTCGTCGGCCACAGCGACAACAACGCCGGTGAGGACACCGGGCATCTGCGGGTGACGTACCACCACAACTGGTTCGACAACGTCAACTCCCGCATCCCCAGCCTGCGTTTCGGTACCGGGCACTTCTACGACAACTACGTCGTCGGCGCCGACACCGCGGTGCACTCCCGCATGGGTGCCCAGATGCTCGTCGAGAACAACGTCTTCCGGAGCACGGCGGTCGCCGTCACCACGAACCGCGACAGCGACGTGGACGGCTACGCCAACCTCACCGGCAACGACCTCGGCGGGGCCACGACCGAGATCTCGCAGGTCGGCACGTTCACGAAGCCGTCCTACGGCTACACCGCCGAACCGGCCTCGACCGTCGTCGCCTCGGTGACGTCCGGAGCGGGCGCCGGAAAGCTCTGACGGCCCCGGGCCTTCGGGCACGCCCGCCCGACCGGCCCACCGGGAGAACTGTCACTTCGCCGGAGGACCGGCGACCCCCCACCCCACCCCACCCCACGGGAAGAAGGCATCGGGACATGACGTCATCAGCACGCCCGCGCGCCAGGCGGCGCGCTCTCACCGGCACCCTCGCCGCACTCGGCCTCTCGGCCGCCATGGTGATGGCCGACGGCACCCTGACGCCGGCGAGCGCCGCCACCTGGCCCACCGCGACCGGCAGCCAGGCCGTCTCCTCCACCATCTCGGTCTCCGGCACCAAGGACTACGGGATGAAGCGTCTCTACGGCACCGGTGATCTGGGCAGCGACAGCCAGGACGAGGACCAGGGGCCGATCCTGGAGCTGGCCGCGGGAGCGGTCCTGAAGAACGTCATCATCGGCGCACCGGCCGCCGACGGCATTCACTGCCTGGGCAGCTGCACGCTGCAGAACGTCTGGTGGGAGGACGTCGGCGAGGACGCGGCGACGTTCCTCGGCTCCTCGTCGTCCAACGTCTACACCGTCAGCGGTGGTGGCGCGAAGGCGGCCAGCGACAAGGTGTTCCAGTTCAACGGCGCCGGAACGCTGAACGTCTCGAACTTCGCGGTGCAGACCTTCGGCACGTTCGTCCGCTCCTGCGGCAACTGCAAGACGCAGTACAAGCGGACGATCAATCTCAACACCATCGAGGCGACCTACAAGGGCAGCAAGCTCGTCGGCATCAACACCAACTACGGCGACAGCGCGACCCTGAAGTCCATCAGGATCGTCGGGGACAGCAGCAAGAAGATCGTCCCCTGCCAGAAGTACATCGGCAACAACACCGGCGCCGAGCCGACCACGAACGGCAGCGGCCCCGACGGCACCTACTGCAAGTACGCGACGTCCGACATCACCTACGGCTGACGGTCGTCGCCCGGCGGCCGGACGGTCCGGTCCCGCGTGCCGGTCCGTCCGGCCGCGCACGGCCGTCCGGTCCCGGCCCGCCGCCGCGTGGTCCGCGCGGACAGCGGTCGTGTGCGGGACGCCCGCCTCAGTTCCAGCCGCCGTACGGGCCGTCGGTCAGCTGGAACACCGGCTGCCGGCGCACCGGGTCCTGGGCGGTGGAGAGCTGGACCCGGTCGCCGCTGTGGATGGTGGCGGGTGAACCCATGACCCGGCCCCGGACCGTGAAGCCCTCCGCCATCTCGACGAGGGAGACGTTGCGGGCCGCCGGGGTGTTGCGGTGGATCACCGTGGAGTGGCGCACGACGCCCGTGCCGACGCTCGCCTCCGTACGCAGGTCGCTTCCCCCGCACACATGACACAGGAGACGGTTGTACATGGCGGTGGCGCACCAGTTGCACCGCTGGAAGAGCAGGACGTCCCCGGCGCGTTCCGCCGAAACGGTGTCGAGGCGCTCCACGGAACCTGCGCCGAGCACGTCCGTCGCGGCGTCGAGGCCCGGGTGAAGGGCGATTCCTGGGTGGTACACGATGTCATCTCCCTGCGCTCGGCCGGAATCTGATGTGCGCGGGTCGCCGTGCACGACCACAGGTTATGGCACTGAGTGCCACTCGTAAAGGCACTCCGTACCCTCAAAATAAAGACGGGTGTCGCGATCGGCCCGCGCTCAGTCCCGCGCGAAGGCCGACTCGATCTCCTGGACCACGCGCCACATGGGTGCTCCGCGCCGCGAGACGACGACCACCACGTCCTCCGCCTCGGTGCGCGCCGGTTCGGCGGGCGCGGAGCCGAACGTGCTCTGCACGTACCCGAGGGCCTGGTCGACCGCCGCCTCGGCGTCCTTCGTCCCGTCCGAACGCAGCCACGAGCGCAGGGCGTTGTTGTGCGCGGCGACCACGGCGGCGGCGACGACGTCGGCGCGCAGCGTGTCCGCGCGGGCCCCGGCGGGGCGCCGGCGCAGATACTCGGCGAGGGCGCGCTCGTACCGCCAGACGACCGACAGTTCGTACGCGCGCAGGCCGGGCACCTTCTTGGTGAGGCGGTAGCGCTGGACGGAGAACGTCGGGTTCTCCGCGTACATGCGCAGGACGAGCCGGGCGGCGTCGCAGACGCGCTGCACCGGGTCCTGGACGTCGGCCTCCTCCTCCAGGAACGCCGTCATGTCGGCCAGGCAGCGCTCGTGGTCGGGGAAGACCACGTCCTCCTTGGACGGGAAGTAGCGGAAGAACGAACGCCGGCCGACCCCGGCGAGCGCCACGATGTCGTCGACGGTGGTCTCCTCGTACCCGCGCTCCAGGAACAGCTGGAAGGCGGCTCCCACCAGGGCGTCCCGCATCGGCGGTCTGACGGCGGTCGCGTCGGCGGGTTCGCGGCGCCCCGGTGCCTCGTTCATGGTCGGAAACTAGCATCGAAGCCGGGACGGTGGCACTCGGTGCACATGTGGCAGGGAACTGAGTTCCCTGTTCGATTCGCGGGTGGTCCCGTCGGGCCATGCTCGCGACACCCCCAGGGTCCTCGCCGGACCGACCTCGCCGTACCGCCCCGGAGTGCCGGGCTCCTCATGTGGCCGAAATGTGTTGACGTATGAACTCCGTTTGCGAACACCCGAGTTGACAGCCCATGGGTGGTGATCGACTATGAGGTCGAGCCGTGGCCCGCATGACCGGGGGCCCGGTGTTCTCGGCCACTCGTCCAGGGGCGGGCGCGTCCGCCGCCCCTCACCGGACTGCGGTGGTGCGACCCCGTCGGCGGCCTCGCCGGGACCGGCGGAGGAGGCACCCCGTCGATCGCGGGCGCGGCCGTCCTCGTCGCCGGTGCCGCCATCGCTGTCGCCGCAGGCGTCGGTGTGCGACGGGCGGCCGCTCCCGGCGCACCGGGTCGTCACCCCCGGACGACCCGGTGGGAAGAGCCTCGGCACTCGTTCCCGCACGAGTGCCGAGGCTCGATGTGTTCCCGTCGGCGTCCGCCGGTCCGTTCGGTGGTCGTTTCAGTGGTCGTTGCAGGTCGCGGAGAAGATGTCGTCGCCCGCCATGTGCCCGTTCTGATGGGCTTGCAGGGCGACGCTCACCAGGGTCAGCAGGAGGTCGATGTCCGAGTCGACCTCGAGATGGATGGTCACCCAGCGGGAACCGGGCACCATGCGGACGGCCGTCGAGGTCTTGAGATGGTCCTCGAAGCGCCGGATGGCCCGGTCGGTGAGGTGCAGATCGACGTCGCGATCGGAATGGAAGTGGACGATCTCGCACTGCGCCGCGCACAGTGCACGCCCCGTACCGCAGCTCGGCAGGGACTCCGCGAGGTCCGGCCAGCCGGCCAGGCGCGTCATGGCTCTGGAGGCCAAGGTCATGCGCCCATCATGACGAGCACACCTCCCGGCCACCAGGACTTGGCACGGATGTCATCCCTCGACCGCCTGGGAATGTCCGGTTTTCACCTGGTAATTGAAGACGCTTCAACTTTCCGCACCGCACGGGAGAGAGGAGTGCGGCCCCGGACCCGAGGGTCCGGGGCCGCACTCGGCACCGGGGCCGCATGGACACCGGGAACCGGCCGGAGCCGGTCCGGGTCACGCCATCCAGAAGAAGACGGCGGTCATCCGTTTGTCCTCCATGGTGGTCCCGCAGTAGCCGGTGGCGCTGTGCATCAGGTTGGCGTTGTAGAGGAGCAGCCGGTTGTGGCGGTGCGGGACGCGGATGTCCTCGACGAAGGAGTCCGGCGGGACGAAGCGCGTACCGAGGGCCCCCACCAGGTTGTCGTGCGGCGCGACGACGACGTTCCCGCCCAGCCGCCCGCCGGGCAGGGCCTGCCGGAAGAAGCTCGTTCCGCAGTCCTTGGGGACGTTCGGGTTCAGGTAGAGCACCGCGGCGTAACGGCACAGGGCGCGGGAATCCGTGTGCGGGCGGGGCTCGCCCTCGTCCTCGCCGACGACCTGGACGCAGTTGTGGTTGAGCGTGGCGCCCGAAGGAGCCGACTGCTGCCACAGTTTCCGGGCGCCGGTGGCCTTTCTCACCAGCCGTTCCACGCAGGCCAGTTCGTCCGGTTCCAGCCCCGGCATCGTCCGCAGCCCGGGCCAGCTCTCCGAGGTGTACGGATGGCCCCTGGCCCAGTCGTCCCTGCCGACGCACCGGGCCCGTACGGCATCCGCGTCGGGCAGTACGTCGTCGAAGACCCAGTAGTCCCGGTCGCGGGTGGGTTTCCGGTAGGGGAGCACCGGCAACGCCGGTGACCTCGGGGAGTGTGCGGGCATGTGGTCGACCATATGGACGCGTCCGTCAGCGATCTCCAGGGAATCGGTCAACCTTCCGCCAACTCGCTTCATGGATCCCCCAAGACCGGCCCGGGAGAACCGAGTTCACCCTGCTTCGACGCGGGGGGTGCGGCGGCGCGGTGAACGCACCGGCCCGTGTCCGCGTATCACTGCACAGGGACGGCGGGAGACCGCGTGCACGGAAGGAGAGCAGTGTGCCGACACGGCCCGAGCGCGGGAGGTCCACCGGGCGCTCCGTGATCGAACCCACGCACATCGAGCGTAGCCGCCGCTCGGAGTCCCTGGCGGAGCTGCTCCGGCAGGTGCGCGAGAAGGAGGGGATGACCGACGCGGACGACGGCTACGGGCCGGTCTCCGCACCGACGCCCCCCGTACGGCTCCTGCCCGTCCCGGAGGAGGACGAGACCGAGGAACTGCCCCCGGTCTTCGAAGGGGAGGACTACACGGCCGACACCCCGTCGCCTTTCGTGGCCGCGGCGTCCGACGAGTCGCCCGCCGAGGGCGGACACCCGTCCGGGAAGAGACCCGCAGGCGTCCACGGCCCGGAGCGCGGTGCGGGCCTGCGCCGCGCCGCGATCGCGCTCGCCGTCGTGGCGGCGGGTCTGACCGGCTTCGCCCTCGCCCTCCTGGTGCCGGGCGCGGGCCGACACGACGCGTCCTCGGCGGGAGCCGGGGAACACCGCTCGACGGCGCCGGCCGGTCCCGCCGATCCGGACGGTGCAGGCACCCTCCGGGAGGGCGACAGCGGTCCCGAGGTGACGGACCTTCAGCAACGCCTGCTCCACGTCCCGAACGTGTACGAGAACGGCAGCACCAGCGGTACCTACGACGCCACGCTCGCCGCGGCCGTCGCCCGTTTCCAGCTCTGGTACGGCATCCGGGGCGACGAGTCCGGCGTCTACGGCAACGACACCCGGGCCGATCTGGAATCCAGGACGGCGGCCCCCTGAGACGGCCGGGGCGGCGGCGCGGTGACGGTCGCTCCCTCCGCCCCGGCCCCCCATCGCGCCGCCGCCGGCCCGCGCGTCCACAGCGATCCCGGGCGGCCGACGCCACTTCGTCCCCTCCACGGCCCGTGAAGCGGACCCCGTGCCGGGAGCCCTACTCTCCGTCGGCCGCCGTCCCGTCGGCCGGTGCCGCGACGACCGGCGCCGCGACCACCGCCGGTCCGACGACCAGGTCGGCGCGGTCCCGGGTCGCGGCGACCAGCTCCGCGTTGCGCTGGTCCGTTCCGAGCACCCACGCCACCGCGGTGTCGTGGTCCTTCCCGAACTCCTCGTGGCGCGCGACCAGCCGCCGGACGCGGTCGGCCTCGTCGAGCTCGCAGAACCACACCTCGTCGAGCTGGGCACGGGCCCGCGCCCACGCGTCCTCGCGCAGCAGCAGGTAGTTCCCCTCGGTGACGATCAGACGCGCGGCCCGGGGAACCGCGAGGGCCCCCGCCAGGGGCTGCTCGAGGACCCGCTCGAAACCGGGCGCGTAGACGAGGTCCTCCTCGTCCTCGCGCAGCCTGCGCAGCAGCGCCGCGTACCCCGCCGCGTCGAACGTGTCCGGAGCCCCCTTCCGGTCCCGCCGTCCCAGCCGGTCCAGCTCGGCGTCCGCGAGATGGAACCCGTCCATCGGCACATGGGCGACCCGGAAGGACCCGTCCCCGTCGAGCCTCCTGACCAGCCGCTCGGCGAGCGTCGTCTTGCCCGCCCCGGGAGGGCCGGCGATCCCGAGAAGGGCGCGCCGGCCGGGTCGCACGAGCGCGGCGGCCCGCTCCACCAGATCGTCGAAGGACGGACCGGTCCCGGTCATGCGAGCCCGGACAGGGGCGCGGGGGCGGCGATCTCCATGTCCCCAGTATCGGCGACGCGGGGCACGGGGGAAGTCCCGTCGCCGGACGGGCCGAGGGGCGGTCCGGCGACGGGCGTGGACGGCCCCATCGGCCAGGACGGTGATGTGGCGCTCGCCACCCGGTGGAGACGGCCGACGGGGGCAGACTCCCGGTATGACCGATCTCGGCCTGCCGAAACAGATCCTGGCCTGCCTCTTCGACCTCGACGGGGTCATCACGAAGACCGCCGTCGTCCACGCGGCCGCCTGGAAAAGGACGTTCGACGAATTCCTGCGGGAACGCGACGGCGACGGATTCCGCCCCTTCGACGACGCCGACTACTCCGCGTACGTCGACGGCATGCCCCGCGCCGACGGCGTACGGTCCTTCCTCGCCTCGCGCGGCATCCACCTCCCCGAGGGGACCCCCGACGACCCGCCGGAACGGACCACCGTCCACGGCCTGGGCAACCGCAAGAACCAACTGCTGCTCGACATGATCCGCACCGACGGCGTCGAGGCCTACGACGGCACGCTGCGCTACATCGAGGCCGTCCGGGCGCACGGCCTGCGGACCGCGGTCGTCTCCTCCAGCGCCAACTGCCGGGACGTCCTGCGCTCGGTGGGGGCGGAGGACCTCTTCGACGTACGCGTCGACGGTGTCGTCGCCGCCGAACGGCGCCTGCCGGGCAAGCCGCGCCCCGACACCTTCCTGGCCGCGGCGAAGGACCTCGGGGTCGACCCGTCCGAGGCGGCCGTCTTCGAGGACGCGCTCGCCGGCATGGACGCGGGCCGCTCGGGCCACTTCGGGTACGTCGTCGGCGTGGACCGCGTGGGCCAGAGCGCCGCCCTGCGCGCCCACGGCGCCGACGTCGTCGTACGGGACCTGGACGAACTGGGGGAGCGCACGTGATCACACACACGTCGTACGGGGTCGAGCCCTGGACCCTGCGCGAGAGCGAGCTGCACCTCGGACTGCTGCCGCAGAGCGAGTCCGTGTTCGCCCTCGCCAACGGCCACATCGGCTGGCGCGGCAACCTCGACGAGGGCGAACCCCACGGCCTGCCCGGCTCCTACCTGGGGGGCGTGTACGAGACGCACCCGCTGCCCTACGCGGAGGCGGGTTACGGCTATCCGGAGTCCGGGCAGACCGTCATCAACGTCACCAACGGCAAGATCGTCCGGCTGCTCGTCGACGACGAGCCCTTCGACCTGCGCTACGGACGGCTGCGCTCCCACGAGCGCGTCCTCGACCTGCGCACCGGGCTGCTCACCCGCACCTGCGAGTGGACCTCACCGGCCGGATCCACGGTCCGGGTGCGCTCCACCCGGCTCGTCTCCTTCACCCAGCGGGCGATCGCGGCCGTCGCCTACGAGGTGGAACCCGTCGACAGCCGGATCAGGGTGGTCGTCCAGTCCGAGCTGGTCGCCAACGAGCAACTGCCCGGCCGCGACGGCGATCCGCGGGCGGCGATCGCCCTGGAGTCCCCGCTGGAGGCGGAGGAGCACTTCGCGGCCGGAGGGCGGCTGCGGCTCGTGCACCGCACCCGCCACAGCGGCCTGCGGGTCGCGGCAGCCGCGGACCACCTGGTCGAGGGACCCGAACGGACCGCCCTGAGCAGTGAGAGCAGCGACGACCTCGCCCGCCTCACGGTCACCTCCGTGCTGGAGCCGGGCCGCACCCTGCGCCTGGAGAAACTCGTCTCCTACGGCTGGTCCGGCAACCGCTCCCTGCCCGCCCTGCGCGACCAGGCCGACGCGGCCCTCGCCGCCGCCCGGCACAGCGGCTGGCGGGAACTCGTCGACGAACAGCGCGCGTACCTCGACGACTTCTGGGCCCGCGCCGACGTCGAGGTGGACGGCGACGAGGAGATCCAGCAGGCCGTCCGCTTCGCCCTCTTCCACGTCCTCCAGGCGGGCGCCCGCGCCGAACAGCGCGCCATCCCCGCCAAGGGACTGACCGGTTCCGGATACGACGGCCACGCCTTCTGGGACACCGAGACCTTCGTCCTGCCGCTGCTCACCTACACCTCGCCCGGCGCCGTCGCCGAGGCGCTGCGCTGGCGCCAGAGCACCCTCCCGGCCGCCCGCGAACGGGCCGTCCAGCTCGGCCTGCGCGGGGCCGCGTTCCCGTGGCGGACCATAGCGGGACCGGAGGGTTCGGCGTACTGGCCGGCCGGCACCGCCGCCTTCCACGTGAACGCCGACATCGCCGACGCCGTCGTCCGCTACACCGCCGCCACCGGCGACACGCGCTTCGAACGCGACACGGGCGTCGAGCTGCTGACCGAGACGGCACGGCTGTGGCGCTCCCTGGGCCACCACGACCACCAGGGGAGGTTCCACATCGACGGGGTGACGGGACCCGACGAGTACAGCGCCGTCGCCGACGACAACACGTACACCAACCTGATGGCCCGCGCGAACCTGCTGGCCGCCGCCGACGCCGTCGAGCGGTACCCCCGGCGGGCCGCCGAACTCGGCGTCGACGAGGAGGAGAGCGCGGCCTGGCGCGACGCCGCCGACGCCATGCACGTCCCCTACAACCACGAACTGGGCGTCCACGAGCAACACGCCGGGTTCACCCGCTACCAGCGCTGGGACTTCACCTCCACCCGCCCCGACCAGTACCCGCTGATGCTGCACTTCCCCTACTTCGACATCTACCGCAAACAGGTCGTCAAGCAGGCCGACCTCGTGCTCGCCCTCTACAAGTGCAGCCCCTTCTTCGACGACGAGCACAAGGCCCGGAACTTCGCCTACTACGAGCCCCTGACCGTCCGGGACTCCTCCCTGTCGGCCTGCTGCCAGGCCGTGATCGCCGCCGAGACCGGCCGTCCCGGACTCGCCTACGACTACCTGGTCGAGGCCGCGCTGATGGATCTGGAGGACCTGGAGCACAACACGCGCGACGGTCTGCACATCGCCTCGCTCGCCGGGACCTGGACCGCCCTGGTCGCCGGCTTCGGCGGACTGCGCCACCACGGGGACACCCTGGAGTTCGCGCCCCGGCTGCCGGAACGGTTCAGCCGTCTCGCCTTCTCCCTGGAGGTCCTCGGCCGCCGGCTGCGCGTGGAGATCGGCCAGGACACCGCCACCTACACGCTCGCGTCCGGGGAGCCACTGGAGATCCGCCACCACCGCGAACCCTTCACCGTCGACGCGGACAAGCCGCAGAGCCTGCCCATCCCGGCACAGAGGCTGCGTCCCGCCCCGGACCAGCCGCCGCACCGGCGGCCGAACTCCCGGGGCTGAGACGCGGAGCGGGCCTTCGGCCCGTCAGTCGAGGGTGACCGAGGGCGCGATGTCCTCGTGCCGCTCCAGGGGGGCCGTGTCGGGCGCGACGGCCCGTGCCGCGGCCCTGGTCGCGGGCTTGCCGCAGAACGCGGGCTCCAGGGTGCGGTACATGGTGTTGAGCACGGTGGTGTTGTTGGAGGTGTTGGCCAGGGCGGTGAGACTGCGCTTGCCGTCCTTCGTGGTGAAGGCGTACGTGTAGTAGCCCTGCACGGTGCCGGTGTGCCCGTACACGGAGATCCCGCACGACAGGTCGCGGCGGCGCAGTCCGAGGCCGTAGGACGTGGTGCTGTTGACCCGGGTCCACTTCGTCATCTGGGTGAGCTGAGCGGCGGACACGAGCTTGCCGCGCAGCAGCGCGGAGAAGAAGACGTCCAGGTCGTGCGGGGTGGAGATGATGGCGCCCGCGCTCTGGGCCCAGGAGGCCGTCTGCTTGGTGGAGTCGACCAGGGCCCCTCCCGCGGTGTCGGGCGTGAGGTAGCCCTTGGCGTGGCGGCCCGGGATCGCGGTGGCGGGATGGACGTAGAAGGTGTCGGCCAGGCCCAGCGGGGTGAAGACGCGCTTCTGGTACTCGGTGGCGACGGTGTGCCCGGTCAGCTTCTCGATCAGCATGCCGGCGACGACGAAGTTGGTGTTCGAGTACGCGTAGGCGGCCCCCGGCGCGTTGGTGCGCGGCTTCCGCAGCGACAGCTTCACGAGGTCGCGGTAGCCGAACACCTTGTCGCGGACCGCCTCGAAACCCGAGACGGACCGGGCGAACATGTCGTCGGTGTAGTCGTACAGACCGCTGCGGTGGCTCAGCACGTGCCGCACGGTGATCCTGTCGTCGGGCAGCAGGCCCGGCAGATAGGTGTTCACCGGCTTGTCGAGTTTCAGCCTGCCCTCGTCGACCAGTTGGAGCAGCACCACGGTGGAGAAGGTCTTGGTGACGCTGCCGACGCGGAACCGGTCGTTCGTGCTGATGGTCCGTCCGGTGGCCCGGTCGTCGACGCCCTCGACCAGCCGGTGCACGGTGCCGTTGTCGTCGATCCTCGCCATCGCGCCGGGTGCCCCCTGGGCGCGTGCCGTCCGCAGGATCGCCCGCAGGCCCGAGTCGTCGGGCGTCGCGGCGGCGGCCACCGTGCTCCGTCCGGCACCGGCGCGTGCCGTGCCCGCCGGTGTCACGGCCTGGGCCGGGGCCGTCAGCAGGGACACCATGACCGCGCCCAGCGCCGTCCCCGTAACCGCCGTTGCTGAGACCATCTGATTCTCCCGAGTGCCATCTGCCGGTTCGACGTCCCGGCCCGGACCGCGCCGCGGACGCGGGCGACGGCACCATCTGTACGCGCTGGAGGGGCGCGGGGGTCGCATTGCCGGGAGGTGGAACGGAAACGGCGGGGCGGAATCGGTGAATTGGCGGAAAGACGACGTGCCGGTGCCGTCCGGCCCGTCGGCGGCCGAGGGCTGACGCCGGCTCAGCCGCCGAAGAGCTGGGTCCAGTACGTACCCGCCCTGCCGCCGCCGGCCAGGCCGATGCCTATGTGGGTGAAGTCGGGCTTGAGGATGTTGGCGCGATGGCCGGGACTGTCCATCCAGCCCCGGACGACCTCGGCGGGGGATCGCTGTCCGCAGGCGATGTTCTCGCCGATGGCGCGGTGCGTGCAGCCCGCGGCGGCGGCACGGTCCCACGGCCGGCCGCCCTCGGGGGCGGTGTGCGCGTAGAAGTCGCGGGCCACCATGTCGGCGCTGTGGGCCTGGGCCGCGGCGGTGAGCCTCACGTCCGCGGTGAGGGGCGCGAGCCCGGCCGAGGCCCGCTCGGTGTTGGTGAGCGCGATGACCTCGCGCGCCGTCCGGTCCAGGCCCGCCTGGCTGAACGGCGTCGCCCACAGCGCCGTCCAGTACGGGTCGCCCGTGCGGGGGTCGGGGACGCGGGCCAGTCCCGCCTGGTCGAAGGCCGGATCGCACAGCGTGCGCCGTGACCGCTCGGCGGAGAGGCAGTACTCGACGAACTCGCGCGGGGTGCGCGGGCCGGAGACCAGGTGCTCGCCGATGGTCAGATAGGAGTAACCGGCCGCGAGGACGCGCTGGTGGACGGAGACGCCGTCCGGGCTCTCGGAGGCGAGGACGCCGTGGGCCGCCATGGCGCCGGCGTGGGCGTGCGCCGCAGCGGTCAGCCGGGCGTCGAGGCGGACGGGCGGGGAACCGGCGGCGGCGCGCGCGGAGTTCACCGGTCCCAGGAATCCGTCGGGGTCGGGGCCGCTTCCAGGCGTCCCCGGTGACGCGCCCCGCGCGGCCGCGACCGGCCCGGTGCCCGGCTGGACGGCCGGCACTCCGCCCGGCGGCGTGCCGTCCTCGGTGACCTCGACCCCGAAATCCCGCGCGACCCCCGCCAGTCCGTCCGCGTAGCCCTGTCCGAGGGCGCGGAGTTTCCAGGCCGTGCCGCGCCGGTACAGCTCGGCGAGGAGCAGCACGGTCTCCCGCTGCGGCCGGGGCGGGGTGAACCGGGCGAGGGCGCGGCCGTCCGCCGCGGTGACCTGGACCGTGGGGGAGGGCCCCCGGCCCAGGGGGGTCGTGAGGTCGGCGGGGCTGACGACGAGGGTGACGCGGGACGCTCCGGGCCGCAGCCGCGGCGGATCCACGGTGAGACGGTCGCCGTCGAGACGGACGCCGGGCGCGGCCGGCTGGTTGTAGAACACGAAGTCCCCGTCGCCGCGCACCTTGCCGCCGTCGTCGGTGACGAGCGCGGACACGTCGAAGGGGCCCGGGACCCTGAAGGTCAGGATCCCGTCCGGCAGGGGCGTGTTGCCCCCGGGAACCAGCTCGCTCATGCCGCCGCCCGTCGAGGTCGTGAACCGTGCTCCCCGCCCGGGGGGCGGAACACGGGCCGTCGACCGCTCAACGGACCACCCGCGTCCTGCGGTTCCCGGGACCTACCGCTTCTGCGCCCTGCCCGTGACCGGGCGGGTGCCGTGCGGGGCGGGAGCGGCGGGCGGCCGGAACGGCACGGGGGGCACGGCCGCGCGCAGCGAGCGCAGGGCGAGCAGCAGGATGCCGATGTCGTCCAGGTAGACGGGGTCGGGCAGCAGGTCGACCGGCAGCACGAGATAGGCGACGGCGCCCCAGAACACCCAGCGGGGCCCGGTCGGCAGTCCGGCCCGCCGCAGGTCACGGCGGGTACGGACGAGCCTGCGCAGCAGTACCGCCGCGGCCACGAGCGCGACGGCGGCGAGTACCGCGACGATGACGAGGACCAGGGTCCACGAGGTCGAGTCCATGCTTCCGTCCAGAGAGGTCGTCGGGTGCGCTTCCTTCCCGTGTGCCCGCCCGCGCTCGGCTTAGAGCCTGTCCGGCGGATCCTGCCGGAGAGGCGAGGCTACACGGCACCGTGGGCTTCCTCCGACCTGATCCGCCGGACAGGCCCTGTCTCCCCGGGCGGGGCCTGTCCGGGTGTGCGTTTTCTCACCGGTGCGGGTCGCGGAGGCAGAGGACGAAGTCGTCGAAGACGTGCCGGCCGGGTCGTGGACCGACGGACTCGACGGCCCGGCGGATGTCCAGGAGCTGGGCCGTGGTCATCTCGAGCGGCGGCTCGTCGGGCTGGTAGGTGGTCCGCACGGGGTAGTCCCGCCCCGGTTCCCGGGTCATCTCGATGTGGCAGCCGAGGACGTGGGTGACCGGGCGGCTCCCGCAGAAGTCGATCAGCCGGTCGACGGTGCGGGCGAAGGCCGGCCCGTCCTCGACGTACAGGCGTCCGGGATAGACCGTGTCACCGGTGAACAGGATCCCGGTCCAGGGGTCGTAGAACGTCACCGAGGCCTCGTGGTGCCCCGGTGTGGCCAGGCATTCCAGCACCCGGCCGCCGAGATCGACCCGGGCGACGGCGTCGGGATCGGCGTGGAACCCGAAGAAGTCCCAGGCGCTGTCGAGGGCGGCGTCCACGACCTCGGTGCCGGGACGGCCGGTGAACTGGCCGTCCCCGGCGATGTGGTCGCCGTGCGGATGGGTGTGCAGCACCAGCAGCCCGTAGTCGTCACGGGGGTGTCCGGCCAGCCAGGACTCCATCACCTCGTCGACGACCCGGCGCAGCGGGAAGTGGTCGGCCGAGGCCGTGGCGCCCGTGTCGATCAGGACGGCCCGCGCGGTCCCGAACAGCAGGAACATGAAGGGCGCCTCGTAGTCGATCGCCATGTTCTGGCGAAGGATCACCGTGTTCTCGTCGTAGGCGTGGACCTGGACGTCGGGGTCCGTGTTGTGCTTGGCCGAGGACGAGCCGTGGATCCACCGCACGTCGAGCGGTGCGACCGGCGCGCGGTCACCGCCCCCACGGGCGCGGTCGGTCTGCTGTCCGGCACTGTCCACGCCGTCTCCCTCGGTCTGGGTCCCACCGGTCCGGTGGCGGGGCCCGGGACCTCAGTGTCGCGGATGCGCGTGACCCGCGAGCGCCTGGGACACCGTACGGATGCTCCGGGCTATGTGCTGGAGCTGCATCACCTCGGCGGCGTACATCTTGATCGAGTGCTCGATGACGCCCTCCGGCAGGCCGAGACCGGGCAGCTCGGAGCGGGCGGTCTGCAGGGCCGTGCGCGCGACCCTGATCTCCTGCTGCACCTGGAGGTGCGCGTGGCGGGCGAGCAGGACGGGGTGCTTGTGCAGGACGGGGTAGCTCGCGTAGCGGCTCGGCACCAGCTCGCGCAGCCACTTCACCGCCGACCGCTCCCAGTCGAAGCTGCCTGGGGTCTTGACCTGGCACGGCCAGTCCGAGGTGATCGGTGAATACGTCAGGGCCATGTTCATCGCTTCCGGGTTACGTCGGCGGGGGACTCTGGGGCGGCCCCGGCATAGGGGTACCGGGGCCGCCACCACAGGTCTCGCGGGCGAGACCCGTTCGAACACACGGGACCCGATGCGGGTAGGAGCGGACGGCCCCGGGTGTTCATGGGTCGTGACCTGGAAGCCTCCGGGGCACGATCCGAAAGAAGTATTTATATATGCCGCCAGAAGCGCAAGGACATGAAAACATTCATGCGTGCTTTGTTGTGAATGATCCCGTGATGCCGGGGTGACAGTGCGTGTGGGTGTAACGTCCGCGTGATACAGGGCCCCCGTTCGTGACAGGGGTCCGTCCGCGGGACGGCGGGGCTTCCTGCGCCCGCCCCCGGTGCCGGGGGCGGTGCCGGGGGTCAGTCCCTCAGGAAGAACTGGTGCTGCTCGGCCACCTGCTCGTACTCCTCCAGGCGCGCCTGCGTGCGCTCCGGATCGGCGTCGGTCATGGCCTGGAGCAGTGCCGCCGACAGCACCACGGGCGCCGCGTAGGAGTCGAAGACCAGGCGGGAGCCGGTGCCGGTGGCGAAGGTGACGTCGGCCTCGTCGGCCAGCGGGCCGAGCCCGAGGTCGGTGACGAGGGCCACCCGGAGACCCGCGCTGCGCGCCACCCGCATGGCCGTGAGCGTCTCCTGCGCGTGCCGGGGCATCCCGAAGGCCAGGACCCAGCTGCCGCCCGCCTCCCGGGACTGGAGCAGCGCGTCGTAGGCGACCGAGCCGCCACGCGTCACCACCCTCACGTCAGGGTGGATACGGCGGGCGGCGTACGCGAAGTACTCGGCCAGCGAGCCGGAGATCCGCAGCCCGAGGACCGTCAGCGGCGTCGACTCCGACAGGGCCCGGCCGACGCGGATGATCTGGTCGGGATCGGTGAAGTCCCGCCGCAGGTTCTCCAGGTTCTCGATCTCGGCGTCCACCGCGGCCTGGAGCTCGTTGCTGGTGACCTCGGCCGGGGTTCCCGGCGTGCTGCCCAGGGTGCTGAGCGCGATGGCCTGGAGGCTCTCGCGCAGCGCGGGGTAACCGCTGAAGCCCACCGCCGCCGCGAAGCGGGTCACGGAGGGCTGGCTCACGCCCACCCGTTCGGCGAGGTCGGTGATCGACAGGAAAGCGGCTTCGGTGATGTGCTCGATCAGGTACTGGGCGATGCGCCGCTGGCCCGGGGAGAGCCGGGGGCCGTCGAACAGCTCCCTGAGCTGGGACGTGGGCGCCACGCCCGCCTCGGGCGCCGTTTTTCCCGAGGTGATCGCGGATGCCTGTGCGCGTGCCTGCTGCGGCGATGGCACCGGTGTGCCTCCTTCACGTCCCACGAGAACTCAACATAGCTCACGGACCTTTCTGACCTGGGCCGGTAAGGGCGCAACCAATGCGTGCGTTCCTCGTTTCGCGCCTGATCGCTGGGTACTCGCACCATCGTCGCGGCGTGCTCGTCCGCGGGCGCGTCCGTCTGTTCGCCGACGCGAGGGAGAGGGTTTTCATGAGCGTGCAACAACTGCCCGCGTCAACGGTTCACGTGATGCTCGGTGACTGTTCCGCGGCCGACGCCAAGAGCGTGCTCGGTGTCCTGTGCGGCCGCTTCACGGCGGACCGGGAGGGCGCGGACGAGCCCCACGAGTCCGGGAGCGGGAGGCCGACGGTGTGGACCGTGCTGTTCGACACCGCCGGTGACCCCGGTGGGACTCCCGGGCCTGTCGTGGAACTTTCGGGGCAGCCGACCGTGGAGGCGCAGGGCGGCCCCCTGGCGACACGACGTCTGCGGGAGGCCCTCGACGCCGTCTTCACCGTGCACGAACTGGGCACGGAGGCCGGTGACCAGGAGGTTCAGATGAAGCTGAGGCTGGATTCGCGTACCGCGCACGAGACGCGGCCCGTGTGAACGCCGGGGCGGCGGTCCGCGACGGGGAGATCGGCGCCCGCCGCGCGGCGACCGGCTCGGCGCGTGAGGGCGCGGCCCGTGCGGGGCTGGCCGCGCGGGGGGTGATCTACGTCCTGGTCGGCCTGCTGGCCCTGCGCATCGCCTTCGGCGACAGCGGCGGGCGGCAGGCCGACCGGGGCGGGGCCCTTCAGGAGATCGCCACGAAGCCGTTCGGGGCGGTCCTGCTGTGGGCACTCGGCGCCGGGCTCGTGGGCATGGCGCTGTGGCGGCTGTCCGAGGCCGCCTTCGGCTCGGCCGGGGAGGACGGCGGCAAGGCGGGCAAGCGCCTGGCGGCGGCCGGGCGGTGCGTGTTCTACGCGTTCGTCGCCTACTCCGTGCTGGCCTTCGCGGCCGGCGCGCGCGGCAGCGGTTCGGGCGACCGGCAGTCCCGGGACGTCACGGCCAAGGCGCTGGGGATACCCGGTGGCCAGTGGATCGTCGGCGCCGCCGGAGCGGGTCTGGTCGTCGCGGGTGTCTGGATCGCCGCCCGGGCCGTCATGCGCAAGTATCACAAGCACCTCAAGCTCGGTGAGATGTCGCGGCGGGTGCGCAGGACGGTCGACACGGCGGGCGTGGGCGGCGGGGCCGCGCGCGGCGCGGTGTTCGCGGGGGCGGGAGTCTTCGCCGTCCGGGCCGCCGTGAAGTACCAGCCCGACCAGGCCAAGGGCATGGACGGCACGCTGCGGTCCTTCGCCGGAACGCCGATGGGCCCGTGGCTGCTGGCCTGCGTCGCCGCCGGTCTCGTCCTGTTCGGGCTGTTCTCCTTCGCGATGGCCAGGTGGCGGAAGGTGTGAGGCCGGGCCCTCGCGGCCGCGCGACGACGGACGTCCGGGTGTCTTTGCCGCACGTGCGGCAAAGACACCCGGACGTCCGCGCGCCTGTCAGGGCCGCGCGGCGAGCGCGAAGCTCTGGGAGGCCGACCCGTCACAGCCGCGCTGGGTGAGCTGTACGCCGTTCGCGGCGGAGCCCGCGGAGCTCAGGCACTTGCCGCTGTGACGGGCGACGAAGTGATAGCGGCCCGTGCTCTCCCGCACCGGCTGCCACTGCTGGTTCTGGCCGCTCGACCAACTCCACAGCTGTAGCGGGGCGTTGTCGGCCGTCGAGCGGTCCGTGACGTCGACGACCTGCTGCGGGTTCAGCCGCAGCGCGATCCGTGTGTAGCCGCCGTCCGTCGGGCGGAACTGGAACTGCTGCGCCTGCGTGCCGTTGCAGGCGTACTGCTGGATCGCGGTCCCGTTCGCCGTGCCGGCCGAACGGGCGTCCACACAGGTGCCGTTGCCCGCGGCGGCCAGCGTGTACCAGGCGGTCTCGGAGATCGGGTCCGCCGGCGGCACCGACGTGTCCGCCCCGCCGAGCCATTTGATCCCGTCCAGCAGGAACCGGTTCTGCGTCGCGCTGGCGAACGTCGACGACAGGGTGGTGTTCGTCGCGTAGTCCATCGCGTTGTGGCCGAAGTTCGCGTACAGCATGCGGTACTTCGTGTTGGTCCACAGGATCGGGTAGTAACCGCTGTTCCACGTCTGGGCGGGATCCGTGCCCAGCGGGAAACTGCTCGGGTCGACCGATGCGAGGACCTTGATGTCCGGGTTCTGCCGCAGGTCTTCGGACCAGCTGTACCACTCGCTGACCGACGAGGTGAAGGTGGCGGGCAGGTTCGCGGTGGCGGGGTGCGTCCGGTCCTCGACCTTCAGGACGGCGGTGGTCGGTCCCCAGGTGTTGGACCTGAAGTTCCCGCTGCCGAGGAACTGGTCGTGGTACCAGGACCAGCTCTGCGCGTCGGTGGTGAAGGCGGAGACGTGGAAGCCCATCCATCCTCCGCCCCCGCGCATGTACTGCTCGAAACCGGCGCGTTGGGCCGGAGTCTGCGGCAGGTCGTCGAGGAACAGGACGACCTGGTACGCCTTCACTCCTCCGTCGGCCAGCAGGTCCCAGTCGTTGCTCGCGGTGTAGGTGAAGCCGTTCGCCGCGGCCTGGCGGGGGAACCAGTCGTTGGCCTCGTGGACGAAGCTGATGTGGGCGGCGTCCCAGGTGCCGCTGTAGAGGGCGAGCACCTTGAACGGGGCCGCCGAGGCGTTCGCGTGCGCGGCGGGCGGCGCCGCGAGGCCGAGCAGGACCGCCAGCAGGACGAGGACCCGCAGGACCCCGCGTGCCGGTACGGACGGGCTGATGCGCATCCGGCTCTCCTTTCCGTACGTGTCGGGGCCGGTCACGGGTAGCTGACGAGGTCGGCCACGTTGGTGGAGGAGTTGGACGGACCGCCCCGGTCGTTGACGACGTGCCGGATGGTGCCCGTACCGCCCAGGGAGACGGTCACCATGTCCTTGAAGCGCACGTTCGCGTTGTTCGGTGCCTCGATGGCGTGCTCCGCCGCGACGGAGGGGTTCACGTTGAAGTAGCAGTAGCTGCCGAAGCCGTACACCTGATGGCTCGTCACGGACGGCGCGACCTTGTAGGCGGCGTAGCCCTGGGTCGAACCGCTCGTCCAGGCCGCCTGGTCAGGCGGGTCGTAGGGCATCTCGTTCTGGTAGAAGTACGTGCGGCCGCCGTTGCCGTTCCAGACGGTCTGGTACTTCTGGTAGTGCTCGACGAACAGGCCGTACATGGTCACGTCGTCGCCGTTGACGACCAGCCCGGTGTCGGCGGTGTTGCTGGTCCAGCCGACCCCGCTGCCGTGGTCCGCGCGCCACAGCCACAGATGGTCGCCGATGACGTCGTCGCTGTTGACGGTCAGGCTGGTGGTGGCCTTGCCGACGCCCGCGCCGCCGACGCGGAAGAACACGTCGTGCAGGGAGCTCGGGTCGGCGCCGTGGTCCGCGGAGGAGCCGCTCGGTCCCATCTCCAGCAGCTGCGCGGAGTTGGTGGTGCCCGCGTCGATCAGCAGCCCGGCGAGCTGGACGCCGTTCACGTCGGCCACCGTCATGGCGGTCACGCCGTTGTCGGGGACGAGGGTGGCGAGACCGAGTCCGAGGACCACGGTGTCGGCCCGGGTGACCCTGAGCGTCCGGTCCAGGTGGTAGACACCCGGCGTCACCAGCAGGTTCTTGCCCTGGGCCAGCGCGTCGTCCATCTGCGCCGCCGTCGCGCCCGGCTTCACCACGAAGAAGTCGGAGAGCGGCAGGGAGGTACCCGCCGGGGCCCCCGAACCCCAGCTCGTGCCGCTGGAGTCGGTGCGCACCGACGGCACGAACACCTTCCAGGCGCCCGCCGTGTCGACGTACAGGAAGGGCTTCTCACGGGAGACCGGTGTCCGGTCCACCGTCGTGTACGGAGGGTTGGGGAAGCTGTTGCCGGGCGCGTTCCTCGCGCCGACGAACACCATGTTCCAGTTGGACCCGGTCCAGCTCGACCAGTCGGTGTTGCGCGACAGCCACTGCTGCTGCGAACCGGAGTTCACCTGACCGTCGATCCTGGTGTCGGCCATGTAGCCGCCGCTGGACCAGCCGCCGTCGTCCAGCGCCAGGTTGCCGCGCAGGTGCACGCGCCGGTAGGGCGCCGCCTGCGACACCGCCCAGCGGTCCGACCCGGACGGGGGAGTGACCGACAGGTTCTCCGCCGAACGCCAGAAGTTCTGGGTCGCGTTGCCCTGGAACCAGTCCGCCTCCGCGTGCACGGTGCCCCGGATGGTGACGTCGTCGGGGGACAGGCCGAGTCCCGCGACCTGGGTGTAGAAGCCGACGTTCGCGTCGGCGCTGTAGGTGCCGGGTTTGAAGAGGAAGGCCTTCCGGGCCGTGCCGAACTGGTTGGTCTCCTGCTGGGCGAACGCCGAGTCGAGGCTGCTCCGGATGGTCGCGGCCGGGGTCGACGGGTCGAAGACGGTGACGTTCGGGCCCAGGTCCGGCGTCCCGGGCGGCTGTTGGGCGCCCACCGTGTCGACGCGGAAGGACTGGGCCGCCGTGCCGTTGCAGGCGTACTGCTGGAGCTGCACGCTGTCGGCGGTGGAGGCGCTCGGCACGTCGAGGCACTTGCCGCTGTTCCGGTTCACGAAGTGGTAGGTGCCGCCGGCCTCCGCCACGGGCTGCCACTGCTGGTTGGCGCCGCCGCCGTACGTCCACAGCTGTACCGGCGCGCCGTCCGCGGTCGAGACGCCGGTGACGTCCCACGCCTCGGTGGAGTCGGCCCGGTTGCCGACCTGGGAGTACCCGCCCGACGTGGCGGCGAACCGCCACTGCTGCGCCTGGCTGCCGTTGCAGGCGTACTGCTGGACCGCCGTGCCGTCGGCCGTACCGGCGGCACGGGCGTCGACGCACTTGCCGCTGCCCGCGTTGACGACGGTGGCCCAGTCGGCCGGTACCGCGGCCGACTGCGCGAGAGCGCCGTTCCGGGCGGCGTCGTCCTGCGCGGCGGCGCTCTGCGGGGCGGCCGTCAGGCCCGACACCGTGGTCGCCACGAGAGCGGTCACGGTCAGCAGCCCGGCCGTTCTACGGCGCCCGGAATCCCTTCGGGATCCGGGCAGGGGAAATCTGGACATGCGGGACACTCCTGAATCAGTGGGGGGTTCATGTCCGTGAACATCGAATGCATCCATGGAGTCATGGCGATCGGTGAACCTAAAGGTCTGCACCACAGGCGTCAAGACGTGAAGCAGAGAACGCTTCCAAATCACCTGCGGTTGTTAGGAGTTGAAGGGTTCTGTGAGGAAGTGACGTTGAACTCAGCTGTATCGCGGTGCTGTTCACCTGGGTGAGGTCGAAGCGGCGTGACCTCGCTTCGCGGTTCGCGTTGTGAGGGTCAGTCACATGCCGTGGAAAGGAGGGGAGTTTGTGTTGATCATCGGGTTGCGTGGAGGTGACCCGGCATGGCCGACCGGCACTCCGACGCTCTCGGACGGCGTCTCCGGGCGCCGTGCCGGATGTGCTGTTCCTTACAAGGTGATGACATGGCGGCGAATCACACACGCCACACCCGCCTCGGAGGGCACTCTGGTTCCGGGTCGGTGGCTCCTGCTCTGGAGAGGCACGGAGTTCCACCGGCCACCGCGCCGACCGGCACCGCCGGTTCGTGTCCTGCGGCGAGGGAAGCGGCTGCCGCGGAACAGCGCCCCGGAGCACTCCGGGGCGCCGTGCGTGCCGCCGCTCCCGGAGCCAGGCGGCACGGCCGGGCGCCCGGGCCGTTGCTCCGCCGGAGGGACCCGGCTACTTCCAACGGCCGAGCGGGGCGGGTCCGCCGTCGCCGACCTCCGGCGGGAGTGGTTGCCTCGGTGCGGGGCCGCCGAACCCGAAGCCGCCCCGACCACGGCGGACGGGAGACGGCAGTGACCTCAGGCACGGACACCGCCGCGCAGCTGGCGGCACTGCCGCTGCTGCGGGGCCAGAAGGCACTGGTGACCGGCGCGAACTCCGGCATCGGACTGGCGACGGCGGTCGCGCTGGGCCGGGCGGGCGCCGATGTCGTCGTCAACTACGTCTTCGGCCAGGAGGCCGCCGAGGACGTGGTCCGGCAGATCCGGGGCTTCGGTGTGCGGGCCTTCGCGTGCGAGGCGGACGTGTCCGACGAGCGCCAGGTCGTCGGGATGTTCGCCCGCATGCTGGAGGAGTTCGGCACGATCGACATCCTGGTGGCCAACGCCGGTCTGCAACGGGACGCGCCGGTGACGGAGATGACCGTCGAGCAGTGGCACAAGGTCATCGACGTGAACCTCACCGGTCAGTTCCTGTGCGCCCGGGAGGCGACCAAGGAGTTCCTGCGGCGCGGGGTCGTGCCCGAGGTCTCCCGCTCCGCCGGGAAGATCGTCTGCATGAGCTCCGTGCACCAGATCATTCCGTGGTCCGGTCACCTGAACTACGCCGCGTCCAAGGGCGGTGTCCTCATGCTCATGCAGACGCTGGCACAGGAGCTGGGTCCGCACGGGATCCGGGTCAACGCGGTCGCGCCCGGCGCCATCCGGACCCCGATCAACCGCAGCGCCTGGGAGACCCCCGAGGCGGAGGCCGAACTGCTCAGACTGATCCCCTACCGCAGGGTGGGCGACCCCGACGACATCGCCGCCGCGGTGACCGTACTGGTCTCGGACCTCATGGACTACGTCGTGGGCACGACCTTGTTCGTCGACGGCGGGATGACCCTCTTCCCCGGCTTCGCCACCGGCGGCTGAGACGGTGGGCGCCCGCGCCCCACCGCCCTTCCAGGGCACCACCGCCACCGCCGACACCCGGGCCGGCACGACCTCCCTGCCTCGTGCCGGCCTCCCTGACCCTCCAGGAGGCGGATCGCGACGGACCAGCCGTCGGCCGACACGACCGGCAGGAGACAGCCATGACGGAGAATCAGATCCTCCAGGGCCTCGGACTGATCGCCGTCCTCGCCGTCGGCTCCCAGCTCGTGGCGAGCAGGCTGCGGATCCCCGCCCTGATCATCCTGCTGCCGGTCGGCTTCGCCGCGGGCGCGCTGACCGACATCGTCGACCCCGACAAGCTGCTCGGCGACGCCTTCTCCCCGATGGTCTCGCTCGCCGTCGCGGTGATCCTCTACGAAGCCGGACTGGGCCTGGACATCAACGGGCTGCACGGACACATGCACCGGGTCGTGGTGCGGCTGATCTGGATCGGCGTCCTGCTCACCTGGGGAGCCACCGCCGTTCTCGCGGTACCGCTGCTGGGCATGTCGAAGAGCTCGGCGGTCATGCTCGGCGTGATCCTCGTCGTCTCGGGTCCCACCGTCGTCGGACCACTGCTCCACTTCGTGCGTCCGACCGAACGCCTACAGCGCATCCTGATCTGGGAGGGGTCGCTGATCGATCCGGTCGGCGGCATCCTCGGCGCGCTCGCCTTCCACGCCGTCGTCGCGAGCGGCAGCAGCGACCTGCGCGGCAAGATCGGCCAGTTCGCGGCGAGTTCCGTCGTCGGACTGATCGGGGGCGCGGTGGGCGCCGCCGTCCTGTGGCTCCTCCTCAGCCGCCTGCACCTGGGCGAGGTCCTGGGCACGACGGCCCAGCTCGCCGCCGCGGTGGGCGTGGCGGCGGCCTGCGACGCGATCCGGGACGACACCGGGCTCATCGCCGCCATCGTGATGGGGATGGCCCTCGCCAACCTGCCGGGCGTCTCCCTCCCGGCGCGCCGCCCCTTCCTGGAGACCCTCGTCTCCCTGATCATCGGACTGCTGTTCATCTCGATCTCGGCCACGGTCACCCCCGCGTCCCTGCGGCATGTCGTCCTGCCCACGCTCGCTCTCGTCGCCGCCCTGGTCCTGGTGGTCAGACCACTGGTCGCGCTCCTGTCGACCCTGCGCACGGACCTGCTCCGCGGCGAGAGGGCGTTCATCGGCTGGATGGCACCCCGCGGGATCGTCGCCGCGTCCACCGCCTCGACCTTCTCCGCCGCCCTCGTGGCCGACCACGTCGACGGTGCCCAGAAGATCCTGCCCGCCACCTTCCTGGTGATCGTCACCACCGTGACGCTGTACGGGCTGAGCGCGCACCCCGTCGCCCGGCGGCTCGGCGCGCTGCGCCCGGCGCGGGCCCGCCCGCTGCTCGTGGGCGGCGATCCCTGGGCGATCGACCTGGGCAGCGCGCTGCGCTCCGCCGGCCTGGACGTGCTGATGTGGGCCGGCCGGGAGGACCAGCGCGCCCTGATCCGGGCCGCCGGACTGCCCCTGGCACCGGGGGCACTGCTCGCCGCGGCCACCGGCGAGGGAGCCGAACTCGAAGGGATCACCGGCGTCCTGCTGCTCACCGAGGAGGACGACTTCAACGCGCTGGCCGCGGAGACCCTGCGCGGCACGGTCGACGGGTTCGTCCACCGGCTGGGGCCGCCCGGTCTGAGCCACGGCGTGGTCGCGCCCTACGCGGGGGGCGACACCCTGTTCGGGGCCGAGCTGAACAGACCCGGGCTGGCCCGCCGTTACGAGGACGGCGCCCGGATCGTCCTCCGCCCCGTCGCGGACGGCATCCCGGACGGACACGCGCTGCTGTTCCTCGTGCGCCCCGACGGGCGGCTGGACCCGGTCACCGGCACCCGCACCCCGCGGCCGGAGGCCCGTGACGCCGCGGTCCTGCTCTCTCCGGTCCGGGCACCGGGTCCGGTGCCGGCGGGCTGACGGCGTCCGGTGCCCCGGCCCCGTCCGGTCCCTCCGACACCAACGGTCCAGTGCGGATTGCGGTCCGCCCTCCGGCTGGATCTCATGGTTCTCATGCAGCGACAAGTTTCCGATCCGGACGACCTCGTACCGCCGATGGAGCGTTCGCACTGGGTGGCCTTCGCCGGGATCCTGCTGATGGTCAGCGCCCTGTTCAACCTCCTCACCGGCTTCGTGGCGATCTTCAACCACGGCTACTACTCGAAGGTGTACTCCCAGGGCAACCGGCTGCTGATCCTCAACTACACGGCCTGGGGCTGGATCTTCGTCGCCATCGGCATCGTCATGGCCCTGCTGGCTCTCGGCGTGCTCGTGGGCTCCAGAGGAGCACGGCTGGCGGGCATCTGCCTGGCCGCGTTCTGCCTGGTCGCGCAGATGATCTTCCTGCCGGTCTACCCGTGGTGGTCGCTGTTCACGATGCTCGTGTCCCTGCTGGTCGTCTACGGCCTGCTGGTCGAGCCGAAGCACGTGCACGGGGTGCGGGTGTAGCCCGTCCGGCGCCCGGCGTCTTTGCCCGGCCGCGTCTTCGCTCAGCCGCGCCGGCGGTCGAGCGCCTCGTCGAGCGTGGTGGCGGCCATGATCAACGACAGATGGGTGAACGCCTGGGGGAAGTTGCCCAGCTGCTCGCCGCTGGGACCCACCTCCTCCGCGAAGAGCCCGACGTGGTTCGCGTAGGTGTGCATCTTCTCGAACGTGTAGCGGGCCTCGGCCAGCCTGCCGGAACGGGCCAGCGCGTCCACGTACAGGAAGGTGCACAGACTGAACGTCCCCTCCGAGCCGCGCAGGCCGTCCGGGGAGGCGGCGGGGTCGTAGCGGTAGACGAGGCTGTCGGAGACCAGTGTCCGGCCCATCGCGTCGAGCGTCGACAGCCAGGTCGGGTCCTTGGCGCCCAGGAAACCGACCCGGGGGGCGAGCAGGAGCGAGGCGTCCAGGACACCGCCACCGTAGTACTGGACGTACGCCTTCTCCTTCTCGTTCCAGCCGCGCTCCATCACCTGCTCCAGGACGGTGTCCCGGGCCCGGGTCCAGCGCTCGGTGTCCGCCGGCCGGCTCCAGTCGCGGGCCAGCCGCAGGCCGCGGTTGAACGCCGCCCAGCACATCACCCGGCTGTACGTGAAGTCCTTGCGTCCGCCGCGGGTCTCCCAGATGCCCTCGTCGGGGCGGTCCCAGTTGTCGGCGAGCCAGTCCAGGGTGCGGGAGACGGCCTTCCATCCCCTGTGGTCGGCCTGGATGCCGATCTCACGGCTCTCCGAGAGGCCGTAGAGGGCCTCGCCGTAGATGTCGAGCTGGAGCTGGTCGGCGGCGGCGTTGCCGACGCGCACGGGGAAGGAGCCGCGGTAGCCCTCGAAGTGCTCCAGGATCTCCTCGCCGTCCAGCGGGGTGCCGTCCACCCGGTACATGATCTGGAGCCGCTCGCCGTCCTGGTCCAGGCGTTCCATCAGCCGTTCGCGCAGCCAGTGGGTGAACGCCGTCGCCTCCTCGGTGAACCCGAGGTCCAGCAGGGCGCGCAGCGACAGGGCTCCGTCCCGGACCCAGGTGTAGCGGTAGTCCCAGTTGCGTTCGCCGCCGATCTGTTCCGGCAGTCCCATGGTGGCCGCCGCGACCGGGGCGCCGGTGGGGGCGTAGGTCAGGAGCTTGAGGGTGATGGCGGAGCGGTGCACCATGTCGGGCCAGCGGCCCCGGTACCGGGAGTTGCGCACCCAGTTCTGCCAGAACTCGACGGTTTCCGCCAGGTCCTCCTCGATCTCCGGCGCGGTGGGCGGCGGCGGCGCGCCGGCGTCCGCGCCGTCCACCGTGAACACGGCCGCGGCCCTCTCGCCGGCCCTCAGGGTGACGGTGCCGCGGACGTCCTGGCCGTCCCGTTCCAGGGGGAAGGCGCTTTGCAGGAACGCGGTGATCCCCGGGCCGCGGAAGGCGGCGCCGTCGGGGCCGAGGACGAGTTCGTGACGGGCCCGCCCGTAGTCGAAGCGCGGCCGGCACTCCAGGGTGAACTCCATCGTCCCCCGCACCGTCCGCACGGTCCGGACGAGGCGGTGCCGGGCGGAGGCGGTCCCGGAGCGGTCCGGCGGCATCCAGTCGAGGACCTCGCCCACCCCGTCGGGCGACATGAACCGGGTCACCAGCACGGCCGTGTCCGGGTAGTAGAGCTGCTTCCAGGTGCCTTCCGTGCTGGAGGGCGCCAGCCGGAACCAGCCGCCGCGGTCGTGGTCGAGCAGCGCGGCGAAGACGCTGGGGGAGTCGAAGCGCGGGGCGGCGAACCAGTCCACGACGCCCTTGGCGGACACCAGGGCGGAGCACTGGAGATCCCCCACCAGGCCGTGGTCGGCTATGGGCGGATAGCGGTCCATGCTGATCCAATCTCGAGGATCCAGGCATCTTCACTATCCGACATGGCGGGCATGTGTGCTTGTTCGTCCCCGGGGGGAACCGTTCCATGCCGGCGAGGCGCGCGGGGCGGGGACGTCCGGTCCGGCCCGGGGGAAGTGACAGACTGACGCCATGGACGAGCGCACATTCGACAGGTCCGGCCAGCACGCTTCCGTCGTCGGCCTCGGCACCTGGCAGCTGGGAGCCGACTGGGGCGACGTGAGCGACAAGGACGCCCTGGCCGTGCTGGAGACGGCGGCGGAGTCGGGAGTGACCTTCTTCGACACCGCCGACGTGTACGGCGACGGGCGGAGCGAGGAGACCATCGCCGGCTTCATGCGCGGCAGGCCGGACCTGCACGTCATGGTCGCCACCAAGATGGGCCGCCGCGTCGACCAGATCCCGGAGAACTACGTTCTCGACAACTTCCGTGCCTGGAACGACCGTTCGCGCCGCAACCTCGGTGTCGACCGTCTCGACCTGGTGCAGCTGCACTGCCCGCCGACGCCCGTGTACTCCTCGGACGCGGTGTACGACGCCCTCGACACGCTGGTCGAGGAGGAGCGGATCGCGGCGTACGGCGTGAGCGTCGAGACGTGTGACGAGGCACTGGCCGCCATCGCCCGCCCGAACGTGGCGAGCGTCCAGATCATCCTCAACCCCTTCCGGATGAAGCCCCTGCGCCAGGTCCTGCCGGCGGCCCGGGAGGCGGGCGTCGGCATCATCGCGCGCGTCCCGCTGGCCTCCGGGCTGCTCTCGGGCAAGTACACCAAGGACACCGTCTTCGCCGCCGACGACCACCGGACGTACAACCGCCACGGGGAGGCCTTCGACCAGGGCGAGACCTTCTCCGGGGTCGACTTCGCGACGGGCGTGGAGGCGGCGGCCGAGTTCTCCGCCCTCACCCCCGAGGGGTACACGCCGGCCCAGCTCGCGCTGCGGTGGATCGTCGCGCAGCCCGGAGTGACCACGGTCATCCCGGGAGCCCGGTCACCCGAACAGGCCCACGCCAACGCGGAGGCCGCGAAGCTGCCGGAGCTCTCCCGCGCGACGCTGGACGCGATCGACGAGCTCTACGAGCGGCGGATCAAGGAGCAGGTGGAGAGCCGCTGGTGACGGCGGGCGGGACCCGGCGCCGCGTCGGCTCCCCCGGAGCGTCGCCCGGCCGGGTCCCCTGACCCGTCCGGTGGCGGCGCCCGTCCGGCCCGGGGACGTGCCGCCGGGGCCGCGGCCGTCCGGTGTCACCGGGCGGCGATCCGTCCGGTGGCGGCCGTCCGGGCCCGGTGCCCGCCGTCGGGCGGTGCCGTCCGGGCCGCCGCCGCGTCCCGGATCCGGGCGGGCCGTGCCCCGGACCGGGTCGTGCCCCGCCGAGGCCCGGCGCCGCGAGGTCCCTCCGCCCCGGAGGGCCACGCCGCCGGCGGTCTCAGTCCCCGGAGGGCCGCGCCGCCAGGGCGTCGAGCTGGCGGTCGTGCACGCGGCTGAGCACCAGCACGGAGACGGTCGCGCCGATCAGGGCGCAGAACATGTCCCACTGGGTGTCCCACACGTCGCCCTGGGTCGCCAGGAAGGCGTCCGCGCCGTGGCCGCCGATCACGGCGGCCGCCCACTCGAACATCTCGAAGAGGGCGCTGAAGGCGAGGCAGGCGCACACCGTCAGGGGCGCCAGCCACCTGCTGCCGCGCAGCGGTGACGTCCTGCCGAGCAGTTCCCGCACCAGGACGGCCGGCACGAAGCCCTGCATGAGATGTCCGAACCGGTCGTACGGATTGCGGGCGAGCCCGAACGTGTCGCGCACCCAGTCGCCCAACGGCACCTGTGCGTAGGTGTAGTGGCCGCCCACCGCGAGGACCAGCGCGTGCGCCGCGAGGAGGCAGTACAGCAGGCTCGTCAGCGGGAACCTCCGTCGGCCGAGTACCACCAGCGGCAGCCCGACGAGCACCCACACGGTCTCCAGCAGCCAGGTCGTCCCGTCGTGCGCGTGCCACGCGGAGAGCGCCATGCCCGTGACGACCACCGCCACGAGCACGGCCGGGAGGGCCTTCCGCGGGGCGCGCCCGGGGAGGGCGCGGCGCGGGTGGTGCGAGGGCTGATCCGTGCATGGCGGGCTCCTTCGTCCAGGTCGCCCCATCGTGGTGGAGCGCCGGGGACGGTGGCATGAGTACGCGTACTCACCCGGTCACCGCGGCTTCACTCCCGACGGCCTTCCGCGGTGGCCGCGCGGCCGTGCGGGAGCACCCGTTCCGCGCGGCCGCGCGGCCCCTCACTCCCGGCCGGCGGCACCGCGCAGCGCCGTGATGGCGGTGCCGATCGCCTGCTGGAGCTCCTCCAGACGCTGCACCATGTCGTCCTCGTAGATGTCGTCGGCGTCGTCGAAGGTCAGCTCCTCGAACACCTTCGTGGCCTTCTGCAAACTGCTGTAGAACTTCGTCCGGCGTTCCTGGACGCGCAGTTCGGGGTCCGCCTCCACCGTCTCGACGACGAGGTTCTTCATCGTGTCGTACGCCTCCGCGGCCCACTCGCCCGCGTCCTCGCCCTCGTCGAGCTCGTCGAGGAGGGACAGGTGCCGCTCGGCCTCGGAGCGCAGCCGTGCCGGAGCGTCCAGGGTCTGTCCGGCCGGTGTCCTGATCTGGCCCTTCTCCGCGATCTGGCGCACGTAACCGATGCGGTCGGCCGCCCTGTTCTCGGTGGCGACCGCCTTCTTCAGCTCATCCGTGCGGGCGATGTCACGGGCCAACTCGGTCTGGAGCGCCGGGTCTTCCTTCACGCGGTCCAGCAGGGCGGCCCGCGCCGCCTTCGCCGTGGAGGGGTCGGCGAGGATCGCCGCCCGCAGGGCGGTCGGGTTCTCGGCCACCTCCAGGGCCTTGGTGGGGCGGATGCCCTCGGCCTCGGCGGCCTCGGTGATGGCGGTGCCGCGCTCGGAGGCGGCGCTGGAGCGGGAGGCGTAATAGGCCGACCAGGCGTCGGAGTCCGGCAGTTCGACGTCCGCGCCGGGGAGCAGGGTCTCGAAGTGGGGGACCAGGCCGTCGTCGGCGGCCCTGTCCCAGGCCTTGTAGTAGCGCATGACCCGCTCGGGCGAGCATCCGGCCAGCTCCGCGAACTCCTTGGCGGACACCTTCCGCATGTCGTCGGGGGACTGGCCGCCCGGACGGACGCTGCGCGCGACCTTCAGCGCGAAGGCCCAGCCGCCGTTGCGCGCGTAGGCGCCGAAGTCGTGCGCGTCGCGCTCGATGAGGTCCGGAACGCCGGGCCGCGTGGCGGCGTCTTCGGATGAGGTGATGGCTGCGCTCACCGGGAACTCTCCTGGGATGGTGGGGCGTTGATGTCACGGAGGATGAAGCTATGGCCTAAGGTCTGCGTGGAATCAAGGTGACACTCGGAGACCGCGGCCAAGCGGACATCCCAGTAAATCCGAAATGTGCAAGCCCAGAAACAACGCGATGTGATGACCTTCACCCCGATGTGGCAGAAAGTGATGAATTCCTTACGGCCGTGTCACGTACGGGTGTGTGTTGGCCATCACGCGACCGCGGGAGGATCTTTCGTGCGACCGTTCACTCTCAACTACGCCCGGCCCTCAGGGCAGTCGGCCGCAGTACCCCCGTACCACTTCGACGTGTCCCTGCAACTGAACGTGCTGCCCGACGGCAGACCGGCCGTCAGCGACCGCGCGCTGCTGATGGCCACCGGCACCACGACGTCGACCGCCGGCTCCCAGACGCACTTCGACGACTGACGGATGCCGCGCGCATGACGGTTCTCATACTCACGGCCGAACAGGACGTCACCGCCGACATGGTGGTGGCCCGACTGCACGAGCGGGGCGTGCCCATGGTGCGCCTCGATCCCGCCGACGTGCCCGGCAAGGCGGTGCTGTCAGCCGACTACGCCCACGGCGACTTCGACGGCTATCTGTCGGTCAACGGCCATGTGCTCAGCATGGGGGGCCTGCGTTCGGTGTGGGTGCGCAGGCCGGGCGAACCGGCGGCCCACGCCGCCGAACCCTCGGCATGGCTCACCGCCGAGACCAGGCAGGCCCTGTTCGGCATGCTCTACTCCGCCTCGACCCGCTGGATGAACCACCCGCGCCGCGCCGAACAGGCCCGGCACAAGCCCTGGCAGCTGCGGGTGGCCCACAACAGCAAGTTCGCCGTGCCGCCCACCGTCATCACGACCGCTCCCCGGGTGGCCGAGCAGTTCGTCCGGGAACACGGTGAGGTGGTGGTGAAATCGGCCTCGGGGCCGCCGCCCGGCGAGCCTCCGGCGGCCCTGCCCACCACACTGGTCGGACCCGGCACGGACTTCTCCGGTGTGGCGGCCGGTCCCGCGCTGCTCCAGCGCTACATCCCCAAGCGGGCCGACATCCGGCTCACCGGCATCGGCACCCGGATGTTCGCCGCCCGCAAGGCCGCCGAGCCCGGTCAGGTCGACGGCCGGTTCGGCGAGACGGGGAACGGCTGGGAACCCACGCCGGTGCCCCACCGCATCGCCCGTTCGGTCCACGACTACCTGGCCTTCACCGGACTCGCCTACGCGGCCTTCGACTTCGCCGAGGACGAGGACGGCATCTGGTGGTTCCTGGAGTGCAACCAGGGAGGCCAGTTCGGCTTCATCGAGCTGGAGACCGGACAGCCGATCGCCGACGAGGTCGCCGTGTGGCTGGCGCAGCGGAGTCCGGGTCTGCGCATCCCGGAAGGGCACTGACATGAACACTCGGTGACGGACAGTCACTCCTCGCCCGTCCGGAAGGAGTCGAGGAAGGCCCTCAGCGCCTGCCGGTTGGCGGCGGTGTCCCAGTCGTCCGCCGGGGTCGTCCAGCGCAGCGAGAAGCCCCGGTGGCCCCCGATGAGGAAACCGCGGCCGAGGGTGCGCACCCGCACGCCCCCGACCACGGAGTACCACTCCATGTCGGCGCCCTTCATGCCGTGGTAGGTCACCGGCCGGATGGCGCCCACGCGTTCGTAGCCGGTGGACACGGCCCGCAGGTTCGGCTCCTTGGCGCTCCAGACGGCGACGGGGTCCGGTCCCAGCCGGGTGCTGTAGGTGACGGCCAGGGTGCGCGGATCCCCGCTCGCCCCGAAGGTCACCCGGTAGGCGAGGTCGTCGGAGGACTGCGTCTCCAGGGGCTTCCAGCCCGACGGCAGGGCGACGGCGAAGCCCTGGGGCGCCCGGTAGAGGGAGAAGCCGGACGGCAGCGTGGAGCCGGCGGTGGGCGAGGGGGAGGGGGACGGCTTCGAGGACGCCGTGGGCGTCCGGCCGGCGGGCGTGTCGGCGGTGGCGGCCGCGGACGGCGCGCCGGCGGCGGCCCGTGACGGCGCCGGGCCGGACGCGGCGTCGCCGTCCCCGCCCGGCAGCCCGGCCGTCACGGCGAACACCAGGGCGGTGACGACCGTGACGGCGAGGGCCGCGCCCAGCAGGACCGGACGGCGGACGGGCGGACCTCCCGGAGCGCGTTCCGCGCTCCCGCCCTCCGCGCCCCCGTCGCGGTGGTCCCCGGCGGGACCGAGGAGGTCGGGCAGCGGCTCGGGGGGCGTGACCTCCTCGAAGTTCTGCCGGAGGATGCGGGTCAGCGCCTCGCGCACGACGGCCTCGGGCACCCGCTCCACGGCGTCCCAGCGCAGCAGGCCCAGGATCGCGGGCGCGAGCGGGCCCGCGTTCCGCGGCGCCCTGACCGGCAGCCGGTCCACCGCCCGGAACGTGGCCTCCGCCTCGCCCCGGTCCCGTACGGCCGGCCGGCCCTCGACCAGCGCGTACATCATCGCGCCCAGCGCCCAGAGGTCCGCCGCGGGCGTGCCGCCCTCACCGCGGGCCTGTTCCGGGGAGGCGTACGCGGGGGCGGTGACGCGGGGTGCGTCGGCGGACGCCGCCAGGCCGAACCCGGTCACGGTGACCGTGCCGTGCTCGTCGGCCCACACCTGGCTCGGGCCGAGTTCGCCGTGCGTGACCCCCTCGTGGTGCGCGGCGCTGAGGACGTCGAGGACGCCGAGCCCGATGCCGGCCACCCGGACGTGATCGACGGGGCCGTGCGGAAGGAGCTCGGACAGCGGGTCACCCGGCGGCCGCTCCGTGACGGTCCACAGGAAGCCGGGTTCCTCGACCACGTCGAGGACCGCGGCCACCCCGCCGTGACAGGCCGGACCGAGGATCCCGGCGATGCGCAGGATCCGGTCGGCGGCGGGCTCCGACGCCTCCTCGCCCGGCTGCCCGGCGGCGCGTGAGCGGGTCAGGACGACGGGCCGTCCGAAGGCGGTGTCCTCGCCGTGCCACAGGGCTCGGCCCTCTTCGCGCAGGAGGACGTCGAGCAGCCGGTATCTCCCGGCGATCAACTCGCCCGCGGAGTCATGTGCCTTGGCCATCGTCATCCCTCGTCGTGTACCGGACATTCGCCTTTCCCAGAAGTACGCGGGAGGTGACGAAGAGTGTTCAACGGGAGACGGCTGGAGATGAATGTTTTTATTCGGTCACGTCGTCTTCGGGCGCCCGTACGAACAGTTCAGGCCGGTGTTCCCCGTCGGTCCACCGCCCGGCCTCCTGGCCGGGGTGAAGGCGCGCCCCTTGTCGATTCCGTCAACTCGCCGTTCAGTAAAGGCAGTTGGCGCAAAGGTGAGGGTCCCGGGGCGTCGAGGCCGAGAACCGGGGGTGCCGTCGCCGCCGGGACGTGGACACCGGAGGGCCGGCCGGGAAAGATGCCAGATGCACCCAGTGCCCCGTCCACCGTTCCCAGCCGCCAGCCGCCAGCCGCCAGCCGCCAGCCGCCAGCCGCCAGCCGCCAGCCGCCAGCCGCCAGCCGCCAGCCACCAGCCACCAGCCACCAGCCACCCGAGCCACCCGGAGGCCGCCCGTATGAGTGCCCGACCGCTGCCCCAGAGCCCGCCCGCCGAGCAGGGAGTCGACGCCTCGGGCATCAGCGCGTTCCTCGACGCCGTCGAGGCCGACCCGGACATCGAACCGCACAGCCTGATGATCCTGCGCCACGGACACCTCGTCGCCTCCGGCTGGTGGGCGCCGTACACCCCCGGGCGGCTCCAGCTGCTCTACTCGCTCAGCAAGAGCTTCACCTCCACGGCCGCCGGGTTCGCCGTGGCCGAGGGCCTGTTGGACCTCGACCGCCCGGTGATCTCGTACTTCCCCGAGTTCGAGGCCGACATCACCGATCCGCGCAGCCGTGCGATGCTCGTCCGGCACGTCGCGGCCATGGCCAGCGGTCATCTCACCGAGACCTGGGCCGACGCGCTGCGGCTGGACCGGGCGGAGGCGGTGCGCGGCTTCCTGCTGATCCCGCCGGACCGCGACCCCGGCACCGTCTTCGCCTACAACCAGTCCGCCACCTTCACGCTCGCCACGATCCTCCAGCGGGTGACCGGTCTGTCGCTGACCGCCTACCTGCGGCCCCGTCTGTTCGACCCGCTGGGCATCGGGGAGACCGCCTGGACACGGAACCGGGCCGGCCGGGAGATCGGCTTCAGCGGGCTGCACGCCGCGACCGACGCCGTCGCCCGGCTCGGCCAGCTGTATCTGGACGACGGTGTCTGGGAGGGACGGCGGCTCCTGCCGGCCTCCTGGATCGCGGAGGCGACCCGCGCGCACGTCGCGAACGCCGACGGCACCCCCGAGGGTGCCCGCTCGGACTGGCAGCAGGGCTACGGACTCCAGTTCTGGCGGGGACGGCACGGATACCGCGGCGACGGGGCGTTCGGACAGTTCTGCGTCGTGCTGCCCGGACACGACGCCGTGATCGCGACGACGGCGGCGACCGACCGGATGCAGGAGCTGCTGGACCTGATGTGGCGCCATCTGCTGCCCGCGTTCGGGACGGCGCCGTCGGCGGCGGGCGAGCGCGACGAGACGCTGCGCCGACGGCTCGCCCGGCTCGCCCTGCCGCCGGTCGAGGCCGCGGCGGAGCCCCCGGAGCCCGCGGACGCCTGGTCGCGGGCGGAGTTCGTTCCCGCCGGAGGCGTCTGCGCGGCCCAGCGGACGCTGACGGGCGTGGTCGTCGCCGAGGACGGCAAGGGCACCGGCGTCACCCTGGTCGAGGACGGCCGACGACTGGAACTGCGGCTCGAAGGAACCGGCTGGAGCGTCGGTACCGGTCCGACGCCGACGGCGGTGAGCGGAGGCTGGACCGACCGGGACACCCTGCGCGTCGACGTGCTCTTCCTGGAGACCCCGCACCGGCTGACCGTGGAGTGCGCCCTTCCCGGCCGTACCTTCACGGCCCGCTGGCACACGACCCCCCTCCACGCCCGCTCCCTGGAGTCCCTCCGCGCCCCGTCACCACGGCCGTCGACCGGCCGGCGGAAAACGCCACACCCCGCCACCCCTTCCGCCACGTAGAGATATCCACCACCATGCGTATGCCGAGGTCCTGACGGACGACCGCGGGTCCTTCGGTCTGTGCCTCCCGCGTACCTGCCGGGCGGAGGGAACCATCTCCGGGGTGATGCATGACGAACCTGATGTGGGCGCGGAGCGTGGAGTGGCTGGCGGCGGCCGCCACGAATCCGGGGGCGTGCAAACGCCAGTGGGACCAGGGGAGCGGCAGTGCGCTCCTGGAGGCCGGGCGTTACTGGGACGTGCTGAGCGTGCCCGAGCAACTCGGCCTGCTCGCGCTCGACATCCTGTGGTCCGACCCGCTCCAGGTGCCGGGTCCCACGCTGGCCGACTGCGCGGCCCGGCGCGTGGGCTTCTTCCTGCCGCCCGACCCCGCGAGCCGGTGGGAGGGTTCGGGGCTCCGCCACCTCGGCAAGGGCTCCTGGATCGCCGTACCGCCCCCCTACCGTTCGGCGGGACCGCTGGAGTGGATCGTCCCGCCCGACGGGACGGGCGTGCTGCACCCCGCCCTGTCACTGGAACTGGCGTTGCGCCAGGCCAACGGGACACTCGTCGTCCTGGAACCGCCGGCCGGGGAGCAGCCCCCCGCGGCCCGCCGGCCCGGGTGAGCACGCCCCGTACGGAGCGGCACCGGGGCCCGGGGATCCCGGGGAGTCCCGCCCGCTATCCGGTGCCGTAGAAGTGCGCCTGGCCCCCGCGCCACTTCACCCATGCCGGATCGTCCAGCAGATCCTCCGCGTCCGGCAGTCCGGCCCGGCCGAGGAACTCCAGGAGATCCTCGTCCGAGAACGCCACGCCGAGGTTCTCACCCCGCGCGGTCACCTCGCGGCCGCTGGTATCCAGGGCCGGATGCACAACCAAAGGAGCCCGTCCGGACATGTATCCAGGATCGTCCCTCGCGCCGCGCCGCGCATCCCGGCGGGCGGACACGGGCGGACGCCGGCCGCCGGACGGTGTGAAAGTGGTTGTATTCGGTACTGAGCACGTCGACGGTTCTCCAGGTGAGGAGCTTGTGATGGGTGCGACGGACCTGCCTGCGATCGAAGCGGAGCGTCAGCGGATCAGGGACGCCCATCTGAACCCGGAGAGGCCGGAGAGCACGGCCCGCGGCGTGCACCACGTCGCGCTGCTCTCCTCGGACGTGGAGCGGACCGTACGGTTCTACCAGGGCGTCCTGGGCTTCCCGCTGACCGAGATGATCGAGAACCGGGACTACAAGGGCTCGACCCACTTCTTCTTCGACCTCGGCAACGGCAACCTGCTCGCCTTCTTCGACTTCCCCGGCCTCGACCTCGGCCCCTACGCGGAGGTCCTCGGCGGGCTGCACCACCTCGCCATCTCCGTCGACCCCGGCACGTGGCGCCGACTGCGCGAGCGGCTCGACGCCGCCGGGGTCGAGTACATGGAGGAGAGCGGCACCTCGATCTACCTCCGCGACCCCGACGGCGCCCGGGTCGAGCTGCTCGCCGACCCGCTCGGCGAGATGTACGGCAACAAGGTCCTCTGAGGCCGCGGCCGGGCCCCGGCCGGGGCCTCAGCGCAGCGTCTGGGCCCAGTCGGCCGGAACACGTCCGGCGGGGCCGGGCGCGGGCTGGTCGAGCGGACGGCTCACCGGGGGAGCGAGCTCGGGACCGGCCTCGTAGAGCTCCGAGGTGTCGTAGTCCCAGAACCAGTCCTCACCCGGTTCGAAGCTCTGGATGACCGGGTGCCCGGTGCTCCGCGCGTGCGCGGTGGCGTGTTTGGCCGGGGAGTCGTCGCAGCAGCCGATGTGCCCGCACCGGGCGCAGCGCCGCAGATGGACCCACCATCCGCCGGCGGCGTCGCACTCGGCGCAGCCGGTGCCGCTCGGCGGTACGGACGGGTCGATTCCGTTCGGCGTGGTCATGACGGCTCCTCGGAGGATTCCGCGGTGGTCAGGGGCAGGCGTACCTGGAAGCGGGTGTCGCCGGGCACGGAGTGCACCATCAGACTGCCGTGGTGCTTGTTGACGACGATCCGCCAGGAGATGTCCAGGCCGAGCCCGGTCCCCTCGCCCACCGGCTTGGTGGTGAAGAACGGGTCGAAGATCCGGTCGCGGATCTCCTCGGGCACCCCGGGCCCCGTGTCACGGAACTCGACGAGCAGATGGTCGCCGTCCGGAGCGGTGCGCACCGTCAGCGTCCCCTCGCCGGCCATCGCGGAGGCGGCGTTGTCGATGAGGTTCGTCCACACCTGGTTCAGCTCACCCGGATAGGCGGGGATGCGGGGCAGCGTCCGGTCGTACTCCTTGACGACCTCGATGCCCGAGCCCATCTTGCCGGCGAGCATCATCAGGGTGCTGTCGAGCAGGTCGTGCACGTCGGCGACCTGGTAGGGCGCGCGGTCCATCTGCGAGTACTGCTTGGCCGCGTCCACGAGGTGCGAGATACGGGTGGTGGAGTCCTCGATCTCGTTCATCAGCAGCTCGGTCTCGACCGTGTAGTTCAGCCATCGCACCGCGCCCTCGAGGGTCGGCCCGTCCACGGCCGCCGCGACCTGGTCCAGCCAGGCGGTGTCGAGCCCCGCCTGCACGAACGTCGGGGCGAGCTGCCAGCCGCCCGCGATGTCGTGGTCGTCGAGCCAGTCGGCGAGCGCGTCCTCCCGGTCGGAGGCCTCCAGCGGGCTCAGCGGCGTGGCCTTGGCCACCTGCTCGGCGGTCCGCTCCTGGATCTCGACCAGCGTCTCCAGGGCGTCGCGCGCGTACGGTCCCGCGGCGATCATCCCCAGCTTCTGCCGCATGTGGGCCACCCGGTCGCGCAGCGCGGAGGTGGCCCGCACCGCCGCCGCGGCCGGGTTGTTCAGCTCGTGCGTGAGCCCGGCCGACAGCGAGCCGAGCGCCAGCAGCCGCTCACGCTGCCCGACCGTGCGCTGGGCGTTCTGGCTGCCGAAGAACATGCCCTCCAGCAGATGGACGGCCATCGGGAACCAGTCCCGCAGGATGGCGGCGAACGTGGCCGCGGGCAGGATGAAGAAACGTGACGGCTCGGTGACCCGCATGGAGCCCTTGTACCGCGCGTCGTCCGGGCTGCTGAGATACGCCTGCATCGCGCCCGCGTACACCCCGCGTTTGGAGGTGCGGCTGATCTCCACGTCGTCCCCGCCGACCCGGCGCGACATCACGACCGTGCCCTCCAGGAGCACGTAGAAGCAGGTGGCCGGATCGCCCTCGGTGTACACAGGTCCGGGATCGAACTGTTCCGTCCGGCCCTCCCGGCACAGCCGCTCCAGCTGGTCGCCGTCGAGCTTCTCGAACAGGAACAGCGTGCTCAGCTCCGCCGCGTCGCACGGCACCGGCCGCCCGCTCACGACTGCTCCAGGTAACGGTGGACGAGCATGACGGCCATGGCTCCCTCTCCGACCGCGGACGCGACCCGCTTCGCCGACTCGGCGCGCGCGTCCCCGGCCACGAACACGCCGGGCACATTGGTTTCCAGGTGGTACGGAGGCCGGTCCAGCTCCCAGCCGCGGGGAGGCTGCCCGTCGGGTGTCATGTCCGGGCCCGCCAGGATGAATCCGCGGTCGTCCCGCAGGACCGTCTCGCCCAGCCAGTCGGTGAGCGGGGCCGCGCCGATGAACACGAACATCCACTGCGCGTCGACGAGTTCGGTGTGGCCGCTCTCCACGTCGCGCAGCGTCAGCTGCTCCAGATGGCCGTCGCCGTGCGCGGACTCCACGACCGTGCCCGTGCGCACCGAGATGTTCGGCGCCTCGCCGATCTGCTCGATCAGATAGTGCGACATCGAGGCCGACAGCGAGGAGCCGCGCACCAGGACGGTGACCGACTTGGCGCCCCTGGCCAGGTACATCGCGGCCTGGCCGGCCGAGTTCGCGCCGCCCACGATGTACACGTCGTGGCCCTGGCAGGCGGCCGCCTCGGTCAGCGCCGAACCGTAGAAGACGCCGCAGCCCGTCAGTTCGGCCAGACCCGGTGCCTCCAGCTGCCGGTACGACACGCCGGTCGCGAGGATCACCGCGTGGGCGGAGATCGCGGAGCCGTCGGAGAAGCGGATGGTGCGCGAGGCCCCGGTGACCTCCAGCCCGGTCACCTCGCGCGCGGTGAGGATCTCGGCGCCGAACTTGGCCGCCTGCCGTCGCGCCCGGTCGGTGAGCTGTCCCCCGGAGACGCCGTCGGGGAAGCCGAGGTAGTTCTCGATCCGGGAACTCTGGCCCGCCTGTCCGCCGGTCGCGGACCGCTCCACGAGCACGGTGCGCAACCCCTCGGACGCGCCGTACACGGCCGCCCCGAGCCCGGCCGGCCCGCCGCCGATGACGACGAGGTCGTAGAACTCCGAGGTGGGGGTCGTGGCGAGCCCCACGTGCGCCGCGATCTCCGGGTCCCGGGGCTCGACGAGCGGCGTGCCGTCCGGGGTGACCACCAGCGGCAGCCGCTCACCGTCCTGCCCGGCGGCGCTCAGCAGACGCTGTCCCTCGGGGGTGTCGGACGAGTACCACCGGTAGGGGACCTGGTTGCGGGCCAGGAACTCGCGGACGCCCGACGATCGCGCGGACCACCGGTGCCCGACCACCTTGCAGGCGCCCACGGGCCGGTAGTCGCTGACCCGCCAGGCGTCCAGGAGGTCGTCGACGACCGGATAGAGCTTCTCCTCCGGCGGGTCCCAGGGCTTGAGCAGATAGTGGTCGAGGTCGATCACGTTGATCGCGTCGATCGCCGCGTTGGTGTCCGCGTACGCGGTCAGCAGCACCCGGCGCGCGCCGGGATACACGTCGAGGGCCTGTTCCAGGAACTCGATGCCGTTCATCTGCGGCATCCGGTAGTCGGCGAGGATCACCGCCACCTGGTCACCGCGCAGCTTCAGCTCGCGCAACGCCTCCAGCGCGGCCTCCCCGGACTCGGCGCGCACGATCCGGTGCCCCTCGCCGTAGCGGCGCCTGAGGTCCCGGGCGACGGCCCGCGAGACCCCGGGGTCGTCGTCGACGGTCAGAATGACGGTCCGCGCCGGACTGGCGGCCTGGGTCATACCTCTCCCACCCCGAGCAGGTCAGTTGCGTTCCGGCCGAGCGGACGCCGCGGGCGCCGCAGGGCGGATACAGAGCCAATCGTATGTACGATCGGTCACCTTTGCTCGGGAACCGGGCACCCGTCGGGCGCTCCGGCGCGTCCCGGGGACCGGCGGTGGGGCGCGGACCTCCGGGGGACGTCCGTGCCGTGGTCCTGCACGGCCGCGGCCGGCGTGCGGTCGTCCTGGGAGGCCGTCCGGTTCCGCGGGCCGCTTCCGGCGGGCCGGACGCCGGTCGGGGTCCCGGCGGCTACGGACGGCCGTCCAGCCGGAAGACGCGCCGGGCGTTGTCCGACAGGAACAGCCCGGCGGTCTCCTGGTCCAGGTCCAGCTCGTCGAGGTGTTCCAGGGCCCGACTCGGCTCGATCATGGGGTAGTTGGAGCCGAACAGAACCTTCCGCCGTCCCCGGCCGCGCAGATACGCGACCAGTTCCGGGGGGTAGCGGCGGGCGGTGTAGGCGCTGGTGTCGATGTACACGTTCTCGTGCTTGTCGGCGACCGCGATCATCTCCGTGGTCCACGGGTAGCCGATGTGCCCGCAGACGATGGTCAGTTCGGGGAAGTCGAGCGCGACCTGGTCGATGTAGGGGATGGGCCGGCCGGTCTCGGAGGGGCGCAGCGGCCCGGTGTGCCCCACCTGGGTGCAGAAGGGGACGCCGAGCTCGGCACAGGCGGTGTACAGCGGGTAGTAGAGCCGGTCGGTGGGCGGCAGCCGCCACAGCCACGGGATGATCCGCAGGGCCACGAAGCCCAGTTCCCCGACGGCCCGCCGCAGTTCGCGCACCGCGGCGACGGGGCGGGTGAGGTCGGCGCCCGCGACCCCGCGCAGCCGGCCGCCCGACCGCGCCACGAATCCGGCGACCTCGTCGTTGGTGATCAGGGCGCCCTCGGGCCCGTACCAGGCAGAGGACAGGCCGGTGTCCACGTCGGCCGCCGCCAGCGCGGCCAGGGTGACCTCGACCGGCAGCTCCTCCTCCAGCGTCCTCATGCCGGTCCAGCGGCGCAGTGACGCGAACATCTCGTGGTTGGAGTGACGGAGAGTGGGGTGCTGCATCCACGCGTCGACGACCGGCATGCTCCTGTGCCCTCCCCGGGCCGATGGCTGAGCGCTCGCTCACCCTCGACCCTAGAGTGCCCGGCCCTCCACGGCTACCTGCTCAGGGTGCCGACGCTGCGGGTCCACTCGTCCACGGCGTCCACGAGCGCGGTCAGGGCCGCGGCGAGACGGGGGAACCCCGGGCCCACCGGGCCTCCCGGCTCCTTCATGTACGTGTCCCTCCGGATCTCCACCATGAGCGCCGTGACCCCCGGCTCCCGCTCGTAGTACCGCAAGGGGACGTACGCGCCCGAGAACGGGCTGTCGATCCCCACACCGCCGAGCCCGGCGAACGCCTTCTCCGCGAGCGCGACCAGTTCCGGCGGGGTGTGGAAGGCGTCGGTTCCCAGGCACACCGGCGGCCGGGGCCCGTCACCGTGCAGTTCGTAGGGCAGCCGGGCCGTCGGGTACGAGTGGACGTCGATGATCACGGCCCGCCCGGTGGCGGCCAGCCGGTCGGTCACCGCCTCCGTCATCGCCCGGGCGTAGGAGTGGAAGTAGCGGTCGATCAGCGGCCGCGGATCGGCGTCCGCGGGCCGCAGCGGCGCCCGGTGCGTCGTCCGCGTGTAGACCGCGCCCATCCCGACCGCGAGCATCTCCTCCCGCTCGTCCGGGAAACGCTCCGGATCGACGACCAGTCGTGACAGCCGGTTGACGAACCGCCACGGCCTGAGCCCGGCCGCCTCGGCCGCCTCCGAGGCCAGTTCGGCGGTGTGCGCGTCCGTGATGTGGTCCAACTCGCTCTCCAGCGACGTGTCGTCGAGGAGGATGCCGTCGCGGACCGGTGCCGGGATCTCCCGGGAGGAGTGCGGCACGTGCAGGATCACGGGCGAGTGGACCGCTCCGGGCAGGAGCGCGAAGGAGCCGGGGCCGTTCGGGGAACCAGGATCGTCGTTCATGGGACCACTGTCGCAGCCGGGTCTGACAGTGGGCGGGACCGAGTTCCGGCCCCGCCGTCTCAGCGGCCGCCTCCGTGGCGCGCGTAGTGCTCGATGAGCGCCGCCCGGGTCGTCTCGAGACGGTGGGCCAGGATGGCGCCGATCGTCCGGGTCAGCGACAGCTCCAGCGTCGGATCCTGGTCGCACAGGGTCCGTACCTCACCGGCGTCGAACTCGTACGCGCGCACCGGGCTGAACGCCTCGGCGCCGAAGTCCCAGGTGTGCGGGCGGAAGAGCCAGGACCAGCCGAGCAGATCGCCGGGCCCGAGCTGGGCGACGGTGATCTGTCTGTCGGCGATCACCTGCTGGTACAGGGAGACCGTTCCCGAGCGGATCACCCAGAAGCGGTCGGCGGTGCCCCCCGCCTCGAAGATCTGTCCGTCCGCGGGGAAGGACACCTCGCGGGCCACGCTCATCAGCCGGTCGCGGTGTTCCGGGGAGAGCGCGTGCAGGAGCCGGAGAGCAGTGGGCATCGCGGACCTCCATCGGGTCGCCGCGCGGCCACGGGGGCGGCGGCTCCTGTCGTGCCGGTGGTATCCCGTCATCCTCCATTGGAGCCCTGACGGAGCGATCCGTCGCGTCGTGGGCGGGACGACTTCGCCGCAGGACGGTCGTGGGCACTGCCTCCGCCGCGTCACCGGGCGGTTCGCGAGGTCACCGAGAAGCGGGCCCCGTCGGGGTCGATGACGAGGGCCTCCACCGAGCCGATGCCCTGCTGGTGCGCGGCGCCGCCGTGGGCACGCGCCGCGCGGACGCAGGCCTCCACGTCGTCGACCGTGAAGTGGACCTGCCAGTGCGGTCTGAGGGCGGGGTCGGGGGCGGCGCCCAGCGCGCCGGAGTGGATCCGGGCCACCACGTCGCCGAAGCTGCGCAGGACGACCTCGTTCTCCTCGTAGTCGACCTCGCAGCAGCCCGGGTCCGAGGTCGCCCACTTCAGCACCTCGCCGTAGAAGATGGCGGCGTCGAAGGCGTCGCGGGTGTGCAGGCGGATGAAGGAGGGGGCCGCGTTGCGCCAGCGTTCCCAGCCGGCCACCAGGTCGCCCTCCCAGATCCCGAAGACCGCGCCGTCGCGGTCGGCCAGCAGCGCGGCCCGGCCCGGGGGCAGTGAGATCGGGCCCACCGCGGTCGTGCCGCCACGTTCCTGACTGCGGGCGACGGTCTCGTCGGCGGAGGCCACGGCGAAGAAGGCGGTCCAGGCGACCGCCGTCTTCGCCACGAAGTCGGTCTTGGAGATCCCGGCGACCGGAACCCCGTCGACGCTGGCGACGCGGTAATGCTCGCCCATCCTGGTGCCCGGGGCCCACCGCCAGCCCAGCACCGCGCTGTAGAAGTTCTGGGCGGCCCGCAGGTCGCGGGTGGTGAGACTGACCCAGCAGGGCGCGCCGAACACCGACTGGCTGGTGACGACACCGGTGTGGAGTGTTCCGTCGCTCTTCATCGCCGCCCGTCCTGGCCGATTGGTCGGCAGCGGTCTCGCGGGGTGCGGGACCCTCGGAGGGTTCCCGGACGTGGGTCCAGCCGTGAGAGGCCTTCCGTGCCGAAAGGCCTCCGACGGCGTCGGTGGCACCTGCGGATCCGCTGTCCCGTCACCAACAGCATCTCCCGCTTCGGCGCCGCGCGCACCACACGACCGCTACACGCGCGGTCGCTCCAGGGTGAGCAGCAGTCCCTCCACGGCACCGGGGCCTATGCGGCCCTTGACGTCCGCGGCCGTGATCGCCTTGAGCGCCCACCCGTCCTCGGCGTGCTTGTTCAGGACCTTTTCCAGCTTGTCGCTGTCCAGCGCGTCGCCGATCAGCGACTCGCGGAACGTGACGACCTTGTATTCGAAGGTGTACGGGGTGCTCATGGTTGTGGAGCTCTCCTGGGTGTCGGACGGCATGGCCGACCCCACCCAATCATCCTTCGCGGCCGTGGCACAGGGACGAACGGGACTGCGGGGACACCTTTGTTGAAACTTCAGGAAGCGTCTCGCCGGGCAGGCGTCCGGCCGGCCGGACGGACGGAGGGCCGGAGGGGGGTCCCGGCGAAGGCGTCGTAGCGTGGACAGGGGCCGACGGGAAGCCGTGACGGCGGATTCAGGGGGACGCGATGTGCTGGAGCGCGACGGCCGATCTGGTGGCCGGTACCGGGGTCGCCGCGGTCGGGGCGGCCTGTGTGATCCGGACGCGGCGGAGGGCCGATCTCCCCCTGGCCGCGCTGCCGTTGCTGCTCGGTACCCATCAGGTCGTCGAAGCCCGGGTCTGGGACACCGGTGGCGGTACGGGTCCCGCCACCGTGGCCTGGGCCGTGATCGCCCTTCCCCTGCTGGCGGTGTGGGTGCCGGCGGGCGTGCTGTGCGCGGCGCCGGGCCGCGCCCGGCGCCGGCTGCTGTTCCCGCTCGTGACCGGTGCCGCGACCGCGGCCGCGCTCGCGCACGCCATGGCCGTCAGCCCCGTCAGGGCCGAGATCCGCGGCCACACCATGGGCTACGTCGTCGACCTGCCCCGGCCCGAACCGGTCATCGTGGGCTACCTGTTCGCCACCGTCGGCGCGCTGCTGCTCTCCGGCGACCGCGGGCTGGTACTGCTCGGCGTCCTGACCGGGGCGGGCGCGGCGGTCTGCTGGTGGCTGTGGGAGACGGAGTTCGTCTCGACGTGGTGCGCGTGCGCGGCGGTCGTCTCGGTGACCCTGCTGGGGTGGGTGAACGCGCGGGAGCCCGTCGCCCCGCCGGAACGGGTGGGCCACCCGTGACGGGACGGACCGCGCGGGATCTCCACGGCCGGGCGAGGAGGTGGTGATCCGCCGTGTTCCGGGTACGCGGCGAACCGTGAACGACCTGACGAGTTCCTCATACGTGTCGGCCAGGGTCGACGCATGATCAGTCCCGCACACCGTGTCCGGGCGGCGATCGTCGCCGTCTCCCTCCTGCTCGCCGGCTGCGGCGGCGGCACGGCCGAGAAGCTCGGCCCCGGAGCCGGCGGCCCGCCGGCGCGTCACGGCGAGGCCGCACCGGCGCCCGCGCCGACCGCCTCGCACACGGCGGCACCGGGACGGCTGCCGGGACTCGGCACCGAAACCCTGGCCGCGATCCCGTCGCGGACCCGTCAGGCCTTCGTGGTGACCGGCCGGGGCAGGAACTCCTCGGTGTCCACCGCGGTGCTGTACGAGCGCACGGAGACGGGCTGGCGCGCCGCGGGCCCGAGCAGGCCCGCGCGCAATGCCCTCAGGGGCTGGACCGGCCACCATCGCGCCGGTGACCTGCGGTCCCCCGTAGGCGTCTTCACCCTGACGGACGCCGGAGGGCTGCGGCCCGACCCCGGCACCCGGCTCCCGTACGACCGCTCGGGCGCCTTCACCTCACCCGGCACGGGCTTCGAGGGCGAACCGCTGGCCGGCTCCTTCGACTACGTGGTCGCCGTCGACTACAACCGCAGGTCCGGCACCACGCCCCTGGACTGGACCCGGCCGCTGGGCGCGTCCCGCGGCGGGGGCATCTGGCTGCACGTGGACCACGGAGGCCCCACGCACGGGTGCGTCGGTCTGCGCGAGGACGACCTGGTGCGCCTGATGCGCGCCCTGGACCCCGCGCTCCACCCCGTGGTGGTCATGGGGGACGCGGCCTCGCTGGCACGCTGACACCCCCGGGCGGGGCCCTCGGCCGGTGCCGGACCCACCCGCAGTGTCCCGGGAGGATGTCAGGAAGGTGTCAGGGTGTGGGAAGCCCCTCTCCCCGGCCGATTCACGGTCCGGGGCCCCTAACATCGGCCGCGTGTGCGCATATGTGCTGGTCGCGGAGGACGACGAGAAGCAGGCGGAGTTGATACGCCGCTCGCTGCTGGGCGAGGGGCACACGGCGGCCGTGGTCCACGACGGCCGGGCCGCCCTCGACGCGGTCCGAAGACGGCGGCCCGACCTCGTCGTCCTGGACCTGATGCTCCCGGTGGTCGACGGCTTCGGAGTGTGCCGGGCGCTGCGGGAGGACGACGACGTCCCCGTTCTCATGCTGACCGCCCGGTCCACCGAGGACGACGTCCTGCTCGGCCTGGAGCTCGGCGCCGACGACTACATGACCAAGCCGTACAGCCCGCGCGAGCTCATGGCCCGGGTCCGTACGGTGCTCAGGCGCGCGGGACGGCCCACGGACGGACTGCGCGGCGATCCGGTCGTCAGGGCGGCGGGGATCGCGGTGGACCCGCTGCGGCACACGGTCCTGTGCGACGGCTCGCCGGTGGACTGCACCCCGGGCGAGTACGAGATCCTGCTCGCGATGGCAGCCGAACCCGAACGGGTCTTCTCCCGGCGGCAGTTGCTGCATCACACCCGGGGCATCGACCGGGCCTCGACCGAGCGGGCCATCGACGTGCACATCATGAACCTGCGCAAGAAGATCGAGACGGACCCGCGCCGGCCGACGCGTCTGGTGACCGTGTTCGGCATCGGGTACAAGCTCAGGGGCGACCGGGCGTGAGCCGCGCCCTGCCCCTGCGCAAGAGCCTGCTGGTGCGGCTGCTGATCACCTCCGTGGTCGTCGCCCTGTGCTCCGTGGCCGCGACCGCCTGGCTCGCGGTGCAGACCACGACCCGGGCCATCCAGGAGGAACAGGGCCAGGTGCTCGCCGAGGACATGGACATCCTCCGGCAGCTCAGCGGATACGCGGCCACCCACCGCGACTGGTCCGGTGTCACCGGGACACTGCGCGCCCTCTCGCACCGCACGGGACGGCGTATCGCCCTGACCGCGGGCGACCGCACCCCCTTCGCCGACTCCGCCGCCCGCGGGACCTCCCTGCCGCCCCGGGCCGCCGCCACCGTCGACCCGCTGCGCACCGACACCTACACGGAACCCGGAGCGCAGCTCACCGGTGTCGACCCGCGCGCGGTGGGACCGTACCGGCTGACGGCGAACGAGCGCCTGAAGGTGGCCAAGCTGGCCGTCGTGCGCCAACTCTGCTTCGAGCGCAACGGTGTCCGGACCCGCACGGAGGAACTGCCGAGCGGCCGGACCGTGTTGAAGGGCGTGGACGGGACGCTCGACCCCGGCTACGTGCCGACCGAGTGCGCCGACGGGAGGCTCAACACCCCGACCCCGACCGAGCGGAAGGCCCTGGACGCCCTGTCGGCGCTCAGCCGGGCGTGCCTGGACCGGCACGGGGCGCACCTCGACCACCCCCTGGCACTGCCGCTGGAGGCCGCGAGCGGAGCCACCGCGGTTCCCTATCTGACGGGCAAGAGGCCGGTCGACCGGGACGGGCCACCGGCCCGCACGGCGAACGCCTGCGTCGCCGAGGCCCGGCGCACCCAACTCGCGCCCTACGTCGCCCCGGTGGCCGAACTCTTCCTCGGCACGGGGGACAGGCCCGTCCCCCGCTTCGACATGTCGGCCGCCAACAAGGCCAAGGTGTTCGGTGTCGCCGGACTCGTCCTCGCCCTCACGGTGGCCGTGACCGCGCTGGTCGCCACCCGGCTCGTACGCCCTCTGCGCGCGCTGACCCAGGCGGCGCAGCAGCCGCCGGAGCGGCACGTGCGGGTGCCCGTCACCACCCGGGACGAGACCGGCATCCTGGCGCTCGCCTTCAACGAACTGACCGAGCGCCGCGAGCGGTTGGAGGAGCAGCGCAAGGCGATGGTCAGCGACATCGCGCACGAGCTGCGCACGCCGCTCACCAACATCCGCGGCTGGCTGGAGGTGGCCCGCGACGGCCTCGTGGACCCCGACCCGGAACTGCTGTCCTCCCTGCACGAGGAGGCCGTGGTCCTGCAACGCGTCATCGACGACCTCCAGGACCTCGCCGCCGCCGACGCGGGCACGCTGCGACTGCACCGCGAGGAGGTGCGCGCCGACGAACTCCTCGAACAGGTCGCCGCGGCACACCGGGTCGGCGCGGAGAGCGCCGGCGTCCGGCTGGTCACCGAGGTGACCGGTGCGCCGCGGCTGGACGCGGACCCGGTGCGGATGCGGCAGGCGCTCGGCAACCTGGTGTCCAACGCGGTCCGCCACACCCCGGCCGGCGGCACGGTCACCCTCTCCGCGCACCGCGAGGAGGACGAGGTCGTGTTCGCGGTGGCCGACACCGGCGGCGGCATCGCTCCCGGAGATCTGGACCGCGTCTTCGACCGGTTCTGGCGGGCGGAGAAGTCCCGCAGCAGGCGCACCGGCGGCAGCGGCCTGGGCCTCGCCATCGTCCGGCAGCTGGCCGGTGCCCACGGCGGAACCGTCCTCGTCACCAGCGAGGCCGGCGCCGGCTCGGTCTTCAGCCTGCGGCTGCCCCGCACCCAGGAGCCCGCCACGCCCACCACCGGTTCCGGCTGACGGGCCCGTGAGAGACCGTCAGCGGTGTCAGCGGAACACGTTGTCGGAGTCGTCCAGGATCGACGGATCGCCGATCGACGCCTCCCGGGGAAGGCGCGAGGAGGTCTGGTACATCGCCTCGATCTCGGCCGCGTACCGCTGGGCGATCGCGTCCCGGCGCAGTTTCAGCGAGGGCGTCAGCAGCCCGTTGGACAGGTCGAAGGGTTCCGGGAGGACGCGGAAGACCCGGATGGACTCGGAGCGGGAGACGGTGCTGTTGGCCGCCGCGACCGCGCGCCTGACCTCCTCGCGCAGCTCGTTCTCCTCGCGCGCGTCCCGGGCGGGCGACTCCCCCTTGGCCCGGGCGGCGCGCCAGTGCGACAGGAACTCGGGGTCCAGGGTGATGAGGGCGCCCACGCAGGGCCTGTTGTCGCCCACGACGGCCGCCTGGTGGATGAGCGGATGGACGCGCAGCCGTTCCTCGAGAGCCGCGGGGGCCACGCTCTTGCCCCCGCTGGTGATGATGATGTCCTTCTTGCGCCCGGTGATGGTCAGATAGCCGTCGGAGTCGACCCGGCCGAGGTCCCCGGTCGCCAGCCAGCCGCCCCGGAACGAGGCGGCGGTCGCCGCGGTGTCGTTGATGTAGCCCTGGAACACGGAGGGCCCCCACACGAGGATCTCCCCGTCGTCGGAGACCTGTATCTCGGTGCCCGGCAGCGGTCGGCCGACGGTGCCGAACTTCTCCCGGCCGATGGGCTGGGCGGTGATTCCCCCACTGGTCTCCGTGAGCCCGTACCCGTCGTGGACGAAGATGCCGATCCCCGCGAAGAACAGGGCGAGTTCACGATTCAGCGGGGAGCCGCCCGAGACGGCTCCGCACACCCGTCCGCCCAGTGCGGCGCGCAGCCGCCGGTACACCGTCTTCTCGTAGAGGGAGTGCTGGAGCCGCAGATCGAAACCCGGGCCCGGACCCGTGCCCAGCCGCTGCTGTTCCTCGGCCAGGGCGAAGTCCTGCGCGGTGCGCACGGCGCGCTCGAACAGCACGCCCCGGCCCGCTCGTTGGGAGGCCCGCACGAAGTTCTTGTAGATCCTCTCGAAGACGGACGGGACGGCGTACAGATAGGTCGGCCGGAAGGAGAGCATGGCCTCGGAGAGGGTCTCCTCCCGCAGGTCCGGTTCGTGCCCCATCAGGATGCCGCCGCGCAGGCAGATCCCCTGGACCATCAGGCCGTACGCGTGGGAGAAGGGCAGGAAGGCGAGCACGGCCGGCTGGGTGCCCGGCGGGGCCGCCGTCTGCCGCCAGCCCTCGAGCAGCGTGTCGCAGGGGCTCGCCAGGCTGCGATGGCTCAGGGCGCAGCCCCTGGGCTGTCCCGTGGTGCCGGAGGTGTACGCGACGACCGCGGTGGAGTCGGCCAGCACGATCCGGCGCAGCGAGTCGACCGCGGTCGCGGGTATCGTCCGGCCGCGTTCCACCAGCTGGGCCATCGCCCCGGTGTCCAACTGCCAGACGTGGCGCAGGAACGGGAGCGCGGCACACGCCGAGCCGACCGTCATGATGCCCTGCTCGTCCTCGACGACCACACCCACGCAGTGCGCGTCCTGCAGGATCCACGCGACCTGTTCGTGCGACGACGTCGGGTAGACCGGAACGACCTCGGCGCCCACCGACCACAGGGCATAGCTGAGCACCGTCCACTCGTAGCGGGTGCGCGCCATGATGGCCACACGGTCGCCCGGCCGGATGCCGGACCGGACGAACCCCCGTGCCACGTCGACCACTTCGTCCCACAGCTCGACCGCCGTCACCTGGATCCAGCCCCCCGGGTGCCCCTCGGCGCGGCGCGCGAGCTGCGGCAGATCAGGGGTGCTGAGGGCCGCTTCGCGGAGGCTGTCGGCGAGTCCCCCCTGGGTGGGCGCGGCCGGCGGTGCGGAAAGGTGGGACTGATGCATTCGCCGCTCCGGAGTTCTCCTCGACGTGACCTCACCCCCGGAGGCGCCGATGCCAAGGGTTCCCGAATGTAGCCCACACGGGGCGCGGCCCGCGCCCCATTCCGGCATGCGTTCGCCCGCCGCTGAGTCTTCGCCGTTCCGCCTTCCCCTCCGCCCGGCCGAAACACCGTCAGCCGCCCGCCCGGAAGCCGCCCCGGTGGTGCCGGCGCCGTGCTCCGGTGCTTCATCCGTCACTCGGGCGACTGATCACTCGCTCACCCTTCCGGGAAGAGGGCCCGGGCTGACAGACTCCGCTGGTGCGCGACTTCGACATGATTGTCATCGGATCCGGCCCGGGCGGGCAGAAGGCCGCCATCGCCGCGGCGAAGCTCGGCCGTCGGGTCGCCGTCATCGACCGCCCCGACATGGTCGGCGGGGTCTCCATCCACACCGGGACCATCCCCTCCAAGACCCTGCGCGAGGCGGTGCTGTACCTCAGTGGGATCGGCCAGCGGGATCTGTACGGCCAGAGCTACCGCCTGAAGGAGGACATCACCGTCGCCGATCTGACCGCTCGCACCGAGCACGTGGTCAGCCGCGAGGTGGACGTCATCCGCAGCCAGCTCTCCCGCAACCACATCTCCCTGTTCGCCGGCATCGGCCGCTTCGTGGACGACCACACCGTCGCCCTGGTCGAGGCGAACGGCAACGAGAAGCGGCTGAGCGCCGACCACATCGTCATCGCCACGGGCACGCGTCCGGCACGGCCCGAGTCCGTCGCCTTCGACGGGCGGACGATCATGGACTCGGACAACGTCCTGAACCTGGAGCAGGTGCCGCGCTCCATGGTCATCGTCGGCGCCGGTGTGATCGGCATGGAGTACGCCTCCATGTTCGCCGCCCTCGGCTCGAAGATCACGGTCGTCGAGAAGCGGGCCGGGATGCTCGACTTCTGTGACGTCGAGGTGATCGAGTCGCTGAAGTACCACCTGCGGGACCTGGCCGTCACCTTCCGGTTCGGCGAGACGGTCGCCGCCGTGGAGAGCCACGCCCGGGGCACGCTCACGGTCCTGGAGAGCGGCAAGAAGATACCCGCCGACGCGGTCATGTACTCGGCCGGACGACAGGGCCTGACCGACGAACTCGACCTGGGCAAGGCGGGGTTGTCCGCCGACCCGCGCGGCCGGATCACCGTCGACGAGCACTACCGCACCGAGGTGCCGCACATCTACGCCGTCGGTGACGTCATCGGCTTCCCGGCGCTCGCGGCCACCTCGATGGAACAGGGCCGTACGGCGGCGTACCACGCCTGCGGCGAGCCGGTGAACCGGATGCACGACCAGCAGCCGATCGGCATCTACACCATCCCGGAGATCAGCTTCATCGGCCGCACCGAGGACCAGCTCACCGAGGACCGCGTGCCGTTCGAGGTGGGCATCTCCCGCTATCGGGAACTGGCCCGGGGGCAGATCATCGGCGACTCGCACGGCATGCTGAAGCTGCTGGTCTCGCCCGAGGACCGCAAGCTCCTCGGCGTCCACTGCTTCGGCACCGGCGCGACCGAGCTCATCCACATCGGCCAGTCCGTCATGGGCTGCGGCGGAACCGTCGACTATCTGGTCGACGCCGTCTTCAACTACCCGACCCTCGCCGAGTCCTACAAGGTCGCCGCGCTGGACGCGACCAACAAGATCCGGCAGATCGACCGCCTCAGGGACTGACCGCGGTACGGGACTTCGCGAAGGAACTGCGCGACACGGTCCCGGCGTGGGACCGTGGACACCGGGTCTGGCCCGTCGCTCCCCCCGTGGTGACGGGCCAGACCTTTTCGCCGTGAACGGCCGACGCCCGCTCGCTCACCGCCGGGGACCGCCCGCGGCGGCACCGGACGCGGGCCCGGCAGGAAAGCCGCCGGTGCCGGAACTATCGTGAGGAACGGCCGGTCCGTGCCGGAGCCCCAGGACCCGACGGGACCGACTCGACGGCGGCCGTGTGCCGTCCCGAGGAGGAGGATCCTGATGAACGGCACGATGCGCGCGGTGCGCGGCCATCGCAGGGGCGGGCCCGAGGAACTGATCTACGAGGACGCGCCGAAGCCGGTTCCGGTCCACGGCGACGTGCTGGTCGAGGTGCGGGCGGCGTCGGTCACCCCGGGGGAGCTCGGCTGGGACGCGACCTGGACCGACGGCCTCGACGGCGGCAGCCCGCGCCTGCCGGTCGTACCCTCCAAGGAGGTCTCGGGGGTGGTGGCCGAACTCGGCCACGGAGTCACGGAGTTCAGGCCCGGCGAGGCGGTGTACGGCCTGATCCCCTTCACCCGGGACGGGGCGGCCGCCGAGTTCGTGACCGTTCCCGCGGGGGTGCTCGCCGCGAAGCCGGGTTCGCTCGACCACGAGCGGACGGCCGCGCTGCCGCTCGCGGGCCTCACCGCCTGGCAGGGGCTGGCCGACCACGCGGGCCTCACGTCGGGAGCGCGCGTGCTGGTGCACGGCGGCGCGGGCGGGGTGGGCTCGCTCGCCGTGCAGGTCGCGGCCGCGCTGGGGGCCCGGGTGACGGCCACCGCCTCGGCCGGCGACCTGGACTTCGTGCGGGGCCTGGGCGCGGACGAAGTGATCGACTACGCGGGGCAGCGCTTCGAGGACGAGGTGAAGGACGCGGACATCGTCTTCGACACCGTCGGAGGGGACACCCTGGCCCGGTCCTGGGAGGTGCTGCGTCCGGGCGGAGTCCTCGTGAGCGTCGTCGAGCCGCCCGAGCCGCCGGCCGGGGCGGACGCCCGCGCGGTGTTCTTCGTGGTCGAGCCGGACCGCGCCGGTCTGGAAGAGCTGACGGCACTCGTCGAGGCGGGCCGGCTGATCCCGCAGGTCGACCGGATCGTTCCCCTGGAGAGCGCCCCGGGGGCCTACGCGGCCCTCGAACGCGAGCACCGGCGGGGCAAGATCGTACTGCGGGTTTCCTAGGCCCTGGCCGGGCCTGCTTCCCGGGTCCCCGGGCCGGGAAGCAGGCCGCTCCGGGCGTTCCCGTGCCGACGGCGACGGCCACTCCTGTGCCGTGGGGCCGCCGCCCGGGGCCGTCGCTCCCGTTCCGGGGACCGCCCGTCGGACCGTCGCTCCCGTTCCGGGGCCGTCCCCGCGGCCGCCGCCTCCGCGCCGGAGCCGTTCCCGGCGGCAGTCGCTCCGTGCCGTGGGGGCCGTCACACGTGACAGCGGGGGTGAACAAGCGCTTAGATAGTGAGCCCGACCTCGTCCGCGCGCGTGCTGGAGGCCCCGTTGCTGTTCACATCCGTCGACGACGTCTCCGCACGCCTCGCCGACGCGGGCTATCTGGCGTCGCCCGCCGTCGCCACCACGGTCTTCCTGGCCGACCGGCTCGGCAAACCCCTTCTGGTGGAGGGTCCGGCCGGTGTGGGCAAGACCGAACTGGCCAAGGCCGTCGCCGAGGTCGCCGGAGCCCGCCTCGTCCGCCTCCAGTGCTACGAAGGCGTCGACGAGTCACGGGCGTTGTACGAGTGGAACCACGCCAAGCAGCTCCTGCGCATCACCGCCGGCCGGGACGAGACGTGGGACGAGACGCGCACGGACATCTTCTCCGAGGAGTTCCTGCTGCCGCGCCCGCTGCTGACCGCCATCCGCGGCGACGACCCCAAGGTCCTGCTGATCGACGAGACCGACAAGGCCGACATCGAGATCGAGGGCCTGCTCCTCGAAGTGCTCAGCGACTTCCAGGTCACCGTCCCCGAACTGGGCACGATCACGGCGACCAGCCGCCCCTTCGTGGTGCTCACCTCGAACGCGAGCCGTGAGCTGTCCGAAGCCCTGCGCCGCCGCTGTCTCTTCCTCCACATAGGCTTTCCCGAGGAGGAGTTGGAGCGCCGGATCGTCGGGCTGAAGGTGCCCGGACTCGACGAGGCGCTCACCGAGTCAGTGGTGCGGGTCGTCGGGGCGCTGCGGGAGATGGACCTGCGCAAGGCCCCCTCCGTCGCCGAGACCGTCGACTGGGCCCGCACCCTGCTCGCACTGGGCGCCTCCACCCTCGACGAGAACGTCGTGCGCGACAGCCTCGGCGTGATCCTCAAGCACCAGGACGACGTGCTGAAGGCGGCGGCCAAGCTCGACCTGGGCGCCGTGTGAACGCCGCCGCGCCGGCGGACGGTGCCGCCGACCGGCTGACGGGACTCGTCGGCGCGCTGCGCTCGCACGGCGTGCGGATCGGCACCGGCGAGACCGTGGACGCCGCTCGGGCGGTGGCCGCGCTGGGCTTCGCCGACCGCGACCGGCTGCGCGAGGGACTGGCCGCCACCCTGCTCCACAACCCGGGACAGCGCCGGGTGTTCGACCCCGTCTTCGACGTGTACTTCCCGCGCGGCGTCGGCGGGCCGGACGGCGGGGCGCCCGCGGACCGGGAGGAGCTGCGGGACCGGCTCACGGCCGCCCTGGCCGCGAACGACCAAGCCCTGCTGGGGCAGTTGGCGATCGAGGCCGTCGACGGTTTCGGCGGCTACGGGGGCACGGCGGCTACGGACGGCTGGTCCTCGTACCAGACGCTCGACCGGTTGCGGCCGCAGACGCTGATGGTCCGTGTGCGGGACGCCGTCCGTGCGCAGGGGGGCGCGGCGGGGTTCACCGACCGGCTCCTCGAGGACGAGGTCCGGCGGCGCATCGAGGTGTTCCGCGGGCAGGTCGCGACGGAGGCACGGCGCCGGATCGCCGAGCGGCGCGACCGTGACGAGATCGCCCGGCGCGCGGTGGCCCCGACCGCCGACCGCGTCGACTTCCTGTTCGCCGGCCGCGACCGGCTCGCCGAACTGCGCAGGGCCGTACAGCCGCTCGCGCGCAAACTGGCCACCCGCCTCGCCGCGCGCCGCCGCCGGGCCCGCCGCGGCACGATCGATCTGCGCCGGACCCTGCGCGGATCGCTGTCCACGGGCGGGGTGCCGATGCGCCCCGTGCTGCGCAGACGCCGTCCCGTGCGGCCCGAACTGGTGCTGCTGTGCGACGTGTCGGGGTCGGTGTCGGGTTTCTCGGACTTCACGATGCTGCTGGTGCAGGCGCTGCGCGACGAGTTCAGCAAGGTGCGGGTGTTCGCCTTCGTCAACCGGGTCGACGAGGTGACCGGGCTGATCGGGCCCGGCGCCGCCGACCCCGAGGGGCTGAGCGCCCGGATCCGCGCGGAGGCGGCGATCACGGGTTGGCACGGCAGCAGCGACTACGGCGTCGCGTTCGGCGAGTTCGCCGAGCGGTACACCGGCGCGGTCGGCTCCCGGACGACCGTCTTGGTGCTCGGGGACGCCCGTACGAACATGAGTGATCCCAATCTGCCCGCCGTGCGGCAGCTCACCCGGCAGGCCCGCCGCTTCCACTGGCTGAACCCCGAGGCGCGCTCGCAGTGGGGCACGGGCGACTCGGCGGCCCTCGCCTACGCCGAGCTCGTGGAGATGCACGAGTGCCGCAACGCCCAGCAGCTCAGCGCGCTGATCGGCCGTCTGCTGCCCGTCTGAGGCGCCCGCGGGCGCGACGGGGGCGCCAGGTTCTCACCGCGGCCGGCCGTCACGACGCCAGGAGTCTGCGCAGCCAGGCGATCCGGGCGGCGCGGGCGGTCCGGGCGAGCACGGTGTGCGGGGCGAAGGCGTCGAAGCCGTGGAAGCCGCCGGGCCACACGTGCAGCTCGGCCACCCCGCCCGCCCGCCAGATCCGCGACGCGTAGTCGACGACCTCGTCCCGGAAGGTCTCCGCGGAGCCGACGTCGAGGAAGGCCGGGGGCAGCCCGGACAGGTCCGAGGCCCGTGCCGGGGCGGCGTAAGGGGGCACGTCCGGGCCGCCGCGGGCGTCGCCCAGCACGGCGGTCCAGGCGGTTTCGTTGGCCGTACGGTCCCAGGCGCCGACGCCCGCCATCTGGTGCGCGGACGTGGTGTCGTTGCGGTCGTCGAGCATCGGGTACATCAGGACCTGCCCGAGCGGTCGGGGCCCCTCGCGGTCCCTGGCGAGCAGGGTGAGCGCCGCGGTGAGGCCGCCGCCCGCGCTGGCCCCCGCGACCACGATCCGTTCCGGATCGCCGCCGAGCTCACCGGCGTGCCGCGCCGTCCACAACAGACCGGCGTAGACGTCCTCCACCCCGGCCGGATACGGGTGTTCGGGGGCCAGCCGGTACTCCACGGACACGACGACCGCGTCCAGTTCCCTCGCCCACTCCAGGACGAGCTCCACCCCGGCCCGGTTGTTGCCGAGGACCATGCCGCCGCCGTGGGAGTGGTAGATCACCGGGCGGGGCCCGTTCCCCGGGGGCGCCAGGGGGCTGATGACGAGCAGCGAGATGTCGGGAGAGCCCTCGGGCCCCGGCACCGTCAGGTCCGTGGTCGTGAAGGCGCCGCCGTCGGTGAGGTCGTACGCGGGTACGGCGGATTCGGGGACCGCGCGCAGGGCGGCGATGTCCGCCAGGCTCGGCCCGGACGGCGCGGACGGTCCGACCGCCGCGAGCGCGGCGGCCAGCTCGGGGTCGAACGGGGGCGGTACCAACAGCATGACGTCTCCTCGCGCCGAGCCCGGCGGCTCCCGGATCCCATGATCGGGCGCCGTGCTCCCGGACCGGGAGCCGCCGTACGGCGGAACCTGCCCGCGACCCGGCCGGCCATGCGCGCCCCGGTGACGCCCGAAGGCGCCACCGGGGCGAACGGCGGAGCGGGTCCCGAGGGGAAGGGTCAGCCCTCGATGCGGTGCGTCGTCCAGAACGACGTCAGGTCCGTGGTCGTGGCGGCCTGGGCGGCCGCCTTGAACTCGGCCGTGGTCGAGACGCCGTACCAGTGCGAAGTGGCGTAGCTCTTCAGCAGGTTGGCCATCGCGGTGTCACCGAGGAGACGGCGCAGGTCGTGCAGGGCGCACTTGCCGTAGCCGTAGACGACGGTGGAGTAGCGGGAGGAGTGGGCGTCCCAGTACGCCATCGAGTTGGTGATCTTCTCCGCGGACGAGGCCCAGGAGACGCTGCTCCAGCAACTGGTCCCGGTCTTGCCCTGCGCCAGGTCGGTGGCGTAGTCCGTGAACGCCTCGTCGAGCCACGGGCTGTTGTACTCGTCGTCGCCGACGATCCCGTAGAACCACTGGTGGGCGATCTCGTGGGTGAGCGCCGTGGTGCTGACCAGGTCGAGGACGAACCCGGGGTACTCCATGCCGCCGAACCAGTAGTTGTTGTCGATCACGGCGTCCAGCTCGCCGTACGGGTACGCGCCGAAGCGTGCCGCGTGGGCGTCCACCGCGGACTTGGCGGTGGAGAGCATCGACTGGGCGTCGGAGGAGCTGATGCCCGTCACGGAGTAGATGTTGATCGCGGTGCCGGCGGCGGAGGTGCCGGAGATCTTGGTGAACGGCCCGGCGGCCCAGGCGAAGTCACGGACCTTGGAGGCCGTCGCCGTGGTGACCGTACGGCCGCTCGATCCGGCGGTGTCGACCGAGGTGCCGGTGGCCGGGACGAGGAGGCTCGTCGGGTGGTCGAGGGTCACCTTGAAGTCGGCGGCCAGGGAGTAGAACGACTCACCGTTGTTGGTGTACGGGTCCAGGTGCCAGCCGGAGCCGTCCTTGACCGCCAGGACGGGCAGGGCGTTGCCGATGTTGACGAAGGAGCCGTCGTAGCCGAAGCGGTCGGCGCCGCTGGGCACGGTGACGGCCAGGTCGAAGCCGATCGTCGCGCTCTGGCCCTGGGCCACCGGCGACGCCAGGCTGATCTGCAGGGCCGTGCAGCTCACCGAGAGCGAACCGGCGGTGCCGCCGCTGACGTTGCTGACGACGATGGGCATCGCGGAGCAGGTGCCGTGGTAGTTGTCCCACAGCCTCAGGTACACCTCGCTGAGCGCGGTGGAGGAGGCGTTGGTGAAGGTCACGCTCTCGTGACCGGTCCAGCCCTTGCCGGTGGTGTTGCTGGTCAGGTTCACCGTGTACGCGGGGGCGGAGGGCGTACGGGTGGAGTCCGCCGGCGGGGTCGTGTCACCGGAGGTGTTCAGCGCGATGTCGTCGAGGACGAAGCTCGTCTGGAGGCTGGAGTCCTCCGTGCCGGTGAACGCGAGGGTGACGGTCTGGCCCGCGAACGCCGAGACGTCGAACGTCTTCTGGGCGTACCCGGAGGCCTTGTTGAGGTTCGAGTACGTCGCCAGGGTCGTGCTGCCGATCTTCGCCGTCAGCTTGTCGTAGGCCGTCGACGAGGTCGTCTCCGTCGTGTCGATGTGCAGCCAGAACGTGAGACTGGCGCTGCTGCACCCGGACGGGATCGTCACGCTCTGCGACAGCGTGTCGGTGTGGGTCCCGCCGGTGCCGTCCAGCCAGGCGAAGCTGGTGCCGCCGTGGGCACTCTGGCCGGCGCGGCTGGTGATGACGGTGGTCGAGGACTGGGTCCAGGGCGAAGTTCCGCTCTCGAAGCCGCCGTTGGTCACCACCTGGGCGGGTGTGCAGGCGGCCGCGGCGGCCGGCGCCGTGTCCGGTGAGGCTGTCGCGGGGGTGCCGGGGAGCGAGACTGCGGCCAGGGCGGCGACGGTGAGGACGCGTGCCGCCAGGGCCTTGAGGGGGGTCGGTCTCACACGAAACTCCTTTGAGGCGGCCGGGATTCCGGCCTGCTCGGTGGCCGTCCGGGACGACTGGGGTGCGCCGCTGGCCGGCCGCGGCCGCGTGCGGGTGCGCGCGGTCGCCTGGTGAGATTTCCGTGCCGTCGCCCTGGGGTCAGGACGACGGCACCGGAAAGCCTCGCAGATTTGACCGAGACATGCCATCCATCTGCGGAAAGGGAACCGGACTCCCCGTTCGCTCAGGCTCCCCGTTCGCTCAGGGCGGGTGTCAACCGCGCCCATGGATTGGGGAGTTCGCCCGTCACGGGCCCGGCCACCGCCGCACCGCGGTCACGCGCGGTGCGGACGGCGAGCGGGACGAGGGCCTCGGGAACGCCGTAGACGAGATGACAGAACAGCTCGGGCGGGTGGCGTGCGGTCCACACCGGCCTGCTGAACGCCGACACGTAGGTGGACCAGTGGCCCTCGAACGTGACGATCAGGTCGGCGAAGCGGGTGTACCCCGGGGCCGGGTGGACGCCCATGTTCAGCACGACCGGAGCCGTCCCGAGCCGGCGCAGGCCCTGCACCAGCCGCCTGCAGCCGGGCAGCGCCGCCGGGGTCGGCGCCACCCGGTCCAGGAAACACCCCTGCGTTCCGTACCAGTCCCGGTGCCGCGCGACCTCGTCGGCGACGAGCTCCGGATCGCGCGCGCCGTAGTCGGTGTCGACGTAGCCGAGCAGCCGGGCACCCGCCGAGTGCAGCGCGTCCGCCGCCGCGGTGAACGCGGGATCCGGGCCCTCGCCCGGCCCGTCGGCCGGGTTGATGACGACCCCGTACGTCCGGTCGGCCGCCCCGATCAGCCGGTGCCAGGAACCCGGGTCCTCTCCCGGATGGACGTACAGCGGAATCAGCAGGCTCATGGCGTCCGGCCGTCTCCGGCCCGCGGTAGGGGACCGGTCCCCGTCACGGCCGTCCAGAGCGCGGCCAGCGAGTCGTCGAGCGTCAGCTCCGGCCGCCAGCCGAGGGCCTCCCCGGCGGCGGTGATGTCGGAGCACTGCCACGACACCTCGCCCGAGCGGGCCGAACCGCCGCCGTTCTCCTCGATGCGCCCCCGGAACCCGGCCACGCGCGCCAGGCCGCACACTAGGTCGCGCACCGGGACGGCCTTGCCGCCCCCGATGTTGAGGATCCGCGGCAGCTGTCCGGAAGCCGTCGCCGCGGCGGCCGCCGCCCGTGCCACGTCGCGCACGTCCACGAAGTCGCGGTACGCCGAGAGGTCGCCCAGCCGGACGACCGCGTCCGGGTCCGGACCGGCCTCGCGGAGCAGTCCCGCGATCCGGCCCGGCAGCCCCGTGGACGGCGCGCCCGGACCCACGGGGTTGCCCACCCGCAGCACCACCGCGTCGAGGCCGGAGGTGGTGACGGTCACCGTGCCCGCGAGCTTGGTGGCCCCGTACGGGGTCAGGGGACGGGTGGCCGCGGACTCGGCCGTGACGGTGTCCGGGACGCCGGGACCGTATTCGGCGGCCGAGCCCAGATGGACCAGCCGGGCGGTCGGTGCCGCCTCGCGCAGCGCCGCGCAAAGAGCCGCGGGTCCACGGGAGTTGACCTCCGCGAGGGTCACGGCGTCGCCGCCGGTCGCGCCGGCGCAGTTGATGACGGCGTCGGGTTCGGCCGCCGTCAGGGCCGCGGCCAGCCGCTCCCGGGGGGCGGTGGCCAGGTCGATGCCGAACTCCGCGGCGGGCGAGCGCCCGGCGCCGAGCACCCGCACGCCCGTGAGGGTGCGCAGGTGCTCGACGACGTGGCCGCCCAGATAGCCGGTGAAGCCCAGGACGAGAATGCGCATGCGGTGGTCAGGCTCCCTTGAGCAACAGCGACTTGCGGGTGGTGAACTCGGCGTTGGCCCGGTCGTAGTCGTCCGGGCGGCCGATGTCGAGCCAGTACCCGTCGAACTCGTAGGCGTGCGGCTCGTCGCCGCTTCGCAGCAGGTCGAGGACCAGCTCGTCGAAGCCCAGCGGCAGCCCCGGTGTGTAGCCCTCGAGCGTGGAGCGCGACAGGCCGTACACGCCCATGGAGACGCGGTAGTCCATGCTCGGCTTCTCGGTGAAGGCGACCACCTTGCGGTCGTCGGTGGTCAGCACGCCGAAGTCGATGCGCACCTCGCGCGCGTACGTCGCGATCGTCAGCGGCGCGCCCGAACCGCGGTGCTGCCGCAGGACGTCGCCGAAGTCGAGATCGGTGAGCACGTCGCCGTTCATCACGAGGAACGACTCGGGCAGCCGGTCACGCATGGTCAGCAGCGGCCCCATGGTGCCGAGCGGACTCTCCTCGGTGGAGTAGTCGACGGCCACGCCCCATCGGGACCCGTCACCGACGTAGGCGCGGATGATCTCGCCCAGGTGGCCGATGGCGATCGTACAGCTGGTGAAGCCGGTCGAGGCGAGCTGGCGCAGCACGATCTCCAGGATCGCGTGCTGGTCGCCGATGGGAACGAGCGGTTTGGGCAGCGCGGTGGTGTAGGGCCGCAGCCGGACGCCCTTGCCTCCCGCGAGAATCACTGCGTGCATGGGGTTCTTCCTTCGTGGGACGTGCCGGAGGGGTCAGATGTTGTAGATGCCGGTCTTGTAGCGGGCCAGGTTCGCCGGTTCCCGGAAGAACTCGACGGTCCGGGCGAGCCCTTGTTCCAGGTCGTGGGCAGGGCTCCAGCCGGTCGCCCCGGCCAGCCGGGTCGCGTCGGCGACCAGCCGCATCACCTCGGAGTTGGCGGGCCGGACGCGTCCCGCGTCCTCGCGCACGTCGAGGGCGGTGTCCATCACCTTGCCGATCAACGCCACCAGGTCGCCGACCGAGATCTCGCCACCCGTACCGGCGTTGAAGGTCCTGCCCACGACCCGGTCCGCGGGCGCCGTGCCCACGGCGAGGAACGCCCGCGCGGTGTCCTCGACGAAGGTGAAGTCGCGGGTGGGCCGCAGATCGCCGAGGGTGATGGCGCGTTCGCCCGCGGCCACCTGACCGATGACCGTGGGGATGACCGCGCGCATCGACTGGCGCGGGCCGTAGGTGTTGAACGGCCTCAGCGTCACCACCGGTGTGCCGAAACTCGCGTGGTAGCTGTCGGCCAGCCGGTCCGCGCCCGCCTTCGAAGCGGCGTACGGGGACTGGGTGTTGATGGGGTGGTCTTCGGTGATCGGCACGGTCCGCGCGGTGCCGTAGGTCTCGCTGGTGGAGGTGTGCACGAGCCGGGGCGTGCCGAGCGCGCGCACCGCCTCCAGCACGTTGAGGGTGCCGGTGACGTTGGTGTCCACATAGCTGTGCGGTGCCTGATAGGAGTACGGGATCGCGATGAGCGCCGCCAAGTGGTAGACGCAGTCGGCGCCTTCGACCAGACCGCGGACCGAACCCGGGTCCCGGACGTCACCCAGGACGATGTCCACCTGGTCCAGGACGTCGGGGCGCAGGGTCTCCAGCCAGCCGTACGAGGAGAAGGAGTTGTACTGCGCCATGGCCCTCACCCGATGCCCGGAGGCGACCAGTGCCTCGGTGAGGTGGGAACCGATGAAACCCTCGGCTCCGGTGACGGCGGCGAGTGGTTGGGTAGTCAACTCGTGTGTCCTTCCGGTTGGTTGCTCATGTGACGGGTGATGCGGACAAAGGCACGGCGGTCCTCCGGACGCGTCCGGAGAGGCTGTGCGGGGTGGGGTGGTTCAGGCGTGCGGCGCGGGCCGTCCCAGCAGCCGCACGGCACAGACCGTGAGGCAGAGGCAGGCCGTGCCGCAGGACAGGACCAGTGCGACGGCTTCCGGCAGGGAGCGGAGCGCCGTGGCCGAGGCGGCACCGCAGGCCGCCGCCAGGCAGACCGCGGCCGGCTGCCAGGCGGCCCCGAAGGCCTGGAGCAGCAACGCGGTCCACAGCGTGGCCGCGAGCAGCAGCAGCGGGGCCGGCTCCGCGCCGGCCAGCAGCGCCGCGGGCAGCAGCGGGAGCACGTAGGACAGCAGACAGAGGCCGAGGACGCCGGTCGAACGCAGGCGGAAGGCGGCCGGGGTCGCCGTCGCCCGCAGCGCCGCCACCGCCATCCCGCGGTACCGGTACAGCAGCCACTCCGCCGGTCCCATGCTCACGGTCAGCACGACCACGGCGTACGGGTGCTGCCGGCCCTCCAGCAGCACCAGCACTCCGGCGGACAGTCCGAACACGCCGTACGGCAGCGACCGCAGCGCTGACGGGCGGGCTCCGCCCGGTGCCGGGGCGGTGGTGAGCGTGGCCCGCAGCGCCCAGCCGGCCGCGGCCACCGCGCCGAGCACGGACAGCAGCGGCAGGGCGAGGCGCGGCACGGTCCCGGGGTCCCACCAGGGCAGCGCCGCGGCGCCGACGGCGAGCGGGGCGAGCGCGGCCAGCAGGAGCCGTTCCCCGCCCAGCACGAGCAGCACCCCGGCCGCCGCGAGATACACCGACTGGGCGGCGGCGATCCCGGCCGCGACGCCGGATCCGCCGGTGAGCGCCCCGGACGCCGTCGCGACGAGCGCGCCGAGCGGCGCCCCCTTGAGCAGGGTCAGGCCCGCCTCGCGGCGGCCCGTGGCCATGCGCAGGTGGGCGCGGTGCCCGAGCGCCTGGCCCCATGCCCAGGAGACGAGGCCGGCCACGACCAGGACGTCGAGGTCCCGGCCCGCGTGCCACAACGGTCCGGTCAGCAGATAGGCGAGGCCCGGCAGGGCGAACAGCGCCCCGCGCAGTCCGCAGCGCACATGGTCCGGACGCCACGGGTCGGCCGCCCGGGGCGGCTCCGGAAAGGTGCGCGGCACCCGTTCGTACAGCGCGGAGGCGAGCGAGAAGAGGTTCGGATGCCCGTACCGCTCCTGGATGATCTCGGCGGTCAGCCCCTGCGACTCCAGCAGGGCCGCCACCTCGTACGGGTGGACCGCCGGACCGATGTCCTCCGCGAGCTCGGCGGCGAGCCGGTCGACCGCCTCCCCGTCCGTGTCGTGACCGGGCGCGCGCCGGGCGGGCGTACGGTCCCCGGCGAGCCGCAGGGACAGGGTGTCGCCCCCTGCGCCACCGGGTTCCAGGGCCATGGGTCCGCTCATCCGGCCAGGCTCCTCGACCTGGACGCGGCCGCCCGGCCGCCCGGCACCGCGAGCGGGGCGTCGGGCGGCCCGGGGACGTCCGGGACGATCCGGCCGAGCGCCGACAGTTCCAGGTAGACGGTCCGGAAGGTGTCGACGGTCTGCCGCAGGGTGAACTGCTCGATGACCCGCAGCCGGGCCGCCTCGCCCATCGCCGTGCGCCGCCCGGTGTCGCCGAGCAGTTCCAGTGCGGCCGCGGCCATGGCTCCCGGATCGCGCGGCGGGACGACGAGACCGCTGTCGCCGACGGCCTCGCGCACCCCGCCCACGTCCGTGGACACGGTCGCCCGCCCGCACGACATGGCCTCGATCAGGGTGAACGGGAAGCCCTCGCTGATGCTGGAGAGCATCACGACGTTGCCCGCCGCGTAGGCGTCCTTGATGTCGTCCACCCGGCCCTCGAAGCTGACCGCCTCCGCCTGCCCCAGCTCGGCGGCCAGCGCCTCGCAGCGCTCGCGGTAGGCCTCGCCGCCGCGCGGTGTGCCGCCGAACAACCGCAGCCGTGCGTCCGGGAGTTGCGCCCGCACGAGGGAGAACGCCCGGATCAGCGTCTCCAGGTCCTTGATCGGATCGACGCGGCCGGCCCAGCTCAGCGTCGGCCGCTCCGGCTCCGGACCGGCCGGCGGGAACGCGGCCGGGTCCACGCCGTTGTAGACGGTGCGGATCGACTCGGGTGCGGCACCGCCCTGTTCCTCCCACAGCCGGTTGTAACGGTTGCCCGGGGTGATCAGGGCCGCGCGCCGGTACGTCTCCTCCGCGAGCAGCCGGAAGAAGCCCAGCACGACCGCCTTGACCGGCCAGCGGTACGGGGCGGTGCGGTAACCGAGGTAACGCTCACGCAGATAGACGCCGTGCTCGGTCAACAGCAGGGGGACGCCGTGCCGTTCGAGCGCGGCCAGGCCCGGCAGCACGGCGACGCCGCCGCTGACCGCGTGGGCCACGCCGTGCTCGGGCAGCGGCGCGGTCAGCGGGCGCAGCGCGTGCTCCAGCAGGGCGGTCGCGGTGACGGCGTCGTGCAGGGTCGGCCGGGCCTCGCGGACGGCCAGTCCGGGGCGGTTCCACACCCCGGTCAGGACGCCGATCGCGCGGTCACCCCGCAGGAAGGGACTCAGCATCCCGTCCGCCGCGGCCCGCGCCATCGTGTACAGGGCGGTGGCGAAGCGGTCCTCGGCGCACGGGTCGAGCAGGGCGGTCAGGAACTGTTCGTAGGCGGAGGTGAGTTGGTTGCGGCGCCGGCCGCGGGGCGGGCGGCCCCCGGGTGCGGGGCCCCACATGGGGACCGCGACGACGTCCGAGACCTGTGCGGGGAGGTCCCACACGATCGGTTCACGTCCGGTGCCGGTCACGGCGATGACGCCGAAGTCGACGTCGGGCATGCCGTCGACGAGTTGGTCGCACCAGACACTGACACCGCCGTGACTGTGCGGGTAGGTGCCTTCGGTGAGCAGGGTGACGCGCGTCGAGGTGAGACTGCGCGCGTCGCGGGGAACGTGCATGGATGTGCTCCACGGCCGAGGTCGGGGTGGTCGGGCCCGTCCCGGCCGCGCGGGGCGCGGCCGGGACCTTCGGTCGGTGTACGGCTCAGCGGTCCGGGCTGTGGAGGACCCGCTCGGGGACGTCCGCCGGCACACGGGTGCCGTCCGGGCCGAACGGGTCGATGAGCGCGCCCCGTGCGGGCGCGGTCGGATGAATGGTCCGCTTCATGCGGTGAAGTCCCCTCCCCGGGCAGGGGTGAGCGCCGCTCTCCTGGAGCGTCCACCCCCTGGCGCGACGCCACAGCCCCCCTCAGACGTGGTCGTCACGCGTTCGTCGCGTCACATAGTGGTGTCTCTGTGGAGTTTTCGTGCGCCTGCCGCGAAACGTGACGGAAAAGCGCGTCCACCGAACGGGTGGTCATCGGGTACTGCGACGAAGACGCGATCCTCACCCTGGGGGTTCGTGTGATTACCCAGTGAAACGTTACTGTGCTTGCCTCGCACGGGCTGGCCCAGAAGTGGAGCGAAGCGGTCCGCCCTGCCGGGGTGTCGGTGGTCCAGACCGCAACGCATTCCGGCTGGATCGTCGGTTTCCGGCCACTCCGAACCGGTTCTGTGAAGAACCTGTGTGCGGGCGGGCTCGTTCCGGGCGGTCGCGCATGAAGCGGGGGAGCGCGGGCACGAGGGGTCGCGGACCGCCCGCGGACGCCTCCCCCCGGCGGCCGCGGGCTCCTCCTCGGCCCCGCCCTCGACCCCCCTTCCCCGGATCGAGGGGCGGGGCCGTCGCCGTCCTCGCGGATCGGCTCCGAGGAGCGCGCCGGGTCGCAGGGGCGCGTCCGTGTTCGTGGCCGTTCGTGGCCGTTCGTGGCCGGGAAACTCGAGGATTCTCCGGTGGGCGGGTGTCGGCGGCCGAGAAGGGGACACCCGTCGGACTCCGGCGGAAAGCGTGCCGGGAAACGGTGACCGCGATCCGGTCATCGACGGGCGCGCCGGCTGATCCGTCCGGGACCGCGGCGCGCATCCGCGGACGAGTGGGAGGAATTCTTCGTGAACGAGAACCTCTGGGGTTACGGCCCGACCAGTGGACACACACCCGACGACGATCTCTCCGGCTACCGGGTGGAGGCGCTCGACGGTCACATCGGGAAGGTCGACAAGCACTCCGACGAGGTCGGTTCCCAGTACATCGTCGTCGACACCGGCGTCTGGATCTTCGGCAAGGAGGTCCTGCTGCCCGCCGGGACGATCACGTCGATCAGTCACGAGGACAGGACGATCCATGTCGCCCGGACCAAGGACGAGATCAAGGCGGCGCCGGAATTCGACAAGGAGAAGCACCTCGGGGACCCGCACTACCGCGATCAGCTCGGCGGTCATTACGGCTCCGGTCACTGACGCGGCACCGGCGGTTTCCGCTGTCGGCGGTTCCCGCTGTCATCGGGCGGCCCGTTCGCCGGACGGCGTGGAAAACGGCGCCGTGCGTCAGGGGACCCCGGCTGGACGGGGGAGACCAGCCGGGGCCGCTTACCTGGTGTGCGGAGGCCGCTCCGCGTCACATGTAGGAGAACATCAGGCCATACCGTCCTATTCCTGCCTGGAGTCCCCGGAGTCCCCGGAGTCCCCGGAGTCCCCGGAGTCCCCGGAGTCCCCGGAGTCCCCGGAGTCCCCGGAGTCCCCGGAGTCCCCAGAGTCCCCGGAGTCCCCGGAGTCCCCAGAGTCCCCGGAGTCCCTGGAATTCCGTGGTCCGTGACGCGGCGCCCCGGACACGCGGCACGGTCCACCGGCGTGGCCCCGCATCCGCCCGGCGGCCCCGGCGGGAAGATCGGTTCGGGAGGGCGCGTGCGACGGCGCGGGACCGCCGGCCCGCGCCCGGACCACCCACGCGCGCCCGCCGGCGCGCGGACGGACCGGTTGCCCGGAGGACGGTGCCCATGACGGCGAAGCGCGATGTGTCCGATGTCCTGATCGTCGGCGGCGGGCTCGCCGGTCTGGCGTGCGCCCGTGATCTCGCCGGGTACGGCTTCGCGGTCCGGCTCCTGGAGGCCTCGGACGGGGTGGGCGGCCGGATGCGCTCCGACACGCACGAGGGTTTCGTCGTCGACCGCGGCTTCCAGGTCTTCAACACGTCCTACCCGCAGGTCCGGCGCCGACTCGTCCTGCGCGACCTGCGGCTGCGGCCCTTCACGCCCGGCGTCCTCGTCCACACGGAGGACGGGCCGCTGCGCTTCGAGGACCCGACCCGCGGCCGGAGGCGACTGGGCGACCTGCGTCCGGGGCGGCTCGCGGGAACCCGTGACCTGCTCGCGCTGGCCGCCCTGTCCGGCCGGGACATGCTCGCTCCCGCACGGTGGCTCAAGCGCGGAGAGGACCGTACGACGCGCACCGCGCTGGCCGCGGCCGGATTCTCCGAGGAGTTCGTCGAGCGGTTCTTCCGGCCGTTCCTGTCCGGGGTCTTCCTGGAGGACCAACTGGAGACCTCCGGCCGGGTGTTCCACCTCGTCTGGCGCAGCATGCTGCGCGGCACCCTGTGCCTGCCAGGTGCCGGCATCGGGGCGGTGCCGCGTCTGCTGGCCGAGGAACTGCCTCCGGGGACCGTACGTCTCGGTACCCCGGTCACGCGCCTCACGGACGACGGGGTCGAGGTGGACGGCGGGGGCGGACTCGCCGCGCGGGCCGTGGTCGTGGCCACGGGGCCGGGCCCGGCCGCCCGGCTGCTGCCCGGCCTCGACCTCCCGGCCTACCGCGTCGTGACGACGTACTACCACGCCGCGACCCGTTCACCGCTGGCCGAGCCCGTCCTGCTGACGGACACGAGAAGGCGTTTCCTGAACACCTGCGTCCTGAGCGAAGTGGTCCGCGGCTACGCCCCGCCCGGGATGTCGTTGATCGCGACCTCGGTCCTCGGGTCCGACCGGGAGGGCGGGGAGACACGGCTGCGCGAGGCGCTCTCCGAGGTGTACGGCACCGGGACCGCGGACTGGGACCTGCTGACGGTCCGCACCGTTCCCGACGCCCTGCCGGCGATGCCGCCCCCGCAGCCGCTCGGACGGACCGCCCGGGTGGCCCCGGGCCGCTATGTGTGCGGGGACCACCGGGCCACGGGTTCGGTCCAGGGCGCGCTGGCGTCGGGAGCCCGCGCGGCGCGCGAGGTCGCGGCCGACCTGGCACGGTAGGGGCGGTACGCCGGACGGCGCGTCCGTGGTCCGTGGTCCGCGGCCGGCGGGTCCGGCCGCCGGAAGGCGGTGCGCCCGCGGCCGGGGAGGCGGTGCGCCCGCGGCCGGGAAGGCGAGGCGGCGGTGGTCGGGGAGGCGAGGCGGCGGCGCGAGGCGGTGGTCCTTCCCGCGCGCCGCCCGCACGACGTCAGTCGCGGGCCATGTCCGACTCGGCCGAACTCGCCGCGGACTCCGCGCCGTCGACCAGTTTCTGTAGACGGGCGACATCCGTGGAGGCGGGGCCCGGCGGCGCGGGGGCGTTCCCGGCGTCACCGTGACCGCCGCACGCGGTCAGGAGCAGCGCCGTCACGGCGAGCGCCGCCGCCGCACGTCCCGCGCGCATCAGGAGCCGGCTCCGTCGTGGTGGCTCGCGCACCACTTCTCGACGTCCGTCAGATCCTTCTGCCGGCTCTCCAGCGTCGGGACGAGCGAGCGCCTGAAGGTGAGCCGGTGGTCGAGGTACGTCTCGATCTGCGTGTGCCCCGCGGACTTGGCGTTGGCGACCCGCTGCTCCAGCCGGGCGATCGAACCGCGCTGCGAGGCGTCCCCGTTCAGCCGGTCGAGGATGCGGTCGATCCGCTGGTCGATCTTCGGCGCGCGCTTGCAGAGCGCCTTGGCGCCGTCGCCCGTCGGCGCACCCGAGGGCTTCGTCCCGGCGCCGTCGGCCGACGCGCCGCCCGCGGCGCCGAGCAGGGCGCCGACCGCCAGCAGCGAGACGACGGCCGTCCTGGTCCTCGACGTCGCCGACGTCGTCCTCGGTGTCCTCGGTGTGCTCGCCATGCTGAACTCCTTCTCGTTCCGGGGCGGTTGCCCGCACGTCCGGAACGCTAGGAGCGCTCTTTGTGGAATTCTTGTGGCCGGGTGCCGGCGGTCGTGATCACCCAGTTGCGTTGCAGGGGCAGCGTCGCCTCGACGTCGTCCGCGCCGCCCGGCAGCGGGAGCCGGACCTCGATGCGGGTCCCCGTGCCGGACGGTGGATCGAGGACGCGGACGCGACCCCGGTGCAGGTCGACCTGCTGGGCGACCAGGGTGAGTCCGAGGCCCGACCCCGGACTGTCCGGGCGGCGCACGAAGCGCTCGAAGACCGTGCCCCTGCGCTCGGGTGCGATGCCCGGCCCCTCGTCGTCGACGAACAGGAGGGCGTGGTCGCCGCTCGCGCGCACCGTGACACCGACGCGCGCGGGGCGTCCGTCCGGACATCCGCCGTGCACCAGCGCGTTGACGAGGAGATTGTCCAGGACCGTGCGCAGTCCGGGTTCCCAGCCGTGGACCCGCAGCCCCGGCGGACAGTCGGCCACGATGTGCGCGAGCGGACGGCGCCGCCGCTGCTCCCGCACGCTCGCCTCGACGACGTCCGCCAGGTCCACGGGGCCGAAGGCGTCCGCCTCGACCAGGTCGCCGCGGCCGAGCTCGCGCAGCATGACCAACAGCCCGAGCAGCCGGGCGTGTTCGCGCCTCAGGTCGTCGAGGACCTCGTCACGGTCGGGTGCGGGAAGGCCCGGATGCTCGGTGAGGATCTCCAGATTGGTCTGCATGCTCATCAGCGGGGTGCGCAGTTCGTGCGCGGCGGCCGAGGCGAACGAACGGGCGGTGGCGAGCGCCTCCTCGGTCCTCGCGGCCTGTTCGTCGTAGCGGCTCAGGACCGTCCGGAGGGTGTGTGCCAGATCGTCGACCTCGGCGATCCGGGCCGGCGTGTGGTCGAGACGCGCGGCGCTGGTCCGCGGATCCAGGCCGCTCGCGCTGTCCCGCAGCCGCCGCAGCGGACGGCTCGCGCGTCCGGCCACCGCGCCGGCCAGCAGCCCCGACAGCGGAGCGGCGAGCAGCGCCACGGTCACCACGCGCCTGCGCACCAGGCGCAGCTGGGTGCTCGCCGCGGTGTCGGGTGCGAAGAGCCAGAGCGTGCCGCGCACCCTGGGACGGGTACCGGCCACCCGCGTCGACAGGATCCGCCAGGAGTCCCCGCCGGCCCGCAGCGTGACCGGCACCGGCGCGCTCGCGGGAAGCGCCACCCCCTGGTCCGGCTGCGGGCCGCCCGTGAACGTCTCCGACGGGCCGACCAGCCGTACGCCGACGTCCAGGGCGGACGTGAACAGCCGCCTCTGACGGGCCTGTTCGATCCTCGCCGACCGGTCGGCGGCACTCGCGCGCAGCAGACCGCGGGCGTCCTTCGCCACGGCCGCCGCGCTCTGCCGCAGGTGCGCGTCCTGCTGGTCGTGCAGATCCGCCGCGACCAGCCGCAGCAGCAGCCAGCCGGTGGCCATCACCAGGACCGGCACGGTCGCCCCGACGGCGAGGGCGATGCGGGTGGACAGCCTCATCGCCCGGCCTCCGGTCCGTCGTCGCGCAGCACGAACCCCACACCCCGCACGGTGTGGACGATCCGGGACCGGCCCGCCGCCTCCAGCTTGCGCCGCAGATAGCTCACGAACGTGTCCACCGCGTCGGTGCGCACGTCGAAGTCGTAGCCCCAGACCCGGTCGAGGAGCTGGTCACGGCTGAGCACGATGCCCGCGTTGCGTGCCAGGACGTGAAGCAGCTCGAACTCCCTCCGGGTCAGCTCCAGTTGCCGTCCGTCCAGGCTGACGGTGCGCGCCCCGGGATCCAGCGACAGTCCGCCCACCCGCACGAAGTCGGTTTCCCTGGGCGGCCGGCGGCGCAGCAGTGCCTGGAGCCGGAGCACCAACTCCTGCAAGGCGAACGGCTTCACGAGGTAGTCGTCGCCGCCCGCCTGGAGCCCCGCGATCCGGTCGGCGGTCTCGTCGAGCGCGGAGAGCATCAGGACGGGTACGTCGTCGTCCTCCTCGCGCAGCGTCCGGCACACGTCGATGCCGCTGAGGCCGGGCATGGAGACGTCCAGCACGATCGCGTCCGGAGGGGTCCGCCGGGCCATGTCCAGCGCGGGCCCGCCGCCGTCGGCGAGATCCACCGCGAAACCGCTCAGCCGCAGACCGCGTTCGAGTGACCGCCGTATCGCCGCGTCGTCGTCGACGACCAGGACCCGGCTCCGATCTCCGCCCATCACCACACCCCAGCTCGCAGGAACGGTCCGGTCGGGCCGGGCCGTTTCGTCGCCCATGGTGCACCAGCGGCCTCGCGGTGGACGCCCGCGGTCCACCCGCACAGGCGCCGGCCAGGCACAGTACGGTAACGAAGGGGATTGTGAAGGGTGTGTGAAGGTCTGCTCGGCGTAGTGTCCCGCCTTGCCCGGGTGCTCGTGGGGGGTGACCCGGCGTGGGGAGGGAAGTGTCATGGCCGCCATGACGCAGGTGAGAAGCATGCCCGGCAGCGCGCGGAGACGGCTGACGGCGGTGGTCTGCGGGGCGCTGCTCTGCGCGTCCCTCGCCGGGTGCGGGCACGGCGGCGCGGCGGCGTCCGACGCCTCGACGGCCTCCGCCGGCACCCTGGCGTCGGCGGCGCCGTCGTCCGCGGCCGCGTCCACGCCCGAGCCGACGCCTTCGGCCGGCGAGCCGGCGCCGCCGACGGAGACGGAGACTCCGGCCACGGAGGAGGCCACGACGGCCGCCGTCTCGCAGGAACCGGCACAGACGGGCGGTTCGGGGGCCTCGGCCCTGTGGGGCAAGGCCTACAGCGGCACGGCGAGCATCTCCGTCGACGTCTACGACTACTGCTCCACCGACGGCTCCCGCAGGCCGGCGGGCAGTCAGACCTACTCCATGAACAGCACGCTCCGTCTCGACCGGCCGCGGACCGGCGGCGACCAGACCGAGAACAACCCGTTCTCGATGCTGTTCGCGGCGGGAGACCCGTCCCAGGCCGGCGCGGTGTCCTTCTGGTCCTCGTCGGTCAGCACGGTCTCCAGCCAGGACCTCGCGGGCAACTACCGGGATCCGAACCTCCTGCTGACCTACTGGCACATCGGCTGGTCCGACGGGCGGATGGACGCCACCCTCACGGACCCGCACGCCCGCGAAGCCGTCGTCCTGAACCTGCTCAACTGGCCCGGACCGCTGGTCGCCTGCCGCTCCGACCTCGGCCGGCTGCCCGGTGGCTTTCCGCACGCGCTGGCGGCCGGCACGACGTTCACGGGTCGACTCGACGGCTCCGGTGCCTCGCTCACCGCCCGGGGCGGCACCACCGACGGCGTGGTGCAGTTCCGGTTCACGTTCTCCGGCACGCCTTCGTGACGCGGGGCCCGGCCCCGTCCCCCGGCGGACCGGGCCCCTTCTCGGCCGGCCTCGGGGAGACGGAGCCGGGCCGCCGTTCGGACCGGCGGCCCGCGGTGATCGGATCCCCGGTCGGTCACCGTCGTGTCACAGCCGTGTCCGCAGGTGAACCAGGCACGCCGTCCCTCGATCTGTAGCGACGAGTGCCGGTGAACGACCGGTGCCTGAACATCTTTATCGGGGGACCTCATGCAGTACGGGATGCACTTCGGGTCGCGTTTCCGCGGAGCCGCTCTGGCCATGGCGACCATGTCGGCGGCCACCCTCCTCATGACCGCCTGTCAGCCGGGTTCGGACGCGGCGGATTCCACCGCCACGCCGGTGGGCGGTGGCGCGACGAAGCCGGCGGCCTCGTCCTCCGCCTCCCCGAAGCCCACCACGCCCTCGGGCGGGACGGGAGCCTCGGCGAAGCCCGCGGGCGACTCCACTCCCAAGGCCCCGGCCTCGACCCCGGCCGCCACCGCGACACCGGCGGCGACGACGAAGACGTGTGCCGCGGAGTCCTTGAAGGCCTTCATGTACCAGGCCGCCGTGCGTCCCCCGGGCACCGGAACCGGCGCCGCGATCGTCGAGTTCACCAACATGTCCGGAGCGTCCTGCGCCCTGCAGGGGTACCCGACCGTGGCGGGGGCGGCCAACGGCTCGCCGGAGAAGAACCGTCCACTGACCGTGACCCGGACGGGCCCCTCGTCCAAGGTCGTGCTCGCGCCCGCCGCGAAGGCCTGGGTCAAGCTGACGTTCGTCCAGGTCCAGGGCGAGGCCGACGGCTACTGCGTGTCCGGGTCGGACCCGGTCTCCTACCCGACCCTGGTGGTGGGCCTGCCCGGCAGCGGAGCGAACCAACTCGCCCTGGAGGACGGCGTGCTGGCCGAGTGCGACAACAAGGTGACGGTCACCGCGGTCACCGCGACGAAGCCGTCCTGACCGTCGCCGGTGCGCCGTCGCCGCCGCCCGGCGGCCTCGGCCGGGTACGGCGCCGGCGCACCGGAGCGGCTGTGCGGGAGGCCCGTCCGAGGAGGGAGTGCGGGGACACGGTCCGTAGGCTGCGGGAGCGGACGACGCGCGGATCGCCTGCTCCCGGCGCGTTTTCGTGCCGCGGTCCGGGCGACCGCGGGGCCGGACCTACGGACCGGTCCGAACTCCGACCCACGGACGGACGGGCGCCGGCCCGGCCCGGACGTGGGGTCCGGGCGGGAGGCGGGCTCGGCCGCGTGCGGTGGCCTGCGGGCGGGCGCCGCCTGGATGGGGTGTTCGGACGGCGAGCGGCCTCGACCCGCCCGGTGAACGGGGGCGGCGACGGGTTCTCGCCCCGGCCCGTGCACCGGTACCGGCACGACCCGGCCCGGAGGCTTCGGAGCGGCCGGCCCCGGGGCGGTCACGCCGGGACGGTTCTCGGCGCCGTGAGCGCCACGGTCGTGTACGACACCGTGAAGCGGCCTCCCAGCGCGTCGACGGCGGCGCCCACCTCGTCCAGCACGGCCGCCAGCGCGTCGGCGGGAAGCCGGGTCAGGGTGCCCTGGGTCGGCATCACGTCCAGCCACGCCTCCCGGGTGTAGGACCACTCCCAGGTGAAGCTCCATTCCTCCGGCTCGCCGAAACCGCCCGCCGCGCGGATGCCGTCGGCCGCCGTGCCGAGCACGGGCCGGTACGCGTCCACGGCCGGGCGGGTCACGGCGTCGAAGTCGAACGGGGAGTCGGGCATCGCGCTCCGGCAGGCCGCGGCGGTGGCCCGCGCCACCTCGGGCGGCAGCTGGAAGGTGTTCCAGAACGCGGCGAACCGTCCGCGCGGCCGCAGCACCCGCCGCACCGCGACGGCTCCGGCTACCGGATCGACCCAGTGCCAGGACTGGGCGGCGGCGACCGTGTCGAACGTACGCCCGGCCGCGTCCCAGTTCTCGACCGTCGCCACCTCGACCTCGGTGCCGAGTCGACGGGCCGTCGCGGCCATCCGCGGGTCGGGATCGACGCCGAGGACGGTGCAGCCCGCGGCCCGGAACTGCCGGGCGGCGATCCCGGTGCCGCAGCCGACGTCCAGGACGTCGGGGCCGGGGCTGCCGGAGACGATCCGCTCCACGAGCGCTCGCGGATAACGCGGCCGGGCCCGGTCGTAGCGTTCGGCGTCGGAGCCGAACGACTCCGCGGCCTGCCGGTACCGGTGCGGCTCCTGGGCGGAGGGACGCGATCCCTCGGAAGCTGGAGTGGGCATGCGCCCACTATGAGTGGGCGCATGCCCACTCGTCAACGCGTGAGCGCCGCGGGCCGGCACCTCCGGGCGGGCGCACGCCCGTCCGTGGCCGGTGGGTAACCTCGCGAGGAGAAGGACGACCCACGTCCGTACGGAAAGGCCGATGCACGCATGCCGACCGGCGTAGCCCTGCGCGACGCGCGCGAGCAGCTCTTCGCGGCCGCCGAGCGCGTCCTGCTGCGGGACGGGCCGAACGCGCTGACCAGCAGGGCGGTCACCGCGGAGGCGGGCTGCGCCAAGGGCGTCCTGCACCGGCACTTCGCCGACTTCGACGCGTTCCTCGTCGAGCTCGTACGGGACCGGATCGCCCGCCTCGACGTCCGGGCCGCCGTCCTGCGCGAGGCCGCCGGTACCGGCACGGTCGTCGGCAACCTCACGGACGCCCTGGAGGACGTGTTCGGGTCGCTCGCCCTGGGGATCCTCGGCCTCGTCATCGCCCGTGACGAACTGCGCGCCCGGCTGCGGGCCACCACCCCGGCGGGCCTCCCGCTGCTGACCGAGGCGGCGGCCATGATCGGTTCCTATCTCCGGCGGGAGCGGGACCTGGGCCGTGTCGCGGGGGAGGCGGACGTCGACACGCTGGCGCTCACGCTGATCGGGACCGGGCACCTGCTGTTCGCGGGCCGCGAGGACGCCCCGCCCGACCCGGACGACGTCCGGCGGACCGTGGGCTCGGTGGTCGCCGGGGCGGTACGCGCGGTGTAGCGGCAGAGGGGCGGGGCGGCCCGGCGCGTCGCGCTCCGCCCGGCCGGCGACCGGCCGGAACCTCCGCCGCGGCGTGTCGCGCGTCACGCCCGACGGCCGGGAATGCGGACGCCGGGTCCGCTGTTGCAGAGCACGTAACTGATTGGCATGCGCGAGTCAAGGCTCGCGCGTGGGCGAAGGAGGACCTCATGGCCCGCAGTACCGCGCGCCCCGTCGTCACGCTGAGGTCGACGGCCGGGACCGGCGCCACGTACGTGACGCGCAAGAACCGCGGCAACGACCCCGACCGGCTCGTCCTGCGCAAGTACGACCCGCTGGCGGGCAGGCACGTCGCGTTCCGGGAGGAGCGCTGACCGCACGCCGGACACACCCGGTGACGTGACCGTCGTATCCGCGGACATACCCGCCGTAACCGAGGAGGAAGCCGCATGAGGCCCGACATCCACCCCGAATCCCGTCAGGTCGTCTTCCGGGACCGGTCCGCGGGCGTCGCGTTCCTGACGCGGTCCACCGCGCACTCCACGAAGACGATCGAGTGGGAGGACGGTGTCGTCCGTCCGCTCGTCGACGTGGAGATCTCGTCGGCGAGCCACCCGTTCCACACCGGGACCTCGAGGGTCCTGGACACCGCGGGCCGAGTGGAGCGCTTCGAGCGCCGCTACGGCCGCGCGGCGTCGAACCGGGGCTGACCGCCGGAGCACGCCGAGTCCGGCAGGAGGAGGACAGAGTCATGAAGGTACGCAAGTCGCTGCGCTCGCTGAAGTCCAGGCCCGGGGCCCAAGTGGTCCGCAGGCGCGGCGTGGTCTTCGTCGTGAACAAGAAGAATCCCCGTCTGAAGGCCCGCCAGGGCTGACGGCACATCAGGCGGAGGGCATCCGGTCCGGCCGGCGCACCGCGCGCCGGCCGGACCGGCCGTACGCGGGCCGTTCCCGGCCGCCCGCTTCCCGCCGGTTCGGGCGGGCCCCGCCGGGCACCGGCGCCGACCGCGGGGGCCCGGATGCCGGGACCCTCTTCGGGAACGCGGCCACGAAGATCATCGCATCATGGCATCTCTTCACTCCGCCGACGGAGCCCGCGGCTCGATGACGCACCGGTCCGCCGGGAGTTACGATCACGACCGTGACGTGCCCTTCCTCCGCGGGCGACCGGATCGCCCGCGGAGGGCGGCGCGGTGGATGCGCTGGATCCGATGCGTGACGGTCGCGCCGGGCGAAGTACTCCGAGGGGAGCCGTTCGTGACCACGGCCAGGGACTTGTTCATCATCACGATGGACAAGGAGCCGGAACGTTCTGTGGGGCAGGGCGATCTGTCGCTCGCCCTCGCCGGAGCCGAGGTGATCGATCTCCTCGCCGGCGAGGTCATCACCCTGGACGGTGACAGGATGACACCGGCCAGGCAGCCGGCGACGGACGACCGTCTTCTGGGCGAGGCCGCGTCCTCGCTCGTGCGGCAGGTCCCGTACGAGCGGGTCGAGGACTGGCTCTGGCGCAGGGGCCGCGATCTGGCCAAGGCCTACCAGGCCGACCTCGAACAGGCGGGCCAGCTCACCCGGCAACGACGGAGCCGACTGCCGTTCGGCGGCGAGCGGATGGAACTGGTGGACTCACCGGCCCGTAGCCGCGCGATGCATCGCTGGGCGGCGGACGAGCCCGTCCTCGCCGCGCTCGCCGAGGTCGTCGGGATCCCCTCCGAACAGACCGACGACACCTCGTCGGTCGAGGACGAGGCGGTGACCACCGTCCTGGTCGCCGTGCACGACGCGGTGATGGAACTGGAAGCCGTCCGGCAGCGCCGGGCCATCGAGAACGCGGCGTTCGCCAACATCTGGCGCGGCGCCTGACGGAACCCGCACCGAGGGGCGGGCCCGTACGGAAGGGACGGTCCGTGGACGGCGACGGCCCGCCCGCGAGCGGTCCGGGCACCGGGGAGCGATCGGCGCCGCGAGCCGTCGGTTCGGTCGTACGAGGTGACCGGGCGGCCGACGCCGACGATCCGCCCGACGGCCACGAGAGGCCGGTCCGGTCGTGCGGGGGCCGGGCCCGGTGCCGCGAGCCCCGGTGCGAACGGTGAGGCGCGCGGGTGTGAACGGTGAGGCACGGGGCCGGAGCGGCACGCGCACCGCTCCGGCCCCGCGGGAGGTCACTCGGAAGCCTCGCGGGCCCGTTGCTCGCTCGCGCGCGCTTCCTGGAGGTGGGCGTCGACGCGTTGCGCCCGCCGGGGCAGCAGCGAGTCCGTGACGCGCTGGAGCGTCTTCGTCAGCGGGTGCTTGTCCTGCCCCCGGGCGGAGTCCCGCACGGCGGACGCCGCGTCACGGTACTCGGCCATCTCGGCGAGCGCCGCGTGGGCGAGTTCGGTCGCCTCGCGGTACAGGTCGCGCGACTTCGTCATGGCTTCGAGGGCCTCCGAGTACGAGGCCACCAGGGCGCGCGCACGGGTGAGTTCCTCTTCCATGGTCAGCAACTGCCAGTCCTCGCGCAGTGCCGTGAGCGCCGCCGCCGCCTCGTCCGGCAACGGCCAGGGGAGTGCCGCGAACTGCACGATCTTGTCGAGGAGTTCCGTCGGTTCGGAGCCGTCGAGGAAGACACTGCGCACCCTGAACGCCTGCTCGTCGAACCCGACGCGGGCGGGTGTGCCGGACAGGACGACGGCCCCGCCGCGCGGCACGGACGTCCCGAGGTCGCCGAGCGCCCAGTTGACGGCGTGGAACTGCTCGGGCGTGGCCCGGTGTTCCACCACGCGATGCCGCAGGGCGGGCGGCAGCAGCCGGGTCAGCGGGAGGCGGCCCTCGGCGTCGGGGGTCATGGCCTCGTGGACGACGACGTTGATGCTCCAGCTGTGCCGGGCGATGTCCTTGAGCAGGCGGCGCAGCGCCGCGTCGTCCTTCGGCAGCGGGTTGATGTCCTGGAGCAGCAGCCCGGCCGCGGCGTCACGGTCCCAGGAGAGGTCGCTCCGCTCGGGCCAGAGCAGCGCGGCGGGGGAGGGCCACCCGGGATCCCAGGGCCGCTCCGCCTCGGCCGCCAGCGTCCAGCGCCGCTCGCCGTCCACGTGTTCACGTCCGTCGGTGGCGAGCCGGGCCCGCACGGTGACGTCGTCGTCGACGAACCAGCGCGCCTCGAAGACGTGGCCGTCCGGCGTCGTGGTGTTCTCCTTCTCCAGGAAGTCCTGGATCTTCTCACTGTTCTTCAGTTCCCGCAGGTGTTCCCGGAGAGCGCTCTGCGGGGCGGGGCCGGTGTGGCGCCCCGCGGCCAGCCAGACTGTTTCCGGGGCGGTGGGACGCTCTGTGGAGGACTTCGGCATGAGTCACTTTGCTGGTGGGGTGCGGTGTGCCCTCCCAGTATGGTCGCCTTTGGCCACGAGCCGGGAGGCGAGGCCCCCTGAGATCACGGACTTCCGCCATCGGGTGACTACGGATATTTCGTTGACGGTTGACCGTATTGGGGCATTCGCGAAGAATCCGAGCGGGCCGCCGATCACGGCGGCGGCTCCGCCGTGACGGCTCGCGCGGCCGGCCCGCCGGGGGCGCGGACCTGCGCGGACCTGGGGCGGGCCGCGACCGGCCGGGACGTCACCGAGGGGCGGGCGCCGGTAGGGTTGCGGTCGGAGAAGGGGCGGACGCGGATGCGGCAACGGGTGACCATGAGCGACGTGGCGCGGGTCGCGGGAGTCTCGTCCGCGACCGTTTCGTACGTGCTGAGCGGAAAGCGTCCGGTCACGGAGGAAACCCGCAGATCGGTCGAATCGGCCATCGAGCAGCTCGGCTTCAGTCTCAATCCCGTCGCCCGGAGCCTTCGTACGGGCAAGTCCACCATGGTCGCCCTCGTCGTACCGGACATCGCCAACCCCTTCTACGCGCTGCTCGCCCGCTCGATCCAGGACGAGCTGCGCGGCCGGGGCTATCACGTGCTGGTGAGCAGTACGGGAGCGCGACGGGACGAGGAGGAGGCGCTGCTGCACGAGGTGGTGCACCAGAGGTTCGCCGGTGTGGTGATGACGCCGTTCAGGCTCGCCACCGACGCCTTCGACGTGTTGCGCTCCGCCGGTATCCCGGCGGTGGTCAGCGCGGACGTCTCGTTCGGTGACGTGGACCTGGTGACTCCCGACGCCGACGGCGCGGTCCGCGAGACGCTGGCGCACGTGGCGGCCACCGGCCGACGGCGCATCGGTGTGCTCGCCGGGCCGCTGGACGCCACGGGCGGCGATCCGCGCCTGGAGCGCATCCGGGAACACGCGGCCGGGGCGGGGCTGCGCATCGACCGGGAGCACGTGGTCCACGGCGAGCACACGCGCGAGGCGGGAGCGGAGGGCTTCGAGCGGCTGATGCGTGCGAGGACCCGGCCCGAAGCGGTGCTGTGCGGCAACGACATCACGGCCGTCGGCGCGATGGACACGGCCGAGCGCCTCGGGCTCGACATCCCCGGCGACGTGTCCCTGGTGGGGCACGACGACATCGAGTTCGCCTCGCTGGTCCGGCCGCGTCTGACGACCATCCGCTACCCGGCGCGCGAGGTGGGCCGCGCCGCGGCCGGGCTCCTTCTGGAGCAGATCGACGGCCGGACGCGGCGAAGGACCGTGCGGGTCGCCGCGGCCTTCGTGGCGCGCGCGTCGGTCTGACACCGCTCCAGTGCCGGTCCGGCAGCTCCGGTACCGGCCTGACAGCTCCGGTACCGGCCTGGCGCCGGCGACCGCCTCTCCCGTCGCGCCTGTCTCCGCCGCGCGTCTTTGCCGGATCGATGTCGAGGGGCCGTAGCGTAATCGATTACGTTGCGCGAAACTGAGCGGCGGGAGGCCGCCCGGCCGGGGGTGCCCGGCCCGTGATCCGCCGTCGATCTGTCGCATTCGGCAGGGAATGGTCAGCGAGTCGATTTGGGTTGCCCGTAAATAAAAACAAACATCAGATGTTTGCTTTTGATTGGACGCATCCCGAAAGCCAACATCGTCAATACGGTCAGGGTGCCTGTCGCGTGCCGGTTCTCGTGTCGGGCGGGGTTGGGGGCAGGGCGGCTCGCGCCGATCGCTGCCGCCCGTTTTCTGCGTGCTTGTCGAGGGGTTGACCCCCTGGCGGCAGTGGCCCGTGAGGTGTCGGTCACGTTTCGGGTACGGCGGGTACGAGGTCTTGACGCGGTGGCGACATGGGGCTGTCATTACGCCCACGTTGTTCGGTCGAGTTGGTTTCTGATCGATTTCGGCCTCCTCGCCGTCCGACCCGATCGAGCCCCAGCCCTCAGGAGCCGTCATGCACCTTCCCCTCTCGGGACCGTTCGCCCCGACGCCCAGCCGTCGCACCCTCCTCCGCGGAATGGGCGGCGCGGCCGTCCTCGGCGCCGGCATACCCCTGCTGAGCGCCTGCGGCAGCACGGACGCGGCCGCGGACCCGAAGACGGTCACCGTCGGCTCCAACGCCTCCGACGCCGTGCCGAAGAAGGCCTTCGCCGACGTCTACGCGGCGTTCAAGAAGCAGTCCGGCATCACGGTCGACGTGAACACCAAGGACCACAACACCTTCCAGGAGCAGATCAACTCGTATCTGCAGGGCACCCCGGACGACGTGTTCAACTGGTTCGCCGGGTACCGCATGCAGTTCTTCGCCGCCAAGAAGCTCGCCGCGCCCATCGACGACGTGTGGGACAGGATCGGTGACAACTTCCCCGACGCGATGAAGAAGCTCAGCAAGGGCGAGGACGGCAAGTACTACTTCGTCCCGATGACCACGTACCCGTGGGCCGTCTTCTACCGCAAGAGCGTCTTCCGGCAGCACGGCTACAAGGTCCCCACCACCTGGGACGAACTGATCGCCCTGTGCAAGCAGATGAAGAAGGACAAGCTGGTCCCGATCGCCTTCGGCGACAAGGACGCCTGGCCCGCGATGGGCACCTTCGACCAGATCAACTTCCGTCTCAACGGCTACGACTTCCACGTCCAGCTGATGGCGGGCAAGGCCTCCTGGACCGACGCCAAGGTCAAGGCCACCTTCGACCACTGGGCCGAGCTCCTCCCGTACCACCAGGACGGCTTCATGGGCCGCACCTGGCAGGACGCCGCGCAGACGCTCGTGGCCAAGAAGGCCGGCATGTACCTCCTCGGCACCTTCGTGGCCCAGCAGTTCACCGACAAGGACGACCTGGACGACCTCGACTTCTTCCCGTTCCCGGAGATCAACTCCGCGTACGGCCAGGACACCGTGGAGGCGCCCACCGACGGTCTCATGGTCAGCAAGGCCCCCAAGAACCGTGCCGGTGTCCTCAAACTGCTGGAGTACATGGGCAGCCCGGCCGCCGAGGAGCTCTACCTCAAGGGCGACCCGAGCGTGGTCGCCGCCTCCAGCAAGGCCGACACCTCCGCGTACTCGCCGCTCCAGAAGAAGGCCTTCGACATGATCGGGGGTGCCAAGTCCCTGACCCAGTTCATGGACCGCGACTCCCGGCCGGACTTCACCGCGACGGTGATGCAGCCCGGACTCCAGAAGTTCCTCCAGAACCCCAAGGGCGTGGACGGCCTGCTGGCGTCCATCGAGCGCCAGAAGAAGCAGATCTTCGCGACCTCGTGAGCGACCTCATGACCACCGACACCACCACGAAGTCCCCGGAGGCGGCCAGCGTGCCGCCTCCGGGCGCTGCCCCCGCGCCGAAGCGGGCCGCACGCGGCCACCGCCGTCTGCTGACCCGCCGTGACCGGTTCACGCTCGCCCTCATGGCGGGCGTGCCCACGGTCCTGCACGTGGCCCTCGTCTGGGTCACCGCCCTCGCCTCCATCGCCCTCGCCTTCACCACCTGGGACGGCATCGGCTTCGACTCGATCAAATGGGTCGGCCTGGAGAACTTCAAGCAACTCTTCAACGACAACCCGCAGTTCTGGCCCGCCGTCCAGCACAACGTCATCTGGTTCGTCGTCCTCATCCTGATCCCCACACCGCTCGGCCTCTTCCTCGCCGTGCAACTGGACAAGAACATCCGCTTCAGCCGCGTCTACCAGACCGCGTTCTTCCTGCCGGTCGTCATCTCGATGGCCTGCATCGGCTTCGTCTGGCAGCTCGTCTACAACCCGGACACGGGTCTGATCAACAGCATCGTCGGCGCCAACAAGCCGGGCCACTACATCGACTGGATCGGCGACCCCGACCTCAACCTCTGGGCCGTCCTCGTCGCCGCCTCCTGGCGGCACACCGGCTACATGATGATCCTGTACCTGGCGGGCCTCAAGGGTGTCGACCCCTCGCTCAGGGAGGCCTCCGCGCTGGACGGCGCCAACGAGTGGCAGACGTTCAAGAACGTCATCTTCCCGACCCTGCACCCCACCAACACGGTCGTCCTGGTCGTCACCGTCATCGAGGCCCTGCGCGCCTTCGACCTGGTCTTCGTCTTCAACAAGGGCGCCCAGGGAACCGAGTTGCTCTCGATCCTGGTGACCAACAACATCATCGGCGAGTCCAGTCGCATCGGGTACGGCTCCGCCATCGCGGTGGTCCTGCTGGTCATCTCGCTGGTCGTGATCGTCCCGTACCTGGTGGCCACCTTCCGGAAGGAGCGGCGATCATGAGCGCCCCCACCCTCGCGTCCGGGGCGCCCGAGCGGCGCGCACCCGTCCGCCCCGCCCGCGTGCTCCTGCACGTCTTCCTCGCCGGCACCGCGCTCGCCTGGCTCGCCCCGCTGCTGTGGGCGATGTTCTCGGCCCTGCGCCCGTACGGCGAGACCAGCGCCAAGGGCTATGTGTCCTGGCCGGACACCCTGAACCTCGACAACTTCAAGAACGCGTTCGTGCAGTCGGACATGACGCACTACTTCGTCAACACCCTGCTCATCGCGGTGCCGGCCGTACTGCTCACGCTGTTCCTGTCGTCGATGGTCGCCTTCTACGTCAGCCGCTTCGACTTCCGGCTCAACCTCGCGCTGCTGCTGGTCTTCACGGCCGGCAACCTGCTCCCGCAGCAGGTCGTCATCACCCCGCTGTACCGGATGTACCTGCTCACCGACCTGCCGGGCATCACCGAGAGCGGCAAGCTCTACGACTCCGCGCTCGGTCTGGTGCTGATCCACGTGGCCTTCCAGTCCGGGTTCTGCGCGTTCGTGCTCAGCAACTACATGCGCTCGCTGCCGCACGAACTGACCGAGGCCGCGCTCGTGGACGGGGCGTCCGTGTGGCGGCTGTACTGGCAGATCACCCTGCCGCTGTGCAAGCCGGCGATGGCCGCCCTGGCGACCCTGCTGTCGATCTGGATCTACAACGACTTCTTCTGGGCCCTCGTCCTGATCTCGACCGGCGAGAACATGCCCATCACCTCGGCCCTGAACAACCTCTCCGGCCAGTACTTCACGGACCCCAACCTCGTCGCCTCCGGCGCCCTGCTCACCGCGATCCCCACGCTCGTCGTGTACTTCGCGCTCCAGCGGCAGTTCGTCGGCGGTCTGACCCTCGGCGCCAACAAGAGCTGAGACGACACCACCCGAAAGACTCCAGGCGGCTCCACGTGAAAGAGAACGACGTGTCCCAAGCCTTCACCCCCGTAGCCTCCGTCCCCGTGGACCCGAGCACCGCGCGGGTCCACGAGGAGGGCTGGCAGTCCTGGAGCCCCAGCGGCTCCTACGCCCTCGACACGACCCCGTACCGCCCGACGAACGACAACTGGGCGACCGTCTGCTACCGGCCCGGCCGCAGCGTGCCGCCCGGCACCTTCCAGGGCGAGGGACTGCTCGCGCTGGACCCGGGCGACGGTTCCCCGGTCCGCCTGTGGGCGGCCCCGGACCCGGCGGGGGCGGTCCCCTCGATCCGGCTGACCGTCCGGGACGGCCGGGCCGAGATCAGCGCCGACGGCCCGGTCACCGGGTCCTCCCACCCCGGGCCGGACGGTATCCAGGGCGCGCTCGCCGCCTGGGCCGATGCCCTCGCGCTCCCCGCCCCGCGCCCCGCGCCCACGGTGTGGTGCTCCTGGTACGAGTACTTCACCGCCGTCACCGAGGACGACATCCACGAGAACCTCCGTGCGATGGACACCCTCGACCTGCCCGTCGACGTCGTCCAGATCGACGACGGCTACCAGAGCGCGCTCGGCGACTGGCTCACCCTCTCCGGCCGCTTCCGTTCCCGCGCGGCCCTGGCCGACGCCATCCGGGGGCGCGGCCGCCGCGCGGGCATCTGGACCGCCCCGTTCCTCGTCGCCCCGCACAGCGAACTCGCCGCGCGGCACCCCGAGTGGCTGGTCCACGACGCGGACGGCGCGCCCCTGCACGCGGGCCACAACTGGAACCACGACCTGTACGTCCTCGACACCACCCACCCCGAGGCCCGGGCGTACCTCTCCGAGGTGTTCACCACCCTGCGCGCCGAGGGCTACGACTACTTCAAGACCGACTTCCTCTACGCGGGCGCCCTGGACGGCGCCCGGCACTCCGGAGCCGACGCGCTGAGCGCCTACCGCGACGGCATCGCCCTGATCCGCGAGGCCATCGGCCCCGACGCCTACCTCCTCGGCTGCGGAGCCCCGGTCCTGCCGTCCATCGGCCTGTTCGACGCCATGCGGGTCAGCGCCGACACGGCCCCGCACCGGCGCCCCGAGGCCGGCGACTACAGCCAACCCGGCCAGGACGCCGCCGAGTTCACCGGCGAGGGCCGACAGTGGCAGCACCGGCGCCTGTGGACCAACGACCCCGACTGCCTGCTGGCCCGCCCCGCCGTCGAGACCCGCGAACGCTGGGCCGCCCACGTCGAGGCCACGGGCGGCCTGATGGCCTCCAGCGACCGGCTGCTGTCCCTCGACGAGTGGGGCGCGGCCACCACCCGCCGCCTGCTGTCCTCGGGAGGGGCCGCATGACCACCCCCGAACGCACCCTGTCCGTCCCCGGCATCGTCTACGGCGGCGACTACAACCCCGAGCAGTGGCCCGAGGAGACCTGGGCCGAGGACATGCGCCTGATGCGCGAGGCCGGCGTCACCATGGTCAGCGTCGGCATCTTCTCCTGGGCCCTCATGGAACCCTCCGAGGGCACGTACGACTTCACCCGCATGGACCGGATCCTCGGCCTCCTCCACGAGAACGGCATCGCCGCCGACCTCGCGACCCCCACGGCCGCGCCGCCCGCCTGGTTCTTCCGCGCGCACCCCGAGGCGCTCCCGGTGGACCGGGACGGGCGCACCCTGACGTACGGCAGCCGACAGACGTTCTGCCCGAGCAGCCCCGCCTACCGCACGGCCGCCCTGCGCGTCACGGCGGCTCTCGCCGAACGCTACGCCGGGCACCCGGCCGTGGTGATGTGGCACGTCCACAACGAGTACGGCTGCCACAACGCCGCCTGCTACTGCGACACCAGCGCCGGGGCCTTCCGCCGCTGGCTGCGCGACCGCTACGACGACGACCTCGCGGCCCTCAACCACGCCTGGGGCACCACGTTCTGGAGCCAGTGGTACCACGACTGGGAGGAGGTCCTGCCGCCCCGCGCCACCGGTGCCGTCCCCAACCCCACGCACCAGCTCGACTGGCGCCGCTTCTGCTCCGACGAACTGCTCTCGCTGTACACGGCGGAGCGCGACCTCCTGCGCGCCGCCGCGCCCTCGACACCGGCCACCACCAACTTCATGGTGATGGACGTCTTCGACGCGCTCGACTACTGGCGGTGGGCCCCGGAGCTCGACATCGTCTCCAACGACCACTACCTGATGTCCGCCGACCCTGCCTCCGAGATCGACGTCGCCCTCTGCGGCGACCTGACCCGGTCACTGGCCGGCGGGCCCTGGCTGCTCATGGAGCACTCCACCGGCGCCGTGAACTGGCAGTCCGTCAACCGGGCCAAGGCCCCCGGCGAGATGCGCCGCAACGCCCTCGCCCATGTGGCCCACGGCGCCGACGGCATCGCCTACTTCCAGTGGCGGGCCGCGAAGGCGGGCGCCGAACAGTGGCACTCGGCGATGCTCCCGCACGCGGGCACGGACAGCCGCATCTGGCAGGACGTGGTCCGCCTCGGCGCGGACCTGAGGGCCCTGGCCGAGGTGCGCGGCAGCACCGGCACGGCCGAGGTCGCCATCGTCTGGGACTGGAACGCCCGTTGGGCACTGGAACTGCCCTCCCAGCCCAGCGGCGACCTGAAGTACAAGGATCTGGTACGCGCCTGGTACGAGCCGCTGTGGCGGTCCGGCACGGCGGTCGACTTCGTACGCCCGGACGCGGACCTCTCCGCCTACCGCCTGGTCCTCGCCCCGGGCCTCTACCTCGTGGACGAGGCGGGCGCGGCGAACCTGACGGGTCATGTCGAACGCGGTGGCACTCTCGCGGTCGGCTTCCACAGCGGAGCCGTCGACGAGAACTGCCATGTCAGGCTGGGTGGTTACCCGGGAGCGTTCCGCGAGACCCTCGGCATCCGCAGTGACGAGCTCTTCCCGCTGCTGCCCGGAGAGTCGGTCGGTCTGACCGGCCAGGTGCCCCCGGGCGCCACCGCCACCCTGTGGTCGGAACGCGTGCGGCTGAACGGCGCCGAGGCGGTGGCGACGTACGCGGACGGCCCCCTGGCCGGGGTCCCGGCGGTGACACGGAACTCCCGAGGCCGGGGTGACGCCTGGTACGTGGCGACCCGTCCCGACCCGGACACCCTCGCCGCGCTGCTGAGCCGCATCCGTACCGAGGCGGGGGTCGTCGGCGCCGGTGACGCACCACCGGGGGTGGAGACCGTCCGCCGCCGCGGCCGGGACGCCGACTACGTGTTCCACATCGACCACGCGGGCCGGGGCGCGGAGATCCCCGTCCCGCCGGGCGCCACCGAACTCCTCACCGGCAAAACCCTGTCGGGCTCGGTGCGGGTCGATCCCGGCGAGATCGCGGTGGTGAGGGAGCCGCGCGCGGCGTCGTGACCATCACCGGTGGAGGCGATCCCCGGCCGCCCCACCGGTCGTCACGCCCGGATGTCGTCGTCGGAGTCGAACTGATGACGGTCGGACGCCTCGTTCCGGAGCGCCGTCGGTTTCGCTCCGGTCAGCCACGGGCCGGCGCGGATCAGCCGGACGGAGGCAGCAACGGGCCCAGCGGGCCGAGGTCGAGGTTGAGGTCCTCCAGGGTGAGGCCGTGGCTCTCGCACAGGGCCGCCATCCGGTCGTGCAGGACCATGAGCGTTTCGCCCAGGCGCTCCTCGTCCTCCTCGCTGAGATCACCCTGGTCGACCCGGCGCAGCGCCTGCCGTTCCATGACCTGGCGCAGCAGTTCGACCAGCGTCAGGACCAGCCGCAGCAGGTCGCGTTCCACCGTGTCGGGGTCGGTGTTGATCCGGCCGGCCACGCGGTGGTCCCGCGCACCCGGCGGCGGCCCGTCCGCGGGCTCGACCGGGAGCAGCCGGAAGGCGCGGGCCGCGGCCTCGGCCGCCGCTTCCAGGGGATCCCCGGGTCCCGGGGCGCCGTCGCCGTCAGCGGCGGTCATGACCGTCTCGCGGGGGGCCGGAGTACTCGAAGGGCGACGGGTTCTCCGGGTCGACGGACACGATCAGCGCGCGCAGCGAGACGCGTACGAGATCGATGTCGGCGATGGACAGCACCACGTCACCGGCCAGGACCACCCCTCCGGCGAGGAGCCGGTCCAGCAGGTCGACGAGCGCGATCTGACGGTCCGGCAGTGCTTCGGCGGCGGCCGGGCGGCCGGGCCCGTTCACGGCGCGACACCTCGTACCGTGTCGCCGCTGTCGCCGCTGTCGTCACCGCCGTCGGCGTCGGCCGTGTCGGTCGTGCTCCTCGTGTCGTCCGTACCCCGCGTGCCCCTCCCGTCGTCCTGGGGCACGGCGAAGGAGTACGGCGCCCACGGACCCGTGACCTCCACGCGGACCCCCGCCAGTCCGTGGCCCGCTCCGGCGGCCTCGGAGCGGAAGGCCTCGCTCCGTCCGCGGGGCACCAGGAAGGCGTCGTTGAACACGTTCTCTCCCGCGTCGCCCGCCAGGACGCCCTGCTGGGGCCGGTGGGTCGCCCGGTCGGTCGCGTGGGCGCGTGCCGCGTCCGCCACGCGCTCGGCCGCCTCCTGGGCGGCCCGGTAGGCGGCCTCCCGGTCGTTGCGCTGCCGTCTTCGGGCGCTGAGGTAGGCGCGTCCCGGTGTGAGGTCCCCCGCCGGGGCGGATCCAGGGGTGGCCTCCGCGGCGGGCGCGGTCGCCTCGACGTAGATCTTCACTCCCCACTCGACCTGGTCGGCGAGGTGGTCCAGGCGCTCGGAGAACAGCCGTACCGCGGAGCGCAGCATGCCGCGCGCACTGCCGTCGTCGAGATAGACGGTCGCCAGCCGCAGCGGGAGCGCGGGGGTACGGGCCGCGACCGCCTCGACGACCGCGTGGTGCGCCCGCGCGACCGCCTCCAGCCAGCCCAGGTCCTCCAGGTGCCGTCTGAGCCCCTCCTCGCCGAAGTCCGCCGCCGACACCGGGCTCACCACGAGCACGACGTCCCCGCCCCCCTCCTCCCCGGCACCCTCGGCGACCATGTGGACCGGGGCGTCGGCCACCCCCACGAGTCCGGTCAGGGACCGTGCCAGGTCCGGGTGCGCACGCGCCACGGCGTACGCGTAGGTGACCGGTTCACTCGGGCTCGTCGTCATCGTGTTCAGCCCTTCGGCCGGTGGTGCCGTGCGGTTCCGCCTCCACCTCGGGGATGCCCCTGTCCCGGCGCAGGGCGTTCAACTCGGCGCGCAGCCGGCGGTTCTGCTCGGCCAGCGACCGGTCGTCCCGGGCCCGTGACGACAGCGAGGGGTCGTGTTCCCACCAGTCGATGCCCATTTCCCTGGCCTTGTCGACCGAGGCGACCAGCAACCGGATCTTGATCGTGAGCAGTTCGATGTCGAGGAGGTCGATCCGGATGTCGCCCGCGATGACGATGCCTTTGTCGAGGACGCGTTCCAGGATGTCGGCGAGATTGGCGGACGAGCCCTGTGCGTACGGCGGAGCGGCCCGGGACGGATAGTCGCCCATTCGCCTGGAGAGGGGTTCGCTCACGACGGACCGCCCTGTTCGTGGAGCTTGATCTCCTCCAGGCGGTCGAGCAGTTGGTCCTCGAGCCGGTCGAACGTCTCCTCGTCGATCTCACCGGCGACCAACTGCTTTTCCAGCTGCGCGAGTTGGAGTCGAATCGGCTCCGGGTCGTAGTACTCGGCCTCCGCGGCCTCCAGGACCCGGTCCATCACCCAGGCGACCCCGCGCACGGGTGCCAGGGGGAGCGTGACGAGTTGGGTGAGCAGTCCCATGACGTCTCCGTCAGCTGAAACTGTACGGAGGGAGCGGACCGTTGAGCCGGAACTCGAATCCCTCACCCAGTTGGTGCGCGAGGCTCAGCTCCGTGGCGAGGAAGAGCTCGTCCTGGTCGCCGCTCACCAGGAACGAGACGCTGAGGAAGTCCTCTCCGGTGGGCGGGGAGGAGTCGATCTCCCGGGAGAACGGGCGGAGCGCCTCGATCACGCCCGAGGCCAGGGACTCCTGGCGGGCCCGCACCTCGCCCGCGACCATCTCGCCGAGCCGCAGTGCCGCGTCGGGACCCGCGGTGCCGGCGCGGATCTCGTCGTTGAGCCGCCGGGCCGCCTCCGACTGCGTGAGGATCTCCCGCAGCAGCATCTCCTCGTTCTGCGACGCCTTCAGGTTGTACTCGGCACAGCCCTCCACCCGGCGTAGCCGGTCGGCGTACTCGTCACCCCGTTCCTCCAGGGCCTGCCTGACCGCGCTCTCGTCCGGGGCCGTGTAGCCGAACCTCAGGGGCAGCACGGTGCCGTCCTCCAGCAGGCGCTGCTGGACCTCCTGGTGCCGGCCGATGTCCCTGCGTTTGGGACGCAGCTCCTCCGGCGCGTCGCTCACGACCGCGCAGAGGGGTCCCGCGGTCACCGTGCGCAGCGGAGGGGACGAAGGGCCGACTCCCTCGAGACCGTCGAGGCGCAGCGGGTGGTCCTTGGTCGTGATCGAGTAGATGTATACGGCCATGGCTCACTCCTCCTCGCGAGACGCGCTTTTCTCCCGCCGGGAGGAGCGCCGGGCCGGCCGCCGCCGCTCGGTCGTCTCTTCCTCCTGCTCGTCGTCCTTGCCCGTCACGGCCCGGATCGTCTCGGTGATCGCATCGGTGGCGCCGCTCAGGGCTCCTTTGGACTTGCCCCGTGCGCCGGACTCCAGGGTGTCGCCCACGAGGTCGGTCAGCTTGGAGGGGGCCTTTCTGCCGGACTCCAGGTCGAGACGGTTGCACGCCTCGGCGAAGCGCAGATAGGTGTCGACGCTGGCCACGACGATGCGCACGTCGATCTTCAGGATCTCGATGCCCACGAGGGACACGCGGATGAAGACGTCGATCACGAGCCCGCGGTCGAGAATGAGTTCCAGAACGTCGTAGAGATTGGCGGATCCGCCGCCGCCTCGGGCCAGGCCGCCGCCACTCTGCGGCACCACAGTCATGGTGCCTCCCTTCACCGGCTGTGATGTCTCAGCGCCGGTCGATTTGTCCACGCGTGTAGCGATGTTTCCTCTCGTAGGCCACCAGGTCGCCCTCCTCGTCCAGAGTCACTCGGTAGGTGGCCATCACGCTGGTGGTCTCCGGGATGCGCTCCAGTTCGAGTACCTCCACATCGGCCTCCCAACCGCCGTCCGTGGGTTTGATCGCGGAAACGGACTCGGGGGCCCGGCCGAGCAGCAGACCGAGTTGTTCCACCGCCGAACGGATGGCCCGAGCGGGGCTGCCGGAGCGGGACGGGGCCGTCTTGCCGTCGGCGGACCGCCGCGTCGTACCGCGGCCGGCGCTCGGGCGCCGTTTGGCGGGTTCTGCTGCGGCCATGGTGTCTCCGGTCGTCGGAACGGACGCCGTACTAGGACATCAGCGTGCAATCTCATCATATAGGGGTACTTGGGGCGTCAGGTATGGATGGCTTCCCTCGAGGCCGCCCGTCGAGCGCGCGGTTCCAGGGGAGGCGCGGGCTGCGTGCTCGAAGGGAAAAGGTCCATGGATGACACAACCAAGATCGCTCTGGCCGCGGCTGTCGCCGGAGGCTATCTGCTGGGGCGTACGAAGAAGGCCCGCCTCGCGTTCGGCTTGGCGACCTATATCGCCGGCCGCAGAGTCGGGCTCGACCCGAAGCAGTTGGCCACGGAGGGCCTGAAGAGGCTCTCGGACGTTCCGGGTGTCGCGGACCTCCAGGAGCAGGTGCGGGGCGAACTGATGGACGCCGGCCGTCACGCGCTCAAGGCCGCGGCCGACCGCCGTCTCGGCGACCTGGCCGACACCCTCCACGAACGGAGGCTGCGCATCGGTGAGAAGGACGAGAAGGGGGAGCAGGACGACTCGGAGGAGGACGAGTACGAGGAGGAGCCGGAGCAGGAGGCCGACCGGGACGAGTACGACGAGGAGGACGAGGAGCCGGAGGACGAGGCCGAAGAGGAGGAGCCGGAGGAGGACGAGGAGCCGCAGGACGAGGCCGAAGAGGAGGAGCCGGAGGAGGACGAGGAGCCGCAGGACGAGGCCGAAGAGGAAGAGCCGGAGCGGCCGCGAAGGCAGCGCCGGAGCACCGGGAGCGCGACGAGCAGGCGTGCCCCCGCATCCGCTTCCCGCAAGGGGACCGCCAAGAAGGCCGCCAAGAGGACCGCGTCCTCGGGAACGGGCGGTTCGGGCAGGCGGCCCGCGGCCAGGAAGGCGCCCGCGAAGAAGACGGCGGCCAAGAAGACCGCACCGGCAAAGAAGACGGCGGCCAAGAAGGCGGCGGCGAAGAAGACCGCACCGGCCAAGAAGGCGCCCGCCAAGAAGGCGGCGGCGAAGAAGACCGCTCCGGCCAAGAAGGCGCCCGCGAAGAAGGCCGCCACGAAGAGATCTTCGTCCAGGACGGCCAAGAGCACTTCCGGACGCCGGAGGTAGTGTCATGGCGACCAAAGAACGGGACAAGGACGACACGGAACTCTCGGGCCTGGACGCACTGCGCGAAGAGTTCACCGACTACCTCGGTGCCCAGCTGGAACACCTGGCGGACAAGGCCGGGGACAAGGTCGCGGACGCGACCGACCACCTCTTCGACGTCGCCGAGAACGGCGGCCCCCTTCTGAAAGCCGGTTCTCGCATTCTGCAGGGGGACTCCCCGCTGAAGGCGATCGTGGGGGAGAAGGCCAAGAGCGCCAAGGACAGCGTCGTCGACAAGGTCAAGGGGGCTTTCGGCGGCAAGAAGGGGGGGCGGGGCAAGGGCAAGTCCGGCAGCACCAAGACCATGAACATGATCGAGGTGCTGGACGTCGGCGTACCGATCCGGAAGGCCTACGACCACTGGTGCCAGTACGAGAAGTTCAGCAGTTTCACCAAGGGGGTGCGCAGCGCCTCCCAGGACGGCAAGGGCGGCAGCGACTGGAAGGTGAAGGTCGGTCCGTCCACCCGGGGTTGGAAGGCGACCGTCCGGGAACAGATCCCGGACGAGCGGATCGAGTGGAGTTCGGAAGGCGCCAAGGGCAGCACGCGCGGCTGCGTCAGCTTCCACGAGATCACACCGACCCTGACCCGCATCGTGCTCGTCGTCGAGTACTACCCCTCCGGCTTCTTCGAGAAGACCGGCAACCTCTGGCGTGCCCAAGGCCGCCGTCTGCGGCTGGACTTCAAGAACTTCCAGCGCTACGTCACGCTCACCGACGAGGAGGCCGAGGGCTGGCGCGGCGAGATCCGCGGCGGCGACGTGGTCCGCACGCACGACGAGGCGCTGGAGGAGGAGGAAGCGGCTGCCGGCGACGAGGAGGAAGGCGCGGAGGACTACGACGGCGAGGAGACCCCGGAGGGCGAGGAGGAAGGCGCGGAGGAGTACGACGGCGAGGAGATTCCGGAGGGCGAGGAGGACGAGGAAGGGGAGGAAGAAGAACTCCCGGAGGAGGACGAGGAGAGTCCGGAGGACGGCGACGAAGCGGAGGAGGAGTACGACGAGGAGGACGGGGAGTACGACGACGAGGAGGAGTGAGGGACCGGCGTACGAGGGCGCCGCGACCGGATGCCCGGGTGGTGTCAGGGCACCGGCCCCCGCCACCCGGCCTCGGGTCCGTTCCGTCGTGATCCGTTCCGTCGCGACGTGCGCGTGCGGGGCCGGGCCGTCGCCCGCCCGCGCGGCGCGTGAGCCGGGGACGCGGGGCCCTCAGGTCTCGTCCTCCAGGCGGATCACCTTCCTGAGGTCCTCGTGCGCCTTGCCGGGTGCGCCTTCCTGCGCCTCCAGCAGCGCCGAGGCGATGGCGTCCAGCTTGCGCTGGATCGCCCGCTCGGACCGCAGCTCGGAGTTCTTCAGCAGCGCCAGGAGCAGCAGCGTCACGGCGGTCATCGCGTCGCCGGCGAGGAGGAGCCATTCCCCGGCGAGGCCGGCGACGTGGACGGCCACCGTCAGCGAGACCAGTCCGACGCAGAACGCGAAGAAGGCGGGCGAGCTGGTGAACCTCGACCCGGCCTCGGCGAGCCGCTCGAACCTGCCGCGCTCTTCGCCGCCGCGGTCGGCGGGATGCTGGAAGGTCATGGTCAGTGCTTGGCCCACTTGCGCACGCGCGCCGAGGCCTTCTCCGTCATCTCCTGGGCCTTGCCGCGCAGTTGCTCACGACGGCCCGCCCGCTGCACCGAGGTGTCGCCCAGTGCCTTTCCGACGGACTCCTTCACCTTTCCCTTGATCTGCTTGGCCTTCGCGTTGCCCTGGAACATCGTCGTCGCCGTCCTCCGGGTGCGCGCCGTGCCACGACACGGCGGATCGGTTCCCCTTCCTCACCGTGTGGCCTCGCGGACGGCACCGCAAACCGGCCTGTCCGTCCCGCGTCGGCGCCCCGGGACGCGTGGCCGGTTCCTCCCCGCGGCGGCGCGCGGACGGTTTCTCCCCGACACGGAGGGGGACCCGATGACGACAGCCCGGAGTCGTGAGAAGGGCCGGCCCCGACGGGGCCGGACGCGTAAGGAGCCGGGCCGGACAGCGAAAGGACGAAGGAGAGTCATGACCGCGGACGTCGGTACCAGGAACACCTCGCAGCCGGAGACGGGATGGGCGAAGGCGCGCCGCCTGAGGCGGGCCGGCCCGCGGACCTGCCTTCCGGCCACGGCCGGTGAGACGGCACGTCACGACCGGAGCACCCCGGAGGGGAACATCATCAGGGGTGAGGACTGACCGTCCGTCACCCCTTCGCCGGTGGCCGCGCCGTCACGAGCCCGAGGAAGCGGAGTCCGTCTCGGAACGCAGCCGGCGGACCTCGTCCTCGGGAGGGCGGCGCAGGTCCTCGTCCAGCAGGCGCTCGGGTATGTCGTCGTCGGGGATCAGGTGGGCGGCCGGCTGTCCCTCGGGGTCCGCTTCGCCGTCGACGCCGTCGATGCCGGTGTCCTCGGCGATCATGTCGTGCTCGGCGTCCTGATGGGCGCCCACGTCGAGGGCCAGGAGTCGTTCCTCGGGGTCCTCCGCGCCGACCTCGTCGTCCAGGAACTCGCCTCCGTCGCCCGTCAGGTCGTCCACGCCGTCGTCCTCGTCGGGGTCCCCCAGCGCCGGGTCGATCCGCTCCTCGGCCAGCTTCTCGTCCAGGCTCTCCCCCTCGCGCTGCTCACGCACCGTGGTGCCCCGGTGGTCCACCGCGAACGGGCGCTCGGGGGGCGACCACCCTTCGTCGAAGGGATCCGCGCCCCTGTCCTCGAGGGTGTCCTCCGGATCGAGGATGCCTTCGTCCTCGCGGATGTCGGGACCTCCCGGCTGGTAGACCTCATCACCCATGACGTCGTCCTCGCTCTGGCTGCCCGAGATGGGCACGACCCTCCGGACGGATCCGAGTGTCATCGGCCCATGTCTCCAGGCTCACCCAGCCCACCCGTTCCGGCATGCCGGAAACCCGCGCGACCACGGAGGGTGACCGGAAGGCCGGGCGGTGATTCTCGATCTCCACGTTTGGCACCGGCCGGACGGGTCACTCGTTGCCTCGACACTCGAAGCCGATCGTGATGGGGAAGTGAGACATCGTGAGTGGCGAGCAGAAGGCCAAGGCCAAGATGGAACAGGCCAAGGGCAAGACCAAGGAAGCAGCCGGGCGCGCCGTCGGCAACGAGCGGATGACCGCCGAGGGCCGGGCCGAGAAGGCCAAGGGCGACGCACGGCAGGCCAAGGAGAAGACGAAGGACGTCTTCAAGGACTGAAGGCCGCCCTGGCGGGGTCTGACGGCCCAGGTCCAGGGATCCCGGCCCGGCCGCCGGGCCGAGTCACCACGTGGGGTCCGTTCCGGGGAACGGGCCCCACGGCCGTGCGCCCGGCGTGAGAGCGGACCCCGTGTTGCCGTACGCCTCCGCGGGCCGAAGATGGTGGGGGTGGCGGAGAGGAGTCCCCGGCGTGGAACCGGACGCGCAGACGGACGGACGGGGGGACCGCGTGCCGGGGACGGCCGAGGGGGCCGATCCGCGCCGGTGGCGCGCCCTGTGGGTCACCTTGACGGCGGGGTTCATGAGCCTGCTCGACGTCACCATCGTCGCCGTCGCACTGCCCTCCATGCAGCGGGCCCTGCACGCCTCCGCCCCGTCGATCCAATGGGTCGTCTCCGGGTACGCCCTCACCTTCGCCCTGGTTCTCGTGACGGCGGGACGGGTGGGCGACGCGATCGGCCGCCGACGGATCTTCCTGCTCGCCCTCGCCGCCTTCGTCCTGTGCAGCGCCGCCGCCGGAGCCGCGCCGACCATCACGCTCCTCGTCGTGGCCCGGCTGGCCCAGGGCATGGCCGCGGGGTGCCTGGCACCGCAGAACTCCGCCCTCATCCAGCAGATGTTCCGGGGAGCCGAGCGGGGGCGGGCGTTCGGGCTCTTCGGGGCGACCGTCGGGATCTCCAGCGCGGTGGGCCCCGTCATCGGCGGCCTGATCCTGATGCTCGCCGACGGCCCCCAGGGCTGGCGCTGGATCTTCTACGTGAACGTGCCGGTCGGAGCCGTCGCCTTCCTGCTGGGGATGCGCCTGCTGCCCAAGGCCGCCCCGCGCCGCCGGGAGCGGCTCGACCTGCGGGGCGTCCTGCTGCTCGGCTGCGGGGTGCTGGCGCTGATGCTTCCGCTGATCCTGGCGGAGTCCGGCGGCGTACGAAGGCTGTGGTGGCTCTTCCCGGCGGGGCTGGGCCTTCTCGTGGTGTTCGCCTGGTGGGAGCGGCGCCTGACCGCGGCCGGCGGGCAGCCGCTCCTGGATCCGCGCCTGGTGACGAGCACGCGGGGTTACGCCGCAGGGGCGGCCATCGCGGCCCTGTACTTCGTGGGCTTCAGCGGGGTGTGGCTGGTGTTCGCGCTGTACTTCCAGAACGGCCAGGGCTACTCCCCGCTGCGATCGGGGCTCGCCGTGACGCCCTTCGCCGTCGGTTCGGCCGCGGCGGCCGTGGTGGCCGGACGGCTCGTCGAGCGGCTGGGCCGGCTGCTGACCGTCTGTGGTCTCTCCGCCGTCGCCCTGGGACTGGGCGGCGCCGTGCTGGTCCTGCGCCTCGCACCCGGGGATCCGGCCGTGTGGTACGCGGCTCCGGCCCTGTTCGTCGGCGGACTGGGCAGTGGCTGCGTCATCTCGCCGAACGTCACGATGACGCTCCGGGACGTGCCGGTGCGGATGGCGGGCGCGGCCGGCGGAGCCCTGCAGACGGCCCAGCGGCTGGGCGGCGCCGTCGGCACGGCGGCGCTGCCCGGGCTGTTCTACGTGGTGCTCGGCACGGGTCGGCACGACTTCCGCTCCGCCGTGGCGATCGCCGTCGGCTCCGGGATCGTGGCCATCCTCTGCGCCCTCGGCCTCGCCGTCCACGACTGGCTGCGCGACCACGGGCCCCGGTCGCCGGGCCGCCCTTCCGGGACGTCGCACGACCACACCCGCGCGAGTCGTCCCTGAGACGGACGCGCGAGACGCGGTGTCGTAGGCGCACGGGCCGGCCGGACACGTCCACAGCCCCCTCACAGCGGCCGAAAAGGTGTGACGGGCGGATGAACTCCCAGTAGACGATGATCAGTTCAAGCCGTTGTCTTGTCGTCTCCATGACAAGACTGCCGGAATGGTGTCACGCTGCTGTCGGACGCTCACACTTCGTTCACACCCCCTCCACCCCCTCCGTGTCACGCGCCCCTCCGCACCACCACTCCCTCCGTACCCCCACCGCCCCTCCACGCCGTCACCCCCACCCCACCCCTCGGCCCCTCGCCGTCTTCGCGTCCTCCAGCCCGGCCCGGCCCCGCCCCCCGTGCGGCCCGGTCCCCGCCGGTGCCCCCGCACCCTCGCGATCCACGCGCCACCGACTCCGCGAGCGTCTTCGTGCGGCACCCCGTGCTGCTCCGCCCGCTCGGCCCTCCGACCTCCGTGGACCGGTCGTACCCCGCCGGCCCCGGACGCCCGGGGCACCCCCCGGGCCAACCCCCCGCAGAAGGAGATGGCATTGAACCGGCAACACACCTCCGTCCGCCGCCGCAGACGCGCCACGGTCCTCGCGCTCACCGCCGCGAGCTCCTTACTGGCGCTCGCCGTCCGGCCGGACCTCGCGTCCGCCGCCTCCGCGGACCCCGTGCCCACCAGGACCGTCACCGGGATCCCCGCCTCCGGGCACCCGGTCGCCGCCCGGATCGTCTCCGAGCCCCGGTCCGGCGCCCTCCAGGCCCCGCTGTCGCCCACCCGGCGCGCCGCGCTCGTGGAGAGCGCCGGAGCGGCGGCGGGCGCCACCGCGAAGCGGCTCGGGCTCGGCGCCCGCGAGCGGCTCGTCGCCAAGGACGTCGCCCAGGACCGGGACGGTACGACCCATACGCGGTACGAGCGCACCTACGCGGGACTGCCGGTGCTCGGCGGTGATCTGGTCGTGCACCTGAAGGACGGCCGGAGCACCGTGTCCGAGGCGCACCGGGCCGCCGTCACCGTGCCGAGCGTCCGGCCGGGGATTCCCGCCGGCGTCGCCGCGGCGAAGGCCCTCGCGGTGAGCCGGAAGGCGGCCGTCACGCGGTCCCGTGCCGACGGGGCGCCCCGGCTCGTCGTCTGGGCCGCGGGCACCCGCCCGGTCCTGGCCTGGGAATCCGTGATCGACGGCGTCCAGCGCGACGGCACACCCAGCGAACTGCACGTCATCACCGACGCGACCTCCGGCAAGACCGCCTCCCGGTACGAGGGCGTCGAGACGGGCACGGGAACGGGCCAGTACGTGGGTACGGTGCCGCTCTCCACCACGCCGTCCGGATCGTCGTACCAACTGGTCGACGGTGACCGTGCCGGCCATCGCACCTACGACCTCAACCAGGGAACCTCCGGCACCGGAACCCTGTTCACGGACGACAACGATGTCTGGGGCAGCGGCGCCCAGAGCGACCGGCAGACCGCCGGCGTCGACGTCGCCTACGGTGCGGCGGCGACCTGGGACTACTACAAGGAGGTCTTCGGCCGCAACGGGATCCGCAACGACGGGGTCGCCGCCTACAGCCGGGCCCACTACGGCAACAACTACGTCAACGCCTTCTGGCAGGACAGCTGCTTCTGCATGACCTACGGCGACGGCTCGGGCAACACGCACCCCCTGACCGCCCTGGACGTCGCCGCCCACGAGATGAGCCACGGCGTGACCGCGGCCACCGCCAACCTCACCTACTCGGGGGAGTCGGGCGGCCTCAACGAGGCGACGTCGGACATCTTCGCCGCGGCCGTGGAGTTCCACGAGAACCTCGCGGCCGACGTGCCCGACTACCTGGTCGGCGAGAAGATCGACATCCGTGGCACCGGTGCGCCGCTGCGCTACATGGACAAACCCTCGAGGGACGGGTCCTCCCGCGACTACTGGGACTCCTCGCTGGGCGGCATCGACGTCCACTACTCCTCGGGGCCGGCGAACCACTTCTTCTACCTGCTCTCCGAGGGCAGCGGCGCGAAGACCGTCAACGGGGTGTCGTACGACAGCCCGACCCGCGACGGTCTGCCGGTGACCGGCATCGGCATCGAGAACGCCGCCGCGATCTGGTACCGCGCGCTGACGACCTACATGACGTCGACGACCAACTACGCCGGTGCCAGGGTCGCCACCCTGAAGGCCGCGGGCGATCTCTTCGGGGAGTACAGCCCCACGTACCTCGCCGTCGCCGACGCCTGGGCGGCCATCAACGTCGGTGACCGCATCGCCCTCGGGGTCAACGTCGCCCCGGTCGCCGACCAGACCTCCGGCGTCGGCCAGGAAGTGTCCCTCCAGGTCAACGCGTACACCACCAACACCGGCGCGAGCCTGACCTACACGGCCACCGGACTGCCCGAGGGCCTCGCCGTCGGTGACACCGGGCTGATCTCCGGCATCCCCGTCGCGCCGGGGACCAGCGACACGACGGTCACCGTGACCGACAGCACCGGCGCGACCGTGTCGGTGGCCTTCCACTGGCGGATCGCGTACGTCTACGCCAACGGCACGCGCGTGGACATCCCCGACCTGGGTCCCGCGGTCGAGTCGCCCATCACGATCACGGGCCGGCCGGGCAACGCCTCGGCGACCACCGAGGTCTACGTCAACATCGTCCACACCTACCGCGGTGACCTGACGGTCGATCTGGTCGGCCCCGACGGAACCGTGTACTCCCTGCTGAACCGCAGCGGGGGCTCGGCCGACAACGTGGACCAGACGTTCACGGTGGACGCCTCCGCGCAGCCGGTCGACGGCACCTGGAAGCTGCGGGTCCGCGATCTCGCGTCGATCGACGTCGGCTACATCCAGCAGTGGAGGATCACGCCCTGATCCAGGACTGACCCGATCCCGTCCGGACCGCCCCCGCGGTCCGGACGGTCCGCCGTCCGCGCCGAGTGGCCGCGGGCGTCCCGCCACCCGGTGGCGGGACGCCCGCGGCCACTCGGCGTCTTCAAGCCTTGACGGATCCGAACGGCCCCCCGCCCGTTCGCGGCGCACCTTGTCCAGGTCGGGGCCCTTTTGGTGATCGGCCAACGAGGGTCCGGCGCACACGAGTTGAAGAAACTCACGTCACGGGACTTGCCACCCCGATGGTTCATTACTTAAATCAAAGCGTGAACTAAGAATGCCGGAAGGCCGGTTCACGTTTCTCCCCTCGTAAGCGGCTGTTCCCTCAGTCGCTCAACAAGTGTGTCCACTCCGCTCGTCACCCCACCCGCATGGAGTCACGGCATGAAACTCAGAACCCTGGGTGTCGCGCTGGCCGCAATGGCCGCGCTCGTCACCCTGCCCTTGCAGCAGAGACCGGCCGCCGCGGCCGATCTCCCGCTGTCCCAGGGCAAGACGGCCACGTCCTCCTCGGACGAGAACGGCGGCACCCCCGCCGCCTACGCCGTCGACGGCGACACCGGCACCCGGTGGTCCTCGGCCGCCACGGACGCCCAGTGGCTCCAGGTCGACCTCGGGGCCTCGGCGACGATCACCAAGGTCGTCCTCAACTGGGAGGCCGCGTACGGCAGCGACTACCGCATCCAGACGTCGCCGGACGGCAGCACCTGGACCGACATCAAGACGGTGACCGGCGGCGACGGAGGCACCGACAGCCTCGACGTCTCCGGGCAGGGCCGCTACGTCCGGATGTACGGCGTCCACCGTGCCACCCAGTACGGGTACTCCCTCTGGGAGTTCCAGGTGTTCGGCACCGGCGGGACCGGCACCCCCACCACCTGTGACACCGCCAACGCGGCGCGGGGGAAGACGGCCACCGCCTCCTCCGCCGAGAACGCGGCGAGCTCCGCCTCGGCCGCCTTCGACGGCGACACCGCGACCCGCTGGTCGAGCGCCTTCGCCGACCCTCAGTGGGTCCAGGTCGACCTGGGCGCCTCCAGCGACCTGTGCCGGGTCGACCTCAACTGGGAGGCCGCGTACGGCAAGGCCTTCCAGATCCAGTCCTCCACGGACGGCCAGAACTGGACGATCCTCAAGTCCGTCACGGACGGCACCGGGGGCACCGCCTCCTACGACGTCTCCGGCAAAGGCCGCTACGTACGCATCTACGGGACGACCCGGGGCACCGCGTACGGGTACTCGCTGTGGGAGGTCGCCGTCCACACCGGAACGGGCACCAGCGTCCCGCCCGTGCAGGGCGGCGGGGACCTCGGGCCCAACGTCATCGTCGTGGACCCCTCGACGCCCGGTCTGCAGGCCAAGTTCGACCAGGTCTTCGCCCAGCAGGAGTCGAACCAGTTCGGCTCCGCCCGCTACCAGTTCCTGATGAAGCCCGGCACCTACAACAACATCAACGCCCAGGTCGGCTTCTACACCTCGGTCTCGGGCCTCGGGCGGAACCCCGACGACGTCCACATCAACGGCGACATCACCGTGGACGCGGGCTGGTTCAACGGCAACGCCACCCAGAACTTCTGGCGTTCGGCGGAGAACCTGTCGATCACCCCGTCCAACGGCACCGACCGCTGGGCCGTCGCCCAGGCGGCCCCCTTCCGCCGCATCCACGTCCAGGGCGGGCTCAACCTGGCCCCGAACGGCTACGGCTGGGCCTCCGGCGGCTACATCGCCGACTCCAAGATCGACGGCACCGTCGGCCCGTACTCCCAGCAGCAGTGGTACACCCGTGACAGCTCCGTCGGCGGCTGGACCAACGGCGTCTGGAACATGACCTTCACGGGCGTCCAGGGAGCACCGGCGACGAACTTCGACTCCGGTCCGTACACCACGCTGGACACCACCCCGGTCTCGCGCGAGAAGCCCTACCTCTACCTGGACGGCAGCACCTACAAGGTGTTCGTGCCCTCCAAGCGCACCAACGCGCGCGGTGTGTCCTGGCCCGACACGGCCGGTACGTCCATCCCGCTCGACCAGTTCTACGTCGTCAAGTCCGGCGCGACCGCGCAGACCATCAACGCGGCGCTCGCCCAGGGCCTCAACCTGCTGTTCACCCCGGGCGTCTACCACCTCGACCAGACGATCAACGTGACCCGGGCCAACACCGTCGTCCTGGGCCTCGGCCTCGCGACGATCGTGCCGGACAACGGCATCGACGCGATGCACGTGGCCGACGTGGACGGCGTCAGGCTCGCCGGATTCCTCATCGACGCCGGGCGCTCCAACTCGAACACGCTGCTGCAGATCGGCCCTTCGGGTTCCTCCGCGGACCACTCGGCCAACCCCACCACCATGCAGGACGTGTTCGTGCGCATCGGCGGCGCGGGTCCCGGCCTCGCCACCAACTCGGTCGTGGTCAACAGCGACGACGTCGTGATCGACCACACCTGGCTGTGGCGCGCCGACCACGGCGAGGGGGTCGGCTGGGACACCAACCGCGCCGACTACGGCCTCGTGGTCAACGGTGACGACGTCCTGGCGACCGGCCTGTTCGTCGAACACTTCAACAAGTACGACGTGCTGTGGAACGGCGAGAACGGGCGCACGATCTTCTTCCAGAACGAGAAGGCGTACGACGTGCCCAACGCCGCCGCCGTCACCCATGACGGCATCGTCGGATACGCGGCCTACAAGGTCGCCGACTCCGTGAGCGCGCACGAGGCATGGGGCCTGGGAAGCTACTGCAACTTCACCTCGGACCCGTCGATCGTCCAGGCGCACGGCTTCCAGGTCCCGGTGAAGACCGGGGTGAAGCTGCACGACATCCTGGTGATCTCGCTCGGCGGCAAGGGCCAGTACGCCCACGTCGTCAACAACACGGGCGCGCCCACCTCGGGCACGGACACCGTCCCGTCCAAGGTCACGCAGTTCCCGTGATCCTGGACGGCGCCTGCTGACAGGCGCATGGGTGCCGGTGCTCCACCCCGGTCCGGGGGAGCGCCGGCGCCTTCGCGCGTCCGGCGTTCAGGGCCGGGCTCCCGTCGTCGTCCGTTCGGGCCGCCCGCTCACACCGAGCGGGAGCGCGTCACGGTCCACGCCGTGCCGGGAGACGTGTCGAGCGGCAGGTCATGAGCCCGGGGCGGCTCCTGGTCGGGCGGCCCCGCCGGTTCCACCCCGGCGGCGTGCACGAGGAGACGACGGGCGAGTTCACGTGCCTCGGCGGGGGTGAGGGAGGCCCACACCCCGTGCTCGTCGCCCTGGTCGGGACCCACGTCCAGCGTCACGCGGCCGATCGGCCGGCCCGGTGTGGGCAGCCTCAGTTCCTTCACGAAGATCCTGCGGCCACAGGACGTCACCAGGGGCGACTCTCCCGCCCCGGCCGCTCGTGACCGCCGCTGTCCGGACGCCGTCATCTCTCTCACGCCTTTCCACGAGCAGGACCGCCGGTGGGTCCACCGCACCGGACGGAACTCCGTGCTCCGGCATCCGCCGGGCCGTTCACGTCAGCGCCGAGTGGTCCGGGTTTGTTCCCGGCCTCCGCGCGCCGCGCGTCCCCGCGACCGGTCGCCGGGAGCCGTGCGTCGGCCCGTGCTCCTCCAACCAGGCCCGGTGTCCACGCCCTTGGCGGATGTCCACGCGGTACGCGAACGGGGAGGCCCGGTCCCGCGACCGGCCGGCGACCGGTCGGTGCCGGCCGGTCGGTGCCGGCCGGTCCGTGTCAGCGGTCGGTGGAACGCTTGCCGCGCAGCGCCCCGAGACGCTCCAGGAGGAGGCCCTCCCTGGTGGACCAGGGTGAGATCTCCACGCTCGTGGCCCGGCAGGCCTCCATCAGGGCTTCCGCGACCAGCGCCCCGGCCAGGGACTGCCCGGCCCGGTGACGTGAGATGCCCGGCAGCCGGCCGCGCCCCGCGGACCCGTTCTTCGCGAGAACGCCCACCGCGGCCCGCACCTCGTCGAGGGTCAGCCGCTGCGGGGCCCGGGAGCGGTCGCGGCCCGCGGTGGTGTAGCGGGCGAGCTGGGTGAAGGTCTTGGAGCAGGCGAGCACGCGCCCGTCCCGCTCGGCGTGCGGCAGGTCGGTCACCTCGGCGAGGCGGGCGCTCAGATGGTCGCGCACCTCGGCGAGCCGCCGCTTCGAGGACACGGCCTCGTCGAGCTTCCAGGCACGGGTGACCGTACGGGCGCCCAACGGCAGGGAATGGGACGTCCGGGGCTGCCCGGACGTCCCGGACGCGACCTCCACGGTCCCGCCGCCGATGTCGAGCACCAGCAGGGAACCGGTCCGCTCGCCCGCCCAGTGGCGCGCGGCCACATAGGCCAGACGGGCCTCCTCCTCACCGGACATCACCCGCAGTCGGGTGCCGGTGGCGCTGGCCACCTGGGCGAGGACCTCGTCGCGATTGGGCGCGTCGCGGATCACCGACGTGGCGAACGCGTACACCTCCGGCAGCGAGTCCCGGTCCTCGGCCAGCGTTTCGGCCACGGCCCGCTGCACACTGCGTACGCCCGACTTGCCCAGCCGGCCCGTGGAGTCCAGCGTCTCGTGCAACTGGAGTCGTACCTTTCGGGACAGCACCTCCTCCATGGCGACCCCGGCACGGCGCCGCGCCACGGTGAGCAGAGCACTGTGACACCCGACGTCTAGTACACCTGCCTGTCGCACTGTGTTAACCACCCGTTTCCTTGTCGAAGGCGACCCACGAACTCACCATTGTCCCGCAATGCGGCCAGGGTGACGCGACACGATTTCGTTTCGGCTCGTCAGGCACCTTTCAGGGCGTCAAAATGGCGCCGGGCGGCGGCTGGAGGGGACTTCGGGAGCGCCGCCGTGTGTCTGCGGTCACACCGGTGGCGGGGGCGGGCGTCAGGTGCCGGAGGGGCTCATGTCGGTGTCCGGCGTGTCGGCCAGTGCCACCACGGCGGTGATCCGTTTGCCGACGGGTTCCCGGTGCACCTCGAAGGCGTGGCACACGGCCATGACGATCTCCAGCCCGTGCTGGCCGACGCGGCCCGCGTCGGCGGCGCGCGCCACCGGAAGGGCCGGGTCGGAATCCCACACGGTCGCCCTGACGGAGCCCCCGTCCACCTCCAGGGTCAACAGGCACGGTCCGCCCGCGTACTTGACCGCGTTGGTCACCAGTTCGCTGACGACCAACGGGACCGTGCCCATCACCCGTCCGGAGACGGGCAGCCCGGCGACCGCCTGCACCCGCGTCAGGAATTCGCGGGTGAACGCCCGCGCCCGGGCGATGCACGCGGAGTCGCCGTCGTACGCGACGGAGGCCTCGATCAGCGCACCCCGCCGCCCCCGCTGTCCCTGCTGTTCCGCTTCGCTCACCGGCTGGCCCATACGATCCGTCCTGCGTCCACCTCTTCGACGTTCGCCGTCTGCCCCGGAAATCCGGCTTCACTCCATCCGGCCGCGCGGTCGTCGAAGGCCGCCGCACCGGGGCCCGGCGGGGTCAGCCGTCGGCGACCGTCACGGTGACGGGGGTGCCGGCCTCGATCGTGCGGCTGACCGTGCAGAGCCGGTCGTGCGAGGTCTTCACGGCACGGGGGAGGATGGCACGGGCGCGGTCGCCGGGTTCGCCGTCCGGGAACGCCACGGAGAAGGTGACCGCGAGGTCGGTCATCCGGTTCCCGTGCTCGTCGCTGATCTTGTCGCCGGTCACCGTCAGGGTGAACCGCGTGGGCTCCGCGTGGCGGCCAGTCGCGACGTCGACATCGGCCGCGGTGCAGCCCCCGATGGCGGCGAGCAGCAGCTCGACCGGGGTGAACTCGTCCTCCCCGGTCGTCCCGAAGGCGATCGTCCCGCCGCGCGCGTTCGTCGCGGTGAAGTGCCCGGTGCCGGTCCGTTCGACGGTGACGCGGCGCAGGTTGTCGTCAGTCATACCGCCGACCCTAATGTCGTACCGCGTCGCCCGCCTCGGCGGCGCCCTCGGTTCGGTCGGGGGAGGCGAGTGGTGCCGCGGTACCGGTCGGCCACGTCTCTCGGACGACCTTCACCCGCCAAAATGGCAGGGCTGACAATTGACAGACCCGGCGCGTGGTGGTGAGGGTGGCCCCATGCCAGAGAGAACCGAGAAGCCAGGGCTGCGCGAGCGGAAGAAGGAGGAGACCCGGCGCGGACTGCGCGAGGCCGCCGGCCGGCTCTTCGCCGAACACGGTTTCGCGCAGACGACGGTGGCCGACATCGCCGCGGAGGCGAACGTGTCGGAGCGGACCTTCTTCCGCTACTTCGACAGCAAGGAAGCGCTGCTCCTCCCGGACGGGATCGAGCTCTTCGCCCGCATAGAGGAAGCCTTCCTGGCCCGGCCGGACGGCGACACACCGCTCGAAGCGGCCTGCGGCGCCATCACGGACGCGGTCTTCTACTTCGCCACCAGCAGCCTGACCGCGCTCGCCCATCCGCTCGGCGAGATCCGCGAACAGGCGCGCGAGGGCCTGTCCCGGCAGTTCCAGCAGTTCGAGGCGCGCCTGACCGCGCTGGTCCTGGAGCGCCTTCCGGAGACGGAGCCGGACGCCGACCTGCGGGCCGCCGTGATCGCCAACTGCGCGCTGGGAGCCGCGCGCGCCGTCCTGCGGACCCTGCGCGACCGCCGTACGGCCGGAGTGCCGGTGGAGCCCGACCGTCTGCTCCCGCAGGCGTTCACCTTCCTGACCATGATCGGAGCCACCCCCTCGTGAACCGTCGCCGTCGTTACTCCGTCACCGCCGTATGTCTGACCGCCGTGGTCGCGGCGGCCGTGACCACCGACCTCGTCGTGGAGCACAAGGTGCGGGGCCGGGTCGCGGAGACCGCCGCGTGCCGTCTCGGCGCGACCAAGGGGGTGCGGGTGGACCTCGACGACACCCTGGCCGGACTCAGGGCGCTCACCGGCACGGTCGGGGCCGTCCACGTCAGTGCCGAGGGGGTGCGCCGCGAGGGCACCGAGATGGACGTCGACGCGCACCTGCGCGACGTGTCGACCGGCGGCGCCACCTCGGGCGGGACCGCCACCGCCACCGTCGCCTACGACGCGCTGGACCGGAGCGTCGGTGTGCGGGGCGGCGCCGACGGGCTGAGGACGGGTACGGACGGCACCCGTCTCACCCTCACGGGCACGGCGGGTACGACAGGTCTGCCCGTCACGGTGGCCACCACCCTGTCCACCACGTCCCACAGCCTCACCATCACCCCCGCGAGCGTCCTGGTCCTCGGCCGCGAAGTCCCGGTGTCGCAGCTCTCCGCCCTGCCGGGCGCCGGGGGGCTCGCCGCCGAGCTCGAGCCGCGCACCATCCGGATCAGGGAGCTGCCCCGGGGCACCGCGCTCGTCGGCGCCCACGCCGAAGGCGCCGGTCTCGTCCTGGACTTCACCGTGGCACCCACCGGTGCGCGGCAGGCGGCGCGGACGGCGAGCGAGGCGTCCGCGTGCGTGTCGGGGAAGGGGCGGGCCGAGAGCTGACTCCGCCGCGCCGGGCCTCGGCCGCTCGTCCGCGAGGCCCGGCGCGCCGCCGCCCGTCCGGGAGGCGGCGCCCCGTCCGCGCTCCGTGTGTCCGGGGGGCGCGGGGCGTCGATAAAAAATGGCAGAGATGACAATTGACGGTGCTGTCATCTTCCCGGTTAAGTTGTGGCAGCCCTGTCACTTCTTCTGGAGGCGCGGTGTCCCTTCCCCCTGCCCAGCTGTCCCCGGCTCCGCTTCCCGTCGTGCCCCGGCCGTCCGTCCTGCACCGCACGGGTGCCTTCTGCGCGCGGCACGCCGTGTGGGTGGTCGCCGCCTGGCTGGTGGTGCTGGCGGCCGCGTTCGCGGGCCGGCACGCGGTCGGCGCGAGCTTCGGCGACGAGGTCACCCTCCCCGGCAGCCAGGCGGGCATCGGTGCCGACCTGCTGGCGAAGTCCGACCCGGCGGCGGGCGCGCCCGGCGGAAAGGTGGTCTTCCATGTCGGCTCGGGCAAGGTGTCCGACCGCGCGGAGGGCCTGGAGTCGACGCTCGGGCGGCTGAGGGACCTGCCCCACGTCACCGCCGTCGCCGCGTTGGTGACCGGCACCGACGGCGCGACCGCGTACACCGCCGTGTCCTTCGACCGGAAGCTCAAGTCCCTCGGCCACGGTTACACCGAGCGGCTCGACGCGGCGACGGCTCCCGCCAGGGACGCCGGGATCGGCGTCGGCTACGGAGGCGACCTGCACGACATCGTGCGCGCCCCCGCCGACGACGCCACCGCCGAGGCCATCGGCGTCGGCGCCGCCCTGATCGTGCTGCTGCTCGCCTTCGGCAGCGTCGCCGCCGCCCTGATGCCCCTGGTCACCGCCCTGATCGGGGTCGGTGTCGGCCTCGGCGTGGTCGGCATCGTGGCCGGCACGCTCACCTTCGCCACCTCTGCGCCCACCCTGGCCACGATGATCGGGCTCGGCGTCGGCATCGACTACGCGCTCTTCCTGATCACGCGGTTCCGCCAGTACCTGATCGACGGGGACGATCCGCCGACGGCGGTCGGCCGTACGGCCGCCGTCAGCGGCAAGGCGGTTCTGGTCGCCGCCGGCACGGTGGCCGTGGCCCTGCTCAGCCTGTACGCCTGCGGTCTGACCATGATCGGGCGGCTGGGTCTTGCCGCCACGGTCGCGGTGGTCGTGACGGCGGCCGCGGCGCTCACCCTGGTGCCGGCGGCCATGGGGCTCGTGGGCCGCCGGATCGACGTCCTCCGTGTCCGCCGCAGGCCGGTCGCCGAGAGCTCCGGCGACCACGACGGGTGGCGCCGCTACGCGCGCCTGGTCGCCCGGCATCCGTGGAGGTTCTTCACCGCCGGACTCGCCGTCGTCGCCCTCTGCGCGACACCGCTGTTCTCGATGCGCCTCGGGCACATCGACGACGGCGCGGACCCGGCGGGCAGCACCACCCGCGACGCCTACGACTGGATCGCCGACGCCGACGGTCCCGGCTTCGGGCCGGGTGCCAACGGCCCCTTCACCCTCGTCGTCGACCTCACCCGCGCGAGCGTGTCCGCCGACCGGGTCGCGGGCCTGGTCGCCGACGGTCTGGCGGGGACGGACGGCGTCGCCCGTGTCACGCCCCCGCGCACCAGCCCGGACGGCAGGATCCTCGTCACCACCGTCGTCCCCGCCACCGGCCCCCAATCGGCCGCAACGGACGCCCTGTTCGCCACGCTCACCGGTACCGCCGTGCCCGGCATCCTCGAAGGCACCGGTGCGACCGGGCACTTGACCGGCAGCACCGCGGGCCAGCTCGAATTCCGCGACACCGTCACCGAACGCCTGCCCCTGATCGTCGGCATCGTGCTGGTCGCCGCGTTCCTGCTGCTGACGGCCGTCTTCCGCAGTGTGGTGATCCCGCTCAAGGCGGTCGTCCTCAACCTGCTCACGACGGGCGCGTCGTACGGCGTCCTGGTCGCCGTCTTCCAGTGGGGTTGGGGCGACGGCCCGCTCGGCCTGGGCGAGCCCGTGCCGATCGAGTCCTACGTCCCGATGATGATGTTCGCCATCGTCTTCGGTCTGTCGATGGACTACGAGATCTTCCTGCTCTCGCGCATCGCCGAGGAGTGGCACGCGACCGGTGACAACGAGCGGTCGGTCGGCACCGGTCTCTCGCTCACCGGGCGGGTGATCACCTGTGCCGCGCTCATCATGACGGCCGTGTTCCTGTCCTTCACCGGCTCCCCGGCCGTCGTGGTGAAGATGCTCGCTCTCGGCCTCGCCGTCAGTGTCGTCCTCGACGCCACCGTCGTACGCCTCGTCCTGGTGCCGTCCCTCATGTTCCTGATGGGGCGGGCCAATTGGTGGCTGCCGGGATGGCTGGACCGCCGGCTGCCGCGTTGGACCGTCTGATGCCGGGGGACCCGGGGCGCGGCTGCCGGCCGGGGACGCGGCGGGCCCCGCTCGACGCCGGAGCCGCTGAGGGCGTGCTCGAGGGCGGTCTCGATCCGGAGGACGTCCTGCTGCGGCTCGGCGCGCTGTGGAGGATCGCCCCGGCGTGGGGGGAGAGGTCCGTGCGGCGCGCGTCCTCGGCCCGATCGTCGACGGTTTCCGGCGGCCGCGTCCCGGACCGGCGGTCTGACGGATCCGGCGGGGAAGCGCCGATGTCGGACCCCGCCATCGCGGTCGTTATCATCCAGTAGAGACGCTTTGTCGATATTTATTTGATGTGTGGCTTTCATTCCGGAGTGGTGGATGTTCCGCAAGCCGTCGACGGGTGACGGCGACGAGCTGCTCGCCAGGCTCGGATCGCTGACCGCCCAGGCGCGTGAACGCGCGCAGTTCCAGCGCTCGCAGGTCGAACTGGCCATCGCGCTGCAACGCGGCATGCTTCCGGGAGACCTGCCCTCCGCCCCGGGGTTCGACGTCGCCGTCGAGTACGCGCCCGCCTGCCACGGCCTCAACGTGGGCGGGGACTGGTACGACGCCTTCGAACTGCCCGACGGGCGCATCGGCCTGTCCATAGGCGACGTGCAGGGCCACAACATCGAGGCCGCCGCGTTCATGGGGCAGGTCAGGGTCGGCCTGCGGGCCCTCGCCTCCGTCACCGGCGACCCCGGGGAGCTCCTCGAGCGGACCAACGACCTCATCCTCTCCATCGGCTCCGACCTCTTCGCCACCTGCACCTTCATGAGGCTCGACCCGGTCACCGGCGTGCTGGAGAGCGCGCGGGCCGGGCACATACCCTGCGTCTGGGCCACGGCGGACGGGAAGTCCGGCGTCACCGATGACGAGGGCGGGCCACCGCTCGGCATCGGGGCCGGGACGCGGTACCCGGTGACCCGGCACCGGCTCACCACCGGCGGAGTCTTCGTCCTGCTGACCGACGGCGTCGTCGAGGGCCCGGCGATGGACGTGGACGACGGGCTCGACCAGGTCGTACGCCTCGCCGGAGTCGCCGTCGGCGCGGGCCTGTCGGCCGGTTCGCTGGCCGCGGCGGTGATCAAGGGCGCCGAGGGGGTGGGACACGAGGACGACGCGGCCGTGCTCGTGGTCCGCCACGGCGCGCCCGCCGTCCCGTTCCGGTGAGGCGGCCGACGCCGTTCGCGGCGCGGGGGCGCTCGCCTCGCCGACAGGGCTCCGGCGGTGTCTGATGACTCTGTGGTGGCTGCACAGAAGATGCGCCGGCCGGCCGTCGTCGCCCTTCAGACGCTCGTGATCGCCGCCTGCTACTACGGAGCAGGACGGCTGGGACTCATGCGGCGGCTCACAGTCGAAGGGGCGGTGTTCACGCCCATCTGGCCGCCCACCGGTGTGGCCGTCGCCGCCCTGCTGCTCATCGGGCTGCGGGCATGGCCCGGGATCGCGATCGGGGCCCTTCTGGTCATCCTGTCCCTCTCCTCGTTCTCCTCGCTCGAACTCTCCGCGGCGGGCATCGTCGCGGGCAACACCGTCGCCCCCGTGTGCGCCTGGCTCCTGCTGCGCGCGGTGCACTTCCGCACCGATCTCAGCCGGTTCCGCGACGGACTGGCCCTGGTGTTCCTGGCGGCCCTGGGCGCCATGACGATCAGCGCGAGCGTGGACGTCGGCCTGCTGGTGGTCACGGGCAAACTCGCCCTGGGTGACTTCTGGCCGGTCTGGCTGGCGTGGTGGGTGGGCGACGCGATGGGCGTCCTGATCGTCACCCCGGTCATCCTGATGCTGTACACCGTACGGCCCCCGATAAGCCTGGCGCGGTGGAAGGAGGCCGCCGTGATCATCGTCGCGGCCGGCGTCATGGTGCCGGTCGCCACCCGCAGTTCCATCAGCATGCTGTTCCTGATCTATCCGCTGCTGATCTGGGCGGCCCTCAGATTCGAACTCCCGGGCAGCCTGGTGTGCGCCCTCTTCGCCTCCGTCATGGCCACCGTCGCGGCCACGGAGGACGCCGGTCCGTTCCACCGGCTGAGCCATACCGAGGTCATGATCAAACTACAGGCCTTCAACGGGACCATGGCCCTGACGGCCCTCCTCCTGTCCGCCGTGATCACCGAACAGCGCAACACCCGGCGCTCCGTGGAGCTGGCATGCCAGGAGCTGGTGGAGGTCCTCGAGCACCTGACCGCCGGGAACCCCACGCCCAGACCGCCGCCCGAGGAGGGAGAAGGCCGGGGCTGACGCCGTGGTCTCCCACCGTTGTCCGGACGCCCTCCCGGAGGCACCGTGCCACCACGCGGCCCGGTGGGGAAAGATGAGACCACCAGCGAGGAACCACCGACGTGGAGGTACGGGCACATGCAGCACGAGAGAGCGGGCCGGCCGGCCGACCCCGAGGACCTCGTCGACGTGGCCCGTCTGGTCACCGCCTACTACGCGCTCCACCCCGACCCGGCCGAACCCGGCCAGCGCGTCGCCTTCGGCACGTCCGGACACCGCGGCTCGTCCCTGGCGACCGCGTTCAACGAGGACCACATCGCCGCGACGAGCCAGGCCATCTGCGAGTACCGCGACGGCCGGGGCACCGACGGTCCGCTCTTCCTGGGCGCCGACAGCCACGCGCTCTCGGAACCCGCGAAGGTCACCGCCCTGGAGGTGTTCGCGGCCAACGACGTGACGGTGCTCCTCGACGCCGCGGACGGCTACACGCCCACCCCGGCGGTGTCGCACGCCATCCTCACGTACAACCGCGGACGGTCCGCGGGTCTCGCGGACGGTGTGGTGGTCACCCCCTCCCACAATCCGCCGGCGGACGGCGGCTTCAAGTACAACCCGCCGAACGGCGGCCCGGCCGGCTCCGAGGCGACCTCCTGGATCCAGGACCGGGCCAACGAACTCATCAGGGACGGCCTCAAGGACGTACGGCGCGTCCCGTACGCGAGGGCGCTCGCCGCACCCGGCACCGGCCGGTACGACTTCCTCGGCACCTACGTGGCCGATCTGCCGCAGGTGCTGGACCTGGACGCGATCCGCGCGGCCGGGGTCCGTATCGGCGCCGACCCGCTGGGCGGGGCCTCGGTCGCCTACTGGGGGCGCATCGCCGAACAGCACGGGCTGGACCTGACCGTGGTCAATCCGCTCACCGACCCCACCTGGCGGTTCATGACGCTGGACTGGGACGGCAAGATCCGGATGGACTGCTCCTCGCCGTACGCGATGGCCTCGCTCATCGAGCGGCGCGACCGCTTCCAGATCTCCACGGGCAACGACGCCGACGCCGACCGCCACGGGATCGTCACCCCCGACGGCGGCCTCATGAACCCCAACCACTATCTCGCCGCCGCCATCGCCTACCTCTACACCCACCGGGAGCGGTGGCCCGCCGGGACGGGGGTCGGCAAGACACTGGTGTCGTCCGGAATGATCGACCGGGTCGCCGCAGACCTCGGCCGGCGCCTGGTCGAGGTGCCCGTCGGGTTCAAGTGGTTCGTGGACGGGCTGGTCGACGGCTCCCTCGGGTTCGGCGGCGAGGAGTCGGCGGGCGCCTCCTTCCTGCGCCGCGACGGCTCCGTCTGGACCACCGACAAGGACGGCATCATCCTGGCCCTGCTCGCCTCCGAGATCACGGGAGTCACCGGGAAGACGCCCTCCGAGCACTACGCGGGCCTCACCGAGCGCTTCGGGGAGCCCGCCTACGAGCGCATCGACGCCCCGGCGACGCGCGAGGAGAAGGCCCTGCTGGCCAAGCTCTCGCCCGCGCAGATCACCACCGACACGCTCGCCGGGGAGACGGTCACCGCGGTGCTCACGGAGGCGCCCGGCAACGGCGCGCCCATCGGCGGCATCAAGGTGACCACCGAGAACGCCTGGTTCGCGGCCCGCCCGTCGGGCACCGAGGACGTGTACAAGATCTACGCGGAGTCGTTCCTCGGAACCGATCACCTGCGCCGGGTGCAGGACGAGGCGAAGGCGGTGGTCTCGGCGGCGCTGTCCGGCTGAGACCGGGCCGAAGGCGCCGTGGGCCCCGCGCCACGGCGCCTTCAGCCGTACATCGCCACCCGGTACAGCGCCGCGAGCGCCTCGTCGACGGGATGGGGCTCCGGCATCCCGGAGGAGTCGAGCCCGTTCCACCGCTGCGCGTTCACCGCGACCGCCAGCTGCCTCCGGCCGTCCGCGCGGGTCATCGCCAGCGCCCCACCGCCCCAGACCGTGCCGCCGTGGCCCCAGAAGGGGTCCCGCCCGGGACCCTCCGTCGGATGCAGGCCCAGGCCGTAGTCGATGGTCCTGAGTTCCTGGGAGACGACCGGGACCGTGCGCCGCATCTCCGCCAGCGACGACGGTCCGACGATCTCCCCGGCCAGCAGCAGACCGTAGAAACGGTTGAGGTCCGAGACGGTCGATATCAGCGAGGCCGACGGTCCCACCCATGACATGTCGAACACGCTGTAGTCGCGCGGCGGGTCGATCATGCCGAACCACATCTCGTAGAGCCGTGAGTGCGGCCCGTCGACGTACGGCCCTTCGGGGAACCCGGTGTCCCGGAGCCCCGCGCGCTCGATGACGTCCTCGGTGACGCGCCGCTCGGCCGTCGTGCCGGTCACCCGCTCCAGGAGCTGGGCGAGGAGCAGGTAGTTGGTGTTCGAGTACACCCCGGGGGTGCCGCCCGGGGCGCCGGACGCGGGTGCGGTGACCCCCGTCTCGATCAGTTCGAGGGGGTCGAACCGCGTGAACCGGTGGTCGTCCAGGCTCTCGGGTCCGGTGTCCGCGAGGACGGGGTACGGCTTGAGCGAGGGATAGGCGTACGGCAGGTACTCGGCGAGGCCGCTGGTGTGGTTGAGCAGCATCCGGACCGTGATCGCCTCGCCGCGTTCGCCGGGAACCAGCTCCGGAAGGTACCGGCCGATCGGTGTGTCGAGTCCGATCCGGTCCTCCTCGACCTGCCGGAGCACGGCTGCGGCGGTGAAGGTCTTGGTGATGCTGCCGACCCGGTGCCGCATGTCGGCGGTGACGGGGCGGCCGGTGGTGACGTCGGCGACCCCGGCGGCGCCGCGCCAGACCTGGTCGCCGTCCCGCACTTCGGCGAACAGGCCGGGCATCCCGGCGCGGTGGACGTTCTCGAGGGCGGCTTCCAGTGCCGCTGGATCCAGTGCGTTCTTCACGTCATGCGTCCTTTCGCACGTCCTGGAGCGGGCTCCGTCCCGGCCGCCCGACCCCGGTTGCCCGAACCCGGGCGACAGGGCACGAGCGGCCTGCCGGCCCGCCTCCCGTCGAGGTGTCGGGCAGGCCCTTGTCCTCATTATGCACGCAGTGCGTGCAACGCCAAGTGCAATGCCAGGCGCATCAGCTAGGCTGAAGTCCGGCGAGAGGAGCGGAATGACGGGCCGAAGGCGTTGGTCGACCGAGGAGATCCTGGACGTGGCGGCGGAGCTGCTGTGCACGAGCGACCCGGACTCGTTCAGCGTGCGCAAGCTGGCGGCGGCCCTCGGGACCGACTCCTCCAGCCTCTACCGGCACTTCCGCAGCAAGACCGAACTGCTGCGCGCGGTCGCCGACCGGATCCTCCTGACCGCCATGGACGGCTACCGCGCCGAGGGCGACTGGAGACAGCGGATCATGACCCTGGCCCTGCGGGTGAGGGACGCCTTCGGCCGGCAGCCCCAGCTCGCGGCGGTCTGGGGACGCCACGTCTCGAGCGGCACCGGTTCCCGGCTGGTCATGGAAGAGGCGCTGCAGGCGCTGCGCGCCTCGGGGCTGCCCGACGAGGAGATCCCGGCGCGCTACCACCGGATCGCGGTCCTCGTCTCCGCGCTGATCGCTTCCGAGGCCGGGGTCGACACGGTCACTCCGGAAGAGCGCGAACAGGGCATGGAGCTGTTCCGGGTGGCGGTACTGGGCGCCGACCCCGAACGCTTCCCGGCCCTGGCCCACTTCGCCCGTGACATCCGTCCCCTCGTGGTGGACCGCCGCGCCGCGTTCGAGGAGATCCTCGCCGCCCAGCTCGACCAGGTCGAGAACGCGGTCCGCCCGGGCCGGACGGCCGGTTCCGGAGTGCCCGCGGACGACTGAACGACCGCGGGCGCGGAGGGTCCCACGGCCTGGCCGCGCGGGCCCGGCTGCCGCGTGTCAGTGTGGACCGGGGGCCGTGCGACCGCGAGACCGCGAGGGTCTCGGGTGCCGGGCCCCGGACCGCCGAGCCGTCGGACCGACGATTCAGAGGAGGAGGCGGCGCGTGGAGGAGAGGGAATTCGTCCAAGCGGTGTCGGAGCGCACGGGCCTGTCACGACAGGAGTCGGCCGATCTGACACGGGCCACGCTGGAGACGCTCGCCCATCGGCTGAGCGGGGGCGAGGACCGGGCACTGGAGCTGGAGCTCCCGGAGGGCCTGGCCGAGTCCGTGCGGCGAGGTGCCACCTCGGCCATCGAGGCCTTCGGCTACGACGAGGCCGTACGGCGTGTCGCCGAACGCAACGTGCTCAAGAAGGAAGAGGCCGACAGTGGTGTCCGGGCCGTGCTCGTGACGCTGCGCGAGGCGATCAGCGAGAAGGAGTTCGGCAACATGATGTCGCAGCTCGGAGCCGATTTCGCCCACCCGGTCGAGGAGTTCGCCGGCTGACCCGCCGCGCCTTTTCACGGGGGCGTGATCCCGGGATCCCGTTCCCGAGTCCGGCCCGGCCCCGTTCCGTCACGGGGCCGGGCCGGAGCGCTCCTAGGACTGTTCCCCGACGGTCATCTCGCCCAGGAGGGACCAGTCGTCCTGGGGGATCTTCACGTTCACGATGCGCGGTGTCGAGGTCAGGTGGTCGGGCATGAGCTGCTGAGCGGCCTTGAAGTGCGCGGACTGTACATGGGCCGCCCCGGCCTCGTCGTCGCGGAAGGCCTCGACCAGGACGTACTCCGTCGGGTCGTCGAGGCTCCGGGACCAGTCGAACCACAGACAGCCGGGCTCGGCGCGGGTGGCGGCCGTGAACTCGGCGGTGATCTCCGGCCACTTCTCCGCGTCCTCGGGGCGGACGTTGAACTTGACGGTAATGAAGATCATGAGGGCTCCTCGGATCGCTGTCGAGTCATTCTGTGCCGTCCGCGGTCGTTGGACATCATGAGCCTGTGGGCCGACCGGGGGAACCCCGCGATGCGGCCACCTCTTCCGGAGCCGCCCCTCGGACCGTCCTGCCGTCTCTCGAACTTCCTTGCGGAGTCCCGCCGGGCTATGTATCGTTTTTCGATAACATCGATAATCGATATGGGGGAGTCATGGCGAGGCTGCGCAATCCACTGGAACCGATGTCGAGTGCGGTCACGGTCGTCGTGACGCTGTTCGCGGTGTTCATGGTGCTGGGCGTGTTCGGTTCGATGTTCCTGGACGGGGTGCACGTCCTCGGCATCGGCGACAAGTCCGTCTGTGTCACGGACACGACCGAGACGGTGGGCACCGACGCGGAACCGCACATGGGGTTCAGGGCGGCACCGGGAGCGACGATGGGCCTGGACGCCAGTCCGAACTACTGCACCGACGACCCCAGCACGGCTCAGAGCCTGCTCAACACCGCGACCAAGGTTCCCGACTTCGTCTTCACCGTCGGGGCGCTCCTGCTCGTTCTCCGGCTGATCCGGGGTGCCGAGGGCGACGGCCTCTACACCGCGCGGACGGCGGAGCGGCTGCGCAGGGTGGGCTGGTGGCTGCTGGCCGGCAGCGTGCTCGCCGCGATCGCGGAGTCCGTGAGCGAGAAGGCACTGATCGGCTCTCTGAGCAGGGGCGGCGACGTCAGTGCCCTCTCCGGGCTGATTTCGTGGGACGCTCCCTACATGGCGATATTCACCGGCCTCGGCGTCCTCTCCTTCGCGCGGATCATGCGCGTCGGCGTCACCATGCGAGAAGACCTCGACGGAACGGTCTGATGCCCGAGGACAAGGAGGAGCACGGGATCGAGGTCCATCTCGACCGTCTGCTCGAAGAACGCGGGATGACCCTGACGGAGCTCGCCGACCGGGTCGGTGTCACCCATGTGAACCTGTCGATCCTGAAGAACGGCAGGGCCAGAGCCGTACGGTTCACGACGCTGACGCGGCTCTGCGAGGTACTGGAGTGTCAGCCGGGAGACATCCTCAGCCACCGTCCGGGCTGAGGGCGGAGCCCGCGGTCCGCCCTCGGGCTCCGTCTCGTCCCCGCGCCCGGCCGCCCCGCCGGGCCGTTCCCGGGCCGCAGGACGGAGAGTCGGACGGACCGTCAGGTGGTGGCCCGTTCCCCCGCTCCGCCGGGGGTCCCGGCCTCGGGCCGTTCATCGGTGAGTTCGGGTTCCAGGCCTTCGGCGACGGGGGCCCGGGGCCTTCCGGTGTCGGCCCGCCAGGCCTCGAACGCCCAAGCCGTGAAGGCCACGACGGTCAGCCCGAGCAGCCAGCCGCCCAGCACGTCACTGAACCAGTGGACGCCCAGGGCGACACGGGTGAAGCCGACACCGACGACGGAGAGGACCGCGGCGCCCCAGCACGGCGCGCGCCAGGGACGCGGCACCATGGGCAGCAGGACCAGCAGCAGGACGGCGAACGAGGTCGTCGCGGTCATCGCGTGGCCCGACGGAAAGGAGAAGCCCGGGGCCCGTGCCACCGGATCCTCCAGCGACGGACGCGCCCGCTCGACGACCGTCTTCACCAGGAGCCCGATGAACCCGCCGGCCACGGCCGTCACCGCGGCCCACGCGGCCAGACGCCAGGCCCGGCGGTACACCAGCCAGACGGTCAGCAGCGCGACGGCCGTGCGCAGGGTGACCGGATCCCAGACCCGGTCGGAGAGGAAGCGCAGCGTACTCGTCCAGGCGGGATGATCGAGGGCGATGACGTGCAGCCGACGGGCGGCGCCCGCGTCCAGCCGGCGCAAGGGGCGCCACTGCCCCTCGACCAGGACGAGGAGCAGGCCGAACGGGACCGCGGTGACCGCGGCCGCCGCGGCCGCGCCGAGCAGCCGGGCGCCGAACCGCCGGTCCGCCTCCCGGCGGCGGTCCCGCAGGTTCCGGACCATGGAGCGCGTCGCCATCTCAGACCCCCGGATCGGGTTGGACCGGACCGGGGCGCCGCGCGCGCGAGGCCTCCAGCTGCGCGGCGAAGGACAGTCCGAGGAACAGGGCGATCGAGGTCAGATAAGCCCAGAGCAGCAGCGACATGAAGGCGCTGAGAGGACCGTAGACCGTGTCGAAGGAGCCGCTGAACTCGAGGTAGAAGCTCAGCAGCCAGGTCAGCGCGGTCCAGAGCACCAGGTACACGGCGGCGCCGAAGGCCAGCCAGGTGTAGCCGGGCTGGTGACGACGGGGCGAACGACGGAAGATCGCGCTGGCCGAGATGAGGGCGAGGAGCAGCCCGGAGGGCCAACGCAGCACGTCCCAGGCGGTCTTGGCTCCTCCGTCGAGGTGGTAGACGGTCACGACCGCGGACGCCAGGTCGTCGCCGGCCACCATCAGGACGAAACCGAGGCCGAGCGGGATTCCCGCGCTCAGGGACATGACCAGACCGCGCAGGTACTTCCGGTGGAAGACGCGGTCGCGCTCATTGCCGTAGATCCGGTTGGCGCCGCGCTCGATCTGGCACATCGCGGTGGTCACGTTGACCAGGGAGAAGGCCAGCCCGAACCACAGGGCGACCTGGGCCCCGTCGCCCGCCGTGCGCCGGCTGCGGCGCAGCGCGTCGTCGACGACCTCGGCGCTCGGACCCGCGCTGATCCGGCGGATCGTCAGTTCGGCGACCCGGCCGACGTCCTCGGTGTGCAGGGCCGAGGACAGGCCCACGAACGCGATGGCGAGCGGGACCAGGGCCAGGACCGTCTGCAGGGCGAGCGCACGGGAATGGCTGAACCCGTCGGCGTAGCGGAACCGGACGAACGCGTCGCGCAGCAGGGGCCAGCCGCCGTACCGGCGCAGGGACGCGAGGGCCTCGTCGGCGGAGAGTTCGTCGCCGGACATGGCATGGGTCTCCGGCACTCTCGTCGCGGTACCCATTCACTTCTCCCGGGAGGGCAGCAGGACGGTCAGCGCGCCGGGCTCGACCTCGGCGGTGAGGCGCCGGCCGGGGCCCACCGGGTCCCCGTCGAGTTCCCGGGACTGAGGCGTGTCGAAGACGAGTTCGGCGCGCCGGAAGGTGAAGAACTCCACGGGGACCTCGTCGTGGTCCTCTCCCTCCGCCGCGAGGGTGCGCACGGTGGACGGCCGTGGCGGCGTGGCGCGTCCGCGCAGCAGCGTCCGCACCGCTCGCAGCCAGCCGCCCGGTCCGCGCGGGTCGAGGACCAGGAGGTCGAGCAGCCCGTCGTCGGGACGGGCGGCGGGCAGCAGGGTGACTCCGCCCTGCACGGCCGCGACGTTGGCGACGAGCACCATGCGGGCCGTGCGGCGGAAGGCCGGGGATCCGTCCAGCCGGATCGTCACCCGCATGCGGGGCGTGCGCAGGGTCCCGATCCCGGCCAGCGCGTAGGCCGGCCAGCCGAGGGCGGCCTTCGCACGGGGATCGGTGTGCTCCATCATCGCGGCGTCGAGACCGGCCCCGGCCATCGCGGTGAACCGGGTGGCCTTCAGGCCGTCGCCCTCGACGGCCGCGAGGTCGAGCCGGTGCGGACCGCCGCCCAGCGCGGCCTCGAGCGCGGCGACGGGGGAGAGCGGCAGACCGAGGTTGCGGGCCAGCAGATTGCCGGTGCCGCAGGGGACCACGGCCAGGGGGACCCCGCTCCCGGCCAGGACGTCGGCGACCGTGCGGACCGTTCCGTCCCCACCGCAGACCACGACGAGTGCCGCGCCCTCGCGGACCGCGCGGGCCGCCTGTCCCGCCCCGGGGTCCTCCGCGGTGGTCTCCAGGAACACGGGTTCGCGGTGGCCGTGCCGTTCGAGGGTCCGCCGCAGCTCGTGGCGCTCGGACTCGTCGGTCACCGTGGGGTTCAGGATCACGGTGGTCGTACCGGGCGGACGCTCGTCGGCGGTCCGGCCCGCGGGTGCGCCGTCCGTGGACGGGGCGGCGGCCACGGACCGGTCGACCAGCAGGGCGCGCCCCACGATCAGCAGGGACAGCCCGCCGTTGACGAGGCCGCCCAGGACGTCCGTGGGGTGGTGCATGCCCCGGTAGAGCCGGGCGAGGCCCACGAGCAGCGGCAGGAGCAGCAGCAGCCCGGCCACGACCCTGCGCCACGGCCCGCGGATCCGGGACAGCGCGAGAACCGCCAGACCCGCGTAGACCGCGGTGGCCGCCCCGGTGTGTCCGGAGGTGTAGCTCGACGTGGGCGGTGACGCGTCGAGGCGGTCCACGTCCGGCCGGTGCCGGTCCACCGACTCGGTGATCGCCAGGAAGACCAGCGACTGGAGCGACACGGCGACGGCGAGGAAGACCGCCTGACGCCACATCGGGAGGCGGGGTACCAGGAGCAGGCCCAGGCAGGCCAGCAGCGTGACGGTGATGACCGTGAGGGTGTTGCCGGCCTCCGAGGCGACGGAGGACAGCGTGGTGAGGGCGCCGGTCCGGGCCTGTTCGAGGCCCTCGTTCACGGTGTCCTCGGCCGTCAGCGGCCACAGTCCGCGGGCGGGACCGGTGATCAGGAGTCCGAGGCCCACCATCGACGCCGCCTGGCACGCGGTCAGCGCGGCGATACGGGCGGCGGTCCGGCCGGTGCCCCGGGGCAGTGCGAACGAGCGGGCGGAGCCCGTGGCTTCGGTCCGGCTGCCGGACATTCCGGCGGCTCCGTCCGGTACGGCGGTCGGCATGGAGGGCTCCCAGGGGCAGCGCGGTGCGTCCGGATTCCGCCCGGGACGCGCTTCCTCCCGGGTCCATCGCCGTCTGCCCCGGATCGTCCGGGACAGGCGTGTCCCGGCGCGGAACCGGATCCGCCCCGGGCGGAGCGATCACCTGATCGCTCCGCCCGGGGCGGTCGTTTCCGGTGGACGGTGCCCGGCGGCCGGACGACGGCCGGTCGGCGGGCACCGGCGCCCCGCTCAGCCGTGGTACGAGATGTAGCCGTTGCCGTCGCGGTCGTTGGCCGACTTGGTGTACGAGTGGACGTCGGCGCGGGCGCCGGACGACTTGTACAGGTAGATGCTGTCCTTGTCGTTGTTCCAGATGAAGTTGCAGTTCTGGCGGTAGACGACGTTGCGGGCGTCCGAGTCGGTGCCGTGGCCGCCGCGGAGCTTGATGGAGTCCCCGGGCTCCAGGTAGTGGTTCGCCGGGAAGGTGAACTTGTTGCCCGTGGCGTCCTTGACGACGTAACCCTTCAGGTTGACGGTCGTGCTCGACGAGTAGTTCTTGATCACCAGGTACTCGTCCTTGGAGTTGCCGCTGGAGCAGCTGTTGGAGTCCCGGCCGGGCGCGTCGTACTGGACGCCCTTGATCTTCAGCGCGGACGAATACTCCGCGGCCTGGGCCGGGGCCGTGGCGATGGCGGCGAGCGTGCCGGCAGCGGCGGCGGTGACGGCCAGGGCATGACGGATACGCATGAGGAATCCCCCCTCGGTGGTGCGAATGGAGCTCCAGGAGCATACCGATGATGTGATCAACGGATGGCGGGGATGTGGAGAACGCGTGCACACCTTCCGGTCGCGCGTGTTCCGCGCGGCCCCCGCGGACGGGCCCGCCGGTCTGCCGCGGGACCGGCCCTCGCGGCCCCGACCTGCTGTGACTTCGCCCACCTCCTCTTGTCCCGACAAGAAAGGCATACCTAAGTTCTCTCCCATGGCCCCACAAAATCCCCCGCTCCCGCACGGCCCCGGCGAGGCCGGAGCATCGCGCCCGACGGGTGCCGGCCGGCCGGACGCCCCCGAGCTGTTCGAGTTCGCCGTCGACCTCACCGCCCAGGAGGTCCTGCGGCAGGCCCAGGTCCTGGCCGTCCTCGGTCCCGACTGGGACCCGGTGGAGGTGATGCGCCAGGAGGAGGCCGCGTACGCGCTCCTGTACTCCGGCCTCGACGCCGGACAGCAGCGCGTGTACGACGACCTCGTCGCGGCCGGCGTGCTTCCCCGCCGTGGAGACGGCCGTGCTGCCGCTTGACCCGCAGGCGGACATCGGGCGGCGCGCCTGGGTGAGGTGTCCGAACTGCGCCGACAGCCACGGGTGCGCCTCCTGTGAGCAGCGGCGGTCGTGCTCCGACCACTGGCGCTACCTGCTCTCCACCACCGGGAGCCTGCTCCATCTGCAGTGCCCGTCGTGCACCCACGTATGGGTCCACGAGACCGGATTCGGCGCCACCCGCTCCTTCTGGGAGCGCGTCAGGGGTGGCCGCTCCTGACGCCGCCCGGCGGGCGGGCGCCGTGGAACAAATCTTTGCCCACCCCAAAGGGTCCGCACGTCAGGCCGGGGTTATCCTCAGGGCCCCAGGCGGGTCGAACTCGTCCGACGCGCCGCTGTGGGAAGATCGCAACCCCGCGCGACAGCAGTCCGGGCCCGCGCACGCCATCGCTCGTAGATTCGAGGACGCTCGCGGCCCACCGGTGGATGACGGACCGGCCCGCGCGGGTAAAGAAACTCCATGCGCATCAGCGCGAACATCCCACTGCCGAAGGACTGCCGGTCTTGGACCTCCCACACTCAGAATCTGCTGCCTCGCGGCGTCCCGGACGCACGTGGACCGTCCGCATCTCCGGCCACAGCGACCGCACCGCGTCGGTCACGTGCTCCTCTCCCTGCGCCATGCCGCCGCGGTCCCGTGACCTCGCCGCGCTGCGCCGCTTCGCCGAAGCCCATGTCGGGGCGCACGCCCGCGCGGCCACCGTGCACGCGGACGCCGCCTGCGCCTGCCGGCAGACGCAGTGCGCCTCCCACGAGGGCAGCCAGGTGCACTGCATGGGCAGTGTGCTGCTGGTGCTGCGCCATGATCCGGCCATTGCCCAGGTGTGGACCCTGAAGGAAGTCTGCGCCGCCTGCGCCCCGTTGATGACGCACACCCGCGTCGTGGGCCGTGCGGTGCCCCGCACCCGTACGCCGTCCGCGCCCTCCGCTCCGACGGCCGCCACCGGTGCCCCCGCGGCCGCTCCCGCGGTTCCCGGCGGATTCAGCGCCCCGAGCGGGCCCGGTTTCAACAGCGGGGACGCGCCCCCGGCACCGTCACGTCGCCGCGCCGGCGGTCGTGGCCGCACCCAGTCCCGGCAGGGCCGACGGGACCAGGGCAGATCTCGCGGCTGACCGTGCCCGCACGGCCGTTCGCGGCCCTGCCCGCACCCGGTCGACCCGCGGTTCCGTCCACGCCCGCCCGGCCGCGGACCTGCCCGTATCGTCCCGGCCGTGAACCCGGCCCGTAGACCACGGCCCCGACGGCCGACCGGCCACGGTCCGGCGCGGTCGGCCGCGCTCCCGTCGTGGCCGGCTCCGCCCATGGCCCCGCCGGTCACCCTCCGGCCGCCGTGGAGCGCCGTCGTCCGGGTTGTCCCGTCACGTATCCTGCCGCGCGTCCGTCCACGGCGAGCCGGTGACGCGCGCGCCGCGCCGAAGGCGGGCGCAAGACCCGGGCGGGGGCATTTCGGTGAACAACACCGGTTCGGTTGAGGCTTCATCATCGACTGAAAGCCGTTGCATGCCTTTGCGCAATTCTTGCAGGCGTTGCAGGGTGGCACCGCGCCGCGGCTCCACGGCCGCCGCTTCCGCCGACATGAAGGACGCCACCATGTTCACCACCAGCCGCTCCGTACGTCCGCGCGCGCTCAGGACGGCTCTGGGGCTGTCCGTCGCGGTTCTGGGCCTGCTGGGGGCGGCCGGAGCGCCCGCCGCCGCGCGGGACGCCGGTCGGGGCGCCCCCGTCGGCGATGTCGTCGACCCGGCCCCCGTTCCGGACTGCGTCCACTACTACAGCGACTGGCGCTACACGACCGTCGTCAACGACTGCGACGCCACCGTGGACGTCACCGTCCGGTACACCGACGGTCAGGGCGCCCCTTGCCGCACCCTGCTTCCCCGGGCGATCGCCACCTTCGCCGGCTACGGCCCCCAGCTCAACTACGTCACCGGCCTGAGCGCCTGCACGCCGTCGAGCGTGTGAGACCGCCGGGCGGCCGGGTTCCTCCTCGCCCGGTCCGCCCGGTCTCCCCGCCTCCCGCGTCCTCGCGCCGCCGCGGTGACGTCACGGGCAGTGGTACGTGAGCTCCGCCGAGACGGTGCGGCGCACGGGGGAGAGCAGGCGCAGCTCGGCGCGCGCCTCGTAGCGGCCCTCGCCCTGGAACGTCCACAACAGGTGCAGCTTCGCCTGTTTCTGATTGCGCGTCAGATCCTCGCGCAGCACCTTCGAGGAGGTGCCGTCGCTGCGGACCCAGCGGTACGTGAGCTCGCCGGGCCTGCCGTTGGTGGTGACCGTGCCCGTGATGTCGGCGGTCTCGTCGCACCCCGGGGAGGGGGACGCGGCGGAGACCGTGACGTTGTCCACGCCGAGGGACGGCGCGGAACGGTGCCACAGGAGAAGGGCGACGACGGCCAGCAGCACCACGGCCGGGAGCGCGTGCCGGCGCCAGGTCCGGCGGCGTGCCGGAGCGGCCGGGGGAACGACGCCGACCCGGCGCACGGTGTCGGCGTTCACGCCGGGACCGAAGCGCAGCAGGGTGCCCTCGACCCGGTCGGGTGCGACGCCCTCGGCCATGGTGTCACCGGCACCGGCACCGGCACCCGACAGCTCGAGTGTCGCCGAACCGTCGGTGAGGGCGAGGGTGTCGGAGGAGTCCGGCCGCTGGATCCAGTGACTGGCCAGCACGGTCGCGCTGTAGTCGTCGTCGGGGGAGGAGGCGCCCGAGGCGCTCTGGTTCTGGTTCATCCGATCGAGCACCGCCGGGTGAGGAGCTGCTGCCAGGCGCCGCCGTCGGCGGACACCGGCCGGGTGTCGGCCCGCACGCCCCAGTAGCAGCCCGTGCCCTGGAACGTGTGCTCGAGGGCGATGGTGTACTGGGTCGCGCCGCTGCGCCGGTACGTCTCCGCCGCCCCGTCCTGGGTACCGGGCCGGCCGCTGACCTCACCGGTGAACCAGGCGACCGTGATGGTGACCGGTCCGGTCCCGTCGGTGGTGACGGTGGCGGTCGCGGCCGCCGTCGCCGTGCCCGTCTGCCGGAAACCGCTGAACGAGACGGACTTGACGCTGACGGTGGGGGTCGGAGTGGGGGTGGGCGACGGGGAAGCCGTGGTGGGCGGTTCGGCCGTCGGCGTGGCCGTCGCCGTCGGAGGCGCGACCGTGGGCGGCGCGGACGCACCGGTGGTCACGGACACCGACACGGTCGGCTGCGCCGTGGCGTCCGAGGCCGAAGCGGACGGTGTGGGCGGAGCCGTCACGGACGACGAGGGGGACGGCGTGGGGGAGCCGGGGTCCGTCGTCGTGGGGCCGCCCTCACCGGTCGGCCGCGCGCTGGTGGTGGCCAGTGCCTCCGCGGCCCTGCGGGGTGTGCCGATGTCCGGGGCGCTCCGGTCGATGCCGTACGTCAGGAGGAGGGCCGCCACGAGCGCGGCCCCCGACACGAGCAGCGAACGAAGACTCGGCCGCCAGGACCGGAGCCAGTCGGGTGCCCCGCCGAGGACCGTGTGTGCCGTGTCCGTGGCGTGGCGCGGCACGGAGGGGGCGGAGGGCAGCAGCAGGAGGCACAGGGCCACGAGCGCCGCGAGCTGCCGACGGCCGCGGTCCTCCCACTCCGGACCGTACGCGCCGCCGGCCGTCGCCTCGAGTTCCGCGACGAGGTCCTCGGCGTGGGCGGGCCGTTGTCCGGGCGTCTTGGCGAGGCCGCGCAGGACGAGGGAGCGGACCGGCTCGGGGACCTCGTCGGCGGGGATGACTCCGTCCACGTGCTGGAGGGCGAGTTCGGCCAGGTTCGCGCCGGTGTAGGGCTTGCGGCCGGTCAGGCACTCGAAGAACGTCGCGGTCGCGGCGTACACGTCGGCGGCCGGCGAGGCGGGGGCGCCGGTCCACTGCTCGGGAGCCATGTACGACGGGGTGCCCGCGATGCCGGCGGTGGTGCCGTCGGTGGCGGCGATCCCGAAGTCGACGAGCTTCGACGTGCCGTCGGCGCGGACGAGGACGTTCTCCGGTTTGTAGTCACGGTGGACCACGCCGAGGCGGTGGGCGTCGGCGAGGCCGAGCAGCGAGCCCTTGAGCAGCACGAGAGCGGCTTCCGGTTCGAGGGGGGCCTGCCGGCCGAGCAGGGTCCGCAGCGACACCCCGTCCACCAGCTCCATGACGATGGCCGCGCCCTCGGGTCCCTCCACGTACTCGTAGAGGCCGGCCACGTGGTCGCTGTGCAGCCCGCCGAGCAGTCGGGCCTCCGCCCGGAACTCCTGCACGAAGCCCGGGCGGGTGCGCAGCGCGTCACTGAGGTACTTGACCGCGACCGGGTGGCCGGTCTCCTCGTGAACGGCCAGCGCGACGCGTCCGCTCGCCCCCGAACCGAGCTCGCGGGACTCGGCGTAGCCCGGTACCGCCCATGTGCTCATGACCCATGCCTCCCCGAGACGTGGGGCGCGCGGGGCATTCCGGTCCCCGCGCGCTCCAGTCGTGTGCTGAGACACGATCGGGGCCGCTTCGGTTGCAGGAGGCGCGGAACGGATCGCCGGGCGTTCGTCACCCCAGTTCGGCGAGGTCCTCGGCGGTCAGTTCGAGGGCACCGGCGGCGATGTTCTCCTCCAGGTGTGCCAGGGAGCCGGTGCCGGGGATGAGGAGGATGTTGGGCGACCGGGCCAGCAGCCAGGCCAGGGCCACCTGCGGTGTGGTCGCGTCGTGGCGTGCGGCCACGGCCTCCAGGTGCTCGGCGGTGACCGGCTGGAAGCCGCCGACCGGGAAGAAGGGGACGTAGGCGACCCCGGCCTCCGCGCAGGCGTCGACGAGGGGATCGTCGTCGCGCCGGGACAGGTTGTAGAGGTTCTGGACGCAGGAGATGGGCGCGATCTTGCGGGCCTCGGCGAAGTCGTCCGCCGAGATGTTGGAGATGCCCAGATGCCGGATCAGGCCCTCCTCGCGCAGCGCCAGCAGCGTCTCCAGCGGCTCGGCCAGGGACACGGCGTCGGCCCCGCCGAGGTCGCCCATCCGGAGGTTCACCACGTCCATCCGGTCCAGGCCGAGCGAGCGCAGGTTCGCCTCGACCCCCCGGCGCAGGTTGTCGGCCGTCAGGCCCGTCTTCTCGGCCGCGGGCAGGGCGATGTCGGCGCCCTCGACCAGCGCGCCCACCTTGGTCACGATCACCAGGTCGTCCGGGTAGGGGTGCAGTGCCTCCCGGATCAGCTCGTTCGCCGACACCCCGTCACGCGCGTAGTAGTACGAGGTGTCGATGTGGTTCACCCCGAGTTCCACGGCGCGGCGCAGGATCCCCAGTGAGGTGTCCCGGTCCGGCCGTTCGCCCCTCGGCCAGCCGGTCAGCTTCATCGCGCCGTATCCGATGCGCGCGACGTCCAAGTCGCCGCCGAGTTCCCATCGTTGAGTCGTCACGATCACCACCATAGACGCCGGGCGCAAGGCGATACCGGTGGCACGGACCGCTGTCCGGGGGCTTCCGGTCCCGGCCGTCGCCGGGTCACAGGCTCCGCGCGGGCCAGTCCAGCAGCCGGGCGCCGATGACCGCGGTCTGCAGCGTGTAGCGGTGCGCCGGATCGGCGGGGTCGGCGCCGGTGAGCTGGTGGATGCGTTCGAGACGGTACGTCAGGGCCCGCACGCTCAAGGAGAGCCGACGGGCCGCCGCGGCGGCGACGCAGCCCGTGTCGAAGTACGCGGTGAGCGTGTCCAGGAGCGGCCGGGCGCCGCCGCGGGCGCCGGTGAGGGGACCGAGGGTGACGAGGACCAGGTCGGTCATCGCCTGGCGGTCCCGGGTCAGCACCGGGTACACGAGCAGGTCGGCGGCGCGCAGCACGGGCGTGTCCAGGCCGAGCCGCTCGGCGAGTTCGAGGGCGTTCAGCGCCTCCTCGTAGGACTGGACGATCCCGCGGGGGCCGGGCTGGGAACGGCCGATCGCCACCTGTCCGCCGTCGGCCGCCGCGTGCGCCTGTTTCGCGAAGTGGGTGAGGACGTCGTCCTGTTCGCCGGGGGCGATGCACAGCATCCTGCCGTCCTTGGTGGTGAACAGGATGCTGCGGTCGCCGAAGCGGGCGATGAGCTCCCGTTCCACCTGGCGGGGCACCGGCGCCGACTCGTCGTAGACCGCCGGGCCCCGCGCGACGGCGACGGCGTGCGTGGGGGAGAGCCGCAGACCGAAACGCTCCGCGCGCTCGGCCAGACGGCCCAGGTCGCTGCGCCCGTAGAGCAGGTCGTCGATGAACTCGCGCCGGGCGGCCTCCTCCTTGCGCACGGCGAGGAGCTGGGCCCGGCCGTAGCCCTCGGTGAAGGCGTCGATGACCTGCTGGACCGTGGCGAGCGCGCGGTCGGCCGAACCGGGTGAGGCGGGCCAGGCGGCGCGGGCGGCGGAGAGGTGGGCGCTGACGAGGGCGGGCAGGCCGTGACCGGCGTCGGCGGCCCGTTCACCCAGGGCCCGTCGGGACTCGATCTCGTCCCGGGTCAGGCGCCTGCCGGTGACGGAGACATCGGCCAGTATCCGGGCGTAGCCCTCCAGGTACTGCTCGGGTGTCTGCCGTTCCATCAGTTCGTCCCCCGGTTCCTCGACGGCCCGGTGACGACTTCTCGGTGGTGACCGGCACACAGAGCCTAGGCAACACTGCCGGGAACCGGCAATGCGCATGCCATGCACGGGGATGCACGATGTCGGCGGGGAGCACGGCGGACGGTCCTGTGCCGGACACCGGAAGGATCGAGGGTGTCCGGCACGGGACCCGGGCCGCCGGGGCCGCCGGCGTGTGCCCGGTCGGCAAGGATGCCGGACTCAGGGGGCGGGCCAGTTCCGCAACAGGGCGTCGAGGGCGTCCATGACACGCGCCCAGCTTTCCTCCGAGTCGGGGGCGCTGTGGCTGAAGCCTCCGCTCATCTCCAGGCTCACATAGCCGTGGAACACGCTGCCCAGCATCCGGACCGCGTGGGTCTCGTCCGGTTCCGTGAGGTCGTACCCCCGCAGGATCGCGCGCATCATCCGCGCGTGCTTGACGCCCGCGCTCGCCGCCGCGGTCTCCGGGTCGAGTCTCAGTTGCGCGGCGGCGTAGCGGCCTGGGTGTTCCCGGGCGTAGTCGCGGTAGACGCCGGCGAAGGCGGTCAGGGCGTCCTTGCCGGCCCGCCCGGCCAGCGCGGCGGCTCCCCTCTCGGCGAGTTCGTCCAGGGCCAGCAGGGCGATCCGGGTCCTGAGGTCCTGCGAGTTCTTCACGTGCGAGTACAGGCTCGCCACCTTGACGTCGAACCGCCTGGCCAGCGCCGAGACGGTCACCTGATCGAAGCCGACCTCGTCGGCCAGTTCGGCCCCCGCCCGTGTCAGGCGTTCGGTGTTCAGCCCTACGCGGCCCATGTCCTTCCTCTCCTCGGCTTAATCGATTATGCATTTGCCTAAAGCCTTTAGGCAAATTACCGTGAGTCTTATGAAGCCGTTGACCGAGCAAGAGATCCGTACCGCGTTCGTGAACTGCACCAAGGGCGAGGCCAAGCGCCTCTCCGTCCCGCGCGACCTGGCCGAGAGGCCCTGGGACGACCTGGACTACCTCGGCTGGCGGGACCCCCAGGCGCCCGACCGTGCCTATGTCGTGGCCGAGCTGGGCGACGGCCTCAAGGGCATCACGCTGCGCTGCCCCGGTACGACCGTGGGGCAGTTGCGGCGCAGCATGTGTTCCATGTGCGTGACCACCCACACCGGAGGTGTCTCCCTGATGGTCGCGCCCAAGGCGGGCAGGGCCGGTCAGCAGGGCAACTCGGTCGGTGCCTACATCTGTAGTGACCTCGCCTGTTCGCTGTACGTGCGGGGGAAGAGGGACGCGGGCGTCGGCGGGCGGCTCCACGAGTCGCTGACCCTGGAGGAGAAGATCCAGCGGACCGTGGCGAACCTCGCCGCGTTCGTCGCCAAGGTGACGGCCTGAGCGGCGCTGTGCGGCGGCGGGGCACGGCGACGGGCCGCGGCGCGAACGCCGCGGCCGTGGCACCGGACCTCACCGGCCCCCGCGGGACTTCACCGGCCCCCGCGGGACCTCACCTGTCGCTCTGCGGGACCTCACCTGTCGTCGCGGTGCCGGAGACCGCCTGTGGGAGAGAGCCCACCCGCGGGATCGAAGAGGTCGCGCGGATGTCCAAGCGTCGTACGGTGGAACGGGGTTGAGCGGTTCAGTCGCCGGACGTCCCCGCCTCCGCCTTCACCGGCTGCTCCGCGCCCGGCGACGGCACCGACGCCTCTTCGGCGTCGACGGCCGTGTAGAACACGGAACTGCCCTGCTTGGCGCGGTGGACATGGCTCTTGGCCACCAGGTTCTCGAGGCTGGTCCGGACGACGTTGGTCTGGATGCGACGGTCGGGATGGGTCTGGCCCAGTGCCGTGGACACCTCCGCCGCGGAGCGCGGTTCCCGCTGCTCCGTGAGGTAGCGGCGGATGAGTTCGATGAGGGTGGGCTGGTCCGAGGTGGCCTTGGCCGCGGGCTTCTTGGCCGCGGAGGTCCGCGCCGCCGTGCTCTTCGCGGTGTCCGCCTTCTTGGTGTCGGCCTTCTTGGTGTCGGCCTTCCTCGTCCGTGCGCGCCTGCCTCCGGCGGACTTTGCGGCCGTCTTCTGACGGGGTACCGCGGGCGCCGCCGTCGGCTCGGGGCCGGTCTCGACGGGCGCGCTCGTGGCTCCCAACGCCTGGTGCAGGTTGGTGAGGACGGCGTGGTCGTGCCGCAGGGCGTTCAACTGCTCCTGCAACTCCTCCATTTCCGCGCCGATGCGTTCTTGTTCCTTGGCATTGCGCTCCAGGTCGGCGACCACCTGGGCCGTGTACTGCGATGTCAGTCCGGTGGGAGTCTTGGTGTCGGGCACGATGGGACCTCTCTTCGGTGCGCGGTCGCCACATGAACACACGGGGAAAGCGCCGCGGGGCGGGGCGCGTTGGTGTTGACCGGCTGCATGGCTGGACGACCGCACGTGATGCGTATGCCCCGGCTTACAGATAGTACGGACAGTGTTGGCTCGTTGTTCCTTTCGCGTGACGGTTCGCCCCAAAGTGGAGGCCGGGCAGTGGTGCGTTATTGACTCCCCCGCGCGCCGCCGGGGTTGTGTGCCGGACACATGAAGTGTTGCCCGAACTCGTCCGCGGGACAGGTGTGGAGCCGTGATGTGCCGGGGCGCGGACGATGGTGCCGACTGCGCGGGCGGCTTCCGGGTACACGGCCGGGGAGAGGACATGGACGACGAGAGCGGAAGCGAGGTCGGGCGATGGCGGTCAAGGCGATGGGCTGGGCGCACTCGTTCCCGGTTTCCGGAGGGGTGGCCGCCGGACGGCGCTGGACCCGTGGACACCTGGAGTCCCTGGCGTGGACGGCGGAGGAGCCCGAGACGGTGGACGCCGTCGTGCTGACGGTGTCCGAGCTGCTCACCAACGCCCACATCCACGCTCGCAGCGACGCGCATCTCGTTCTGACCTGGGACGGCGACTGCCTGCACGTGAGCGTCCACGACGAGGACCCCGCCCTGCCGCTCCAGCGTGCCCCGGAGCCGGGAGCGGTGTCGGGCCGGGGGGTGGGGATCGTGCGGATGCTCGCCGACGAGTGGGGCATGAAGTGCCAGCGGCACGGGAAGACGGTCACCGCGTGCTTCCGCCCGGCCGGCGCCCGACAGGGTGGTGACGACGGCTGAGACCCCTGTCTCCCGGGGCCGGGCCGCCCGGTCGCCGCCGGTGAATCGCGGTACGCCTCCACGACGGCCCGCCGTACGGCTCCCGGGGCGACGGCCGTCGGCGCGCGGCGGGCCCGCACGTCCGGCCCACCCACCGGGCACGCTCATGGCCCGACGCCTATCGTGAACGGGTGAGTGGCTCCAGCGTTCCGCCTGAGAGCGGGGACGGCGCGGACCGGTCGGCGAGCCACCGGACCGACTACGCCGGCGCCATCTACGGCTCGATCCTGGCCGCCTCCGTGGTGGCCACGGCCGGAACGACAGGGGAGTACCCGCGGCTCCAGGCCATCGTGCTGCTGATGATCACCGGCCTGGTCTTCTGGGCGACCCACGTGTACGCGGAACTCGTCGGGGAACGCGTCGTCGGCCAGCGCTGGTCCCTGCGCCAGATCCGCCGGACCGCCGCGCACGAGTGGTCCATCGTCGAGGCGGCCACCCTGCCCGCCGCCGCGGTGGCCCTCAGCGCCGTGTTCGGGCTGAGCGTGAACACGGGCCTGTGGATCGCCCTGGGCATCGCGGTGGCCCAGCAGGTCATGTGGGCGTGTCTCGGAGCCGTCCGCGCGGGCGCCCCCCGCGGGCTGGTCGTCGCCGAGGGCTTCGTCAACCTGGCCCTCGGACTGATCATCGTGGCCGCCAAGGTCGTCCTGAAGCACTGAGCACTGAGCACTGGGTACTGAGCCCTGGGCGCCGGGACCCGCATGCCCGAAGACCCCGGCCCCGCATGCGCCGACCTCCCGGACCCCGGACGACTCGTTAGCCTGGAGCGGAGGGAGAGGCTCGGGTGACGGCCCAGAGGAGGCCGGTATGGCCGGTACGGCAGACATGAATTCCGGGTCCGGAGCCGACGACGGGACCCATGGCGTGCCCGGTGGCCCGTACGGCGACGACGGGACCCGCGGCGCGCCCGGTGGCCCGTACGGCACGGGCACTCCCCGCTACCTGCCGATCGCCGACCACGGTCTGATCGGCGACCTGCGCAGCGCGGCCCTGGTCGGCACCGACGGCACCGTCGACTGGTACTGCTGTCCGCGCTTCGACGCGCCCAGTGTCTTCGCCTCGATCCTGGACGCCGACCGCGGCGGCCGCTTCGAACTCGCCGCGGACGTCCCCGCGCGTACGAAGCAGTTCTACTTCCCCGACACGAACGTGCTGATCACCCGGTTCTTCGCGGACGACGGGGTCGGGGAGATCCAGGACTTCATGCCGGTCGTCGACGAGTCCCGCGAGGCCGACCGGCACCGTCTGATCCGCCGTGTGGTGTGCGTCCGCGGAACCCTGCCGTTCCGTGCGCGGGTGGCCCCCCGCTTCGCCTACGGGACGGTCCCGCACACCCTGCGCGTCGACGCCGGCCATGCCGTCTTCTCCACACCCGCGCTCAAGCTGGCCCTGACCTCGACGGTGCCGATCGAGGCCGCGGGGTCCGACGTGTGGTCGCTGTTCAAGCTGCGCGAGGGGGAGACCGCCGTCTTCGCGCTCGACCGGATCACCGACGAGGTGGCACCGCGCTTCTGCGCCGTGACGGAGGCCGAGCGGGAGTTCAAGGCCACCGTGCGCTACTGGCGGCACTGGCTGTCGCAGTCGCGCTACCGGGGCCGCTGGCGGGAGATGGTGCACCGCTCGGCCCTCACCCTGAAACTGCTCACGTACGCCCCCACCGGCGCCATCATCGCCGCGCCGACCACCAGCCTGCCCGAGCGGATCGGCGGCGAGCGCAACTGGGACTACCGCTACGTGTGGATCCGCGACGCCGCCTTCTGCGTGTACGCCCTGCTGCGCCTCGGCTTCACCGACGAGGCCGAGGCGTTCATGGGCTTCCTGTCCGAGCACGTCCAGAGCGAAGTGCCGGAGGACATCGGCCCCGACGGCCCGCTGCAGATCATGTACGGCATCGACGGGCGCCGTGAGCTGCCCGAACAGGAGCTGACCCATCTCGAGGGCTATCGCGGATCCGCACCCGTACGGATCGGCAACGGCGCCGTCGGCCAGCTCCAGCTGGACATCTACGGCGCCCTGATCGACTGCCTCTACCTCTACGACAAGTGGGGCCAGCCGCTTTCCAGCGCGCACTGGGACAACATCCACGGACTGGTCGACTGGGTGTGCGAGCACTGGGACCAGCCCGACGAGGGTGTGTGGGAGACCCGAGGAGGCCGCAAACCCTTCCTCTACTCCCGTGTCATGTGCTGGGTGGCCATCGAACGTGCCATGCGGCTGGCCCGGCACCGCGGCCTGCCCGCCGACATCCTGCGCTGGGGCGACGCCCGCGACGCGATCTACCAGCGCATCATGAGCCAGGGCTGGTCCGCCGCCCGCAACGCCTTCACCCAGTGCGAGAGCAGCGACATCCTCGACGCCTCGCTGCTCATGATGCCGCTGGGCAAGTTCATCTCCCCGACCGACCCGAAATGGCTCGCCACCCTCGACGCCCTGGGCGAGGACCTGGTCTCCGACTCCCTGGTCTACCGCTACGACCCGCAGACGAGCCCCGACGGCCTCGAGGGCGAGGAGGGCACCTTCTCGATCTGTTCGTTCTGGTACGTCGAGGCACTCACCAGGGCGGGCCGGCTCGACGAGGCCCGGCTCGCCTTCGAGAAGATGCTCACCTACGCCAACCACCTCGGCCTGTACGCGGAGGAGATCGGCCACACCGGTGAACAGTGCGGCAACTTCCCCCAGGCCTTCACCCATCTCGCGCTGATCAGCGCCGCCTTCAACCTCGACCGCAGGCTCGGCTGACCCCTCGGGACCGCGGGCCCGGCCGGTGCCCGGGAGGGATGACAGCGCCCCCGGGACCGTGGCGGAGAGCGGTCCGCGCGCTCAGGGCGCGGTGAAGAGGCCGGGGAAGCGGGGCGCGAGCCAGGGCTTGCGGCCCCGGACGAGGATGCGGCCGCGGAGGATGGGGCCCGCCTGTCCCTGGCGGCCGAGCGCCATCAGCAGGAAGGTGACCGGCTCGATGGAGATGGTGCAGTCCGGGCCGGCCGGCGGCCGCTCGTCGACGGTCACCGCGCCGTCGGCCAGCGTCACGCCGAACGCGCCGCCGCCCCACAGCCGTACGGCGTAGCGGGCGTTCATGCCGGCGGTGTTGCGCGGCTCCGCCACCCGCGGCATCACCCTGAGCAGGAACGGCAGGGTCAGGCCGACCCGAGCCCGGTCGAGCATGTGCGGCCGGCCCAGCGCGCGGGCGAGGTCGTAGCCGTGGCCGAGCATGTGCGTGAGCAGGTACGCCCCGAGCTCCGGTGGGCTCATCGTGCCCAGCGGGGTGTCCACGGACCCCTCCGGGGTGCCTTCCTCCAGCGCCCTCGCGCAGGCGTCGGCGTGTTCGACGATCATCTCGGCCAGGGGTTCCGCCCGCCGCTCCCCGAACTCCGCCAGCGACCGCTCGTTGGCCCCGGCGAGGCTCTGCGGTGTGCCGTCCCCGTAGGGGCGCGGTCGCCCCGCCGCTATGTGGGCCATCAGTTCGTTGGCCAGGCCGAGATGCGCGGCCGCCTCGCCGACGTTCCACTCGGCCCCGGGGATCCGGCGTTCCATGTCGGCGTCGGCCCGCAGCAGCGCGGCGATCTCCTCGGCGGTCTCGCGTATCGCCGTGCCCAGTCCGTCGGGCAGCGCCCTCCGTGCGTCCTGCCCCGCCACCGCGTCCACGTCGTTCGCCCCTCCTCGTCGGCCCCGCCCCATCCGGGCCGCGGGCGGACCGTGATGCGGCGAGGCGCCATGTGCCCACCGGGCGTACAGAAGACCAGGCATCGGAGGCGGCGACAAGACCCTGAACAGGAAGGACGCGCGGAGGAGAGGGGACTCGGAAGGCATAAGGGGGCATTCGCGTCAGGGCCGGGGCCCGGCGGCGCGAGGGGTTCTCACGGCCGCCCGGGCACGCCGCCCCCTCCACCGCTTACCTCCCGGGTAATCGACGCCCCCGCGCGTGCCTGGCAGGGTCGTCCGTGTACGGAGAACGGACAGCAGGAAGGGACGACATGACCGCGTACGTCATAGGGCACCTGCGGGAAGCCGCACCGCACCCCGAGATCGCCGAGTACATCGAGCGGATCGGTGCCACCTTCGAGCCGTACGGCGGCAGCTTCCTCGTGCACGTCTCGCGGCACGAGGTGCTCGAGGGCGGCTGGCCCGGCCATGTCGTCGTGATCGGCTTCCCCGGTGTCACCGAGGCGCGTGCCTGGTGGGACTCGCCCGCGTACCGGGAGATCGCTCCGCTGCGCTCACGGCACATCGACGGGGACATCATTCTGGTCCCGGGCGTTCCCGACGGCTACGACCCGACGGCCACCGCGAAGGCGATGCGGGAGACGCTCCCGGCCGGCCCCGGGGGCACGGACTGAGGGGACGGCGCCGCCCGGACCTCGGGTGGCGCCGTCCCCTCGGGGCACCACGCGGCGGGAGGCCGCGAGCCGACGGTCACGGACGGGGCACCCCCCGGGGGCCCCGTCCGTGACCGCTCAGGTGTCAGCAGGCGCCTTCGTCCTGCCACGGGCCCCAGTCGGCGCCGGTCGGCGCCTCGTTCTGGGTCCACCACTTGGCCTTCCAGTTGTGGTGGTTGTACGAGGCCTCGTTGCCCGCGGTGTAGACCGTGGCCGCGTTCCAGGCCGCCTTGCAGCCGCCGCCCGGCGGTGTGGGCGTGGGCGTCGGGGTGGGGGTCGGTGTGGGCGTGCCGGTGGGCGGGGTCGCGCCGGCGAACTTCACCGAGTACTTCGCGAAGTCCCAGGAGTTCTGGGCCACGCTGGAGCAGGTGCCCGACGTACGGCCGCCGTTGTCGGCTGGGGAGCACTGGCGGTCGCGATTGAGGGACCAGAAGGTGAAGCGGTCCATGGTGTGGCTCGTGGCGAAGTCCAGCACCGTCTGGAAGTCGGCCTGGGAGAAGTACTCGCCGGTGTCGCTGCGGCCGTTCATGCCGGAGAAGCCCTCGTGGGCGTACGCGGTCGCCTGGTCCCAGCCGAACGTCGACCGGAGGATCGTGTTGAAGTTGGCGAGCGCGCTCGTCTGGGACGCGGCGCCGTTGAAGCCGCCGTCGAACGGCATGATGGAGAAGTTGTTCGGGGTGAAGCCCTGGGACTTCGCCTCCAGCAGCATCTGCTTGCCGAACCAGCCTGTTCCGTCCGCCGTTCCGGCCGTGGTGACGGACACGTACAGGCCCGGGTTGTTCTGCTGGAGGATCTTGGCGGCGCCGATCTCGTTGTGCACGGCGGCCGTGTTCTCGTACTCCGGCTCCTCGAGGTCGAAGTCGATCGCGTGCAGGCCGTACTTGGTGATGACCTGCTGGTACGCGGCGGCGGTGGCGGCCGGGTCCGAGCAGGCCTGGCCGAGCTTGGTGCCGCCGTAGCCGCCGATCGAGACGGAGACGTCGCCGCCCTTGGCGCGGATGGTGTTGATGACCGACTGCACCGCGGTGTCCGAGGAGACGGGCGACGTTCCGCCCCAAGTGGGCGAGCACCCGCCGCCGTTGGGGGCGAGGACGAAGGCGAGCTGGAACGCCTTGAGGCCGGTGGCGTCCATGATGGCGCCCGCGTCCGGCGGATCGTTGTCCGTCGGCATCAGGTAGGGGGCGGCGGCGTACCACCGGTTGCCGAGCGCGGTGGTCGCGCCCGAGGCGCTGCCCGCGACGAGAGCGGTCGTGCCGACCGCGGCCAGGCTCACGGCGGCTGCCGCGCCCAGACATGCGCGAAGACGTCTCACTGTGCCTCCAGAGGGGTGGGGGAGCCTCCAGCCTCCGGGCTCTGTCGCGATCACGTCAATATGTTGGACTAGACCAAATGAGTTTTGGACTAGACCAGATGAACTCTTTACCCGTCGGCCGTCCCGGCCGGGACCGTGCGGTGGCCCGCGGTGCCGACTGCCGGGCCCCGGGGCGCCGTTGTCGGTACGGCAGGTCCTCCGGCTGTCAGTACGGCAGGCCCTCCGACGCGGCGTGGAGCGCGGCGTGCAGGCATGCGGCCAGGTCCTCCTCCGAGGCCCGTGCCTCGTCGGCGAAACGTACGGCGAAGTCCTCCGCCGCCGCGCGCAGCGCTCCGTTGACGGTGGCCGCGTGCACCTTCACCCGCAGGTCGTCGGCGCTCCCTCCGGAGCGCCGGGCGAGGACCTCGGTGAGGACGGGCAGCGCGTCGTCGTGCGCCTGGAGCCAGACGGCACGCAGTGCGGGCTCGGTGGGGGTCATGCGGATCAGGTCGAGCACCGCGGGGTCGGCGGACGGCAGCGTCCCGTGGCGACAGGAACGGGTGAGGAAGTCCAGCAGGCCGGTCTCCGGCGGCCAGTGCCGCAGTTGGTCCGTGGCGGCGTCGAGTCCCGCCGTGAGCAACGGACGTACGCAGCTCTCCTTGGTGGGGAAGTGGCGCCACAGCGTACGGGTCGAGACGCCCACCGCCTCCGCGATCTGGTCCCCGGTGGTGCTCGTGACGCCCTGGGAGACGAACAGGCGCACGGCCTCGCGGGCTATGTCCAGCCGGAGGGCCTCCTTGCGTCGTTCGCTCAGTGACGGCCGCGCGGCCGTCGTGGCCCGGTCTGCGGGTGCCGCTTCGCGCACCGTCGCCCCACCACCCCTGTCTCATCGACCGGAGCAGCATATCGAGCCGCGCAGAACTGACGCGTGCAGACATCTTGTCACTGAGTGACATCCGCTCCTACTCTCCTGATGTGACTCGGGAGTAACTAGTGGGCGTCGAACGGGACTTCGACGTCCGCCACTTCCGGGAACAGAGACAGGAACAGAGCGGCACAGGACAGCGGGAAACGGAACGCGACGGCGGAGCAGCAGCCACGAGCCCCCAGGCTCCGCCGAACACGGAACCCTCCGGCCACGCCGCCCCGCCCGACGTCGTACGACGTCGGGCGGGCGCCGTACCGCGCGCCGTCCGGCCGACGGCGCGCGGGCGGTGCCTTCGTCCTGTCCGCCTCCGCGACGCGGCCGGGCGTGGTCCCGCCCTGCCCGCGTCCGGACCGGGGCGCCGCCCTTCCCCCTTCACCGACCCGGAACGCCGCCGGCAGTCCCCCGGTTGCGGCCCGGTCGGCACCCCGGCCGCAACCGGCGCCACTCCATGGACGCCGGCACCCCAGCGACACCCGGCGTCGCGCCATCGACGCCGTCGGCCGCCCGCACGACCCCCACGTTTTGACGAAGCAGGGAGTGAGCCGTATGGAACGACCCCACAGCACCCCTCAGCCCCACAGCACCCCTCAGCCCCACGGCACCTGTCAGCCGCACCCGGTGTCCGGCCGGCGTCCCCGCGCGGAGCGGCCCTCGCCCTCCGCGCACCCCGGTCCCGCCGCACGGAACCGGGGCCGCCTCCTCGCCACCGCACTCGCGGTGCTCGCCTGCCTGGGCGTCCAGGCGCTCCCCGCGGCGGCCGCAGGCACGGGCGACGTGGTGTCCCGGGGCGTGACCATCCCCGCGTTCTACACGCCGCCCGCGAACCTCCCCGCCGCCAACGGCGCCCTGATCCGCAGCGAACCCCTCCCCCTCGCGATCAGCCTGCCCGGCCTCGACGGTCCGCTCCCCGGCACCGCGACCCGTCTGATGTACAAGTCGACCGACTCCAACGGGCGGCCCGTCGCCGTGACCGGCGCCTACATCGAACCCTCCGCCGACTGGAAGGGCGACGGTCCGCGCCCCCTGGTGGCCGTGGCCCCCGGCACCATGGGCCAGGGCGACCAGTGCGCGGCCTCCATGGGTCTTCAGCACCCGATCACCCTGAACGGCGAGACGGTCTCGGTCGGTTACGAGGACCTCGCCATCTACCGGCTCCTCGCCACCGGCGCGGCGGTGGTCGTCACCGACTACGTCGGGCTCGGCGCCACCGACCGGCTCCACACGTACGTCAACCGCCTCGACGGCGGCCACGCGCTGCTCGACGCCGTCCGCGCGGCCCGCGCGCTGACCGGGGCGTCGGTCACCTCCGCCTCACCCGTCGGCCTCTTCGGCTACAGCCAGGGCGGCGGCGCCAGCGCGTCGGCGGCCGAACTCCAGCCCTCCTACGCCCCGGACGTCACACTGGCCGGGACCTATTCCGGCGCGCCGCCCGCCGACCTCACCGAAGTGATCAAGGGTATCGACGGCAGCGCCCTCGCCGGCGCCCTGGGCTGGTCCCTCAACGGCTTCCTACAGGCCGACCCCGACCTGCAGGCCGTCGCCGACGCGAACCTCAACGCCGCGGGGAAGGCCGCGCTGAACGACCTCTCCACGACATGCGTCGGCGACGCGATCCTCGGCTACGCGTTCAAGAAGAGCACGTCCTGGACGAAGGACGGCAAGTCCGTCAGCCAACTGGTCGAGAGCTCGCCCGAGCTCCAGAGGACCCTCGACGAGCAACGCATCGGAAACCTCGAGCCGACCAGTCCCGTACGGCTGGTCACCGGGGTCCAGGACGACATCGTCCCGCACGCCCAGGCGCGTCAGCTCGCCGTCGACTGGTGCCGCAAGGGCGCCGACATCACCTATGACGCCGTCATCCTGCCGAACCTCGGCGACAAACTGCTCACCAACCACATGGCGCCCCTCCTCACCGACCAGGGCGACGCCATCTCATGGCTGACCGACCGTCTGGAGGGCAAGCGCGCCTTCTCCAACTGCTGGACGATGCCCCTCCAGCCCTGACCCGCGCGGTGCGGGCCCGGCGCCGTTCCACGGCGCCGGGCCCGTCCGCCCGCGTGGATCCGATCCGAAAGGCAAGCGGTCGTCATCGCTCAAGGAGTGCCCATTAGCGGCAAAGCACCGTGAAACCGTCCGGGAATTCCTAGGCTCGCCTCCTGTTTCTCAGCATCCGGGAGGACCCGCGTGCCGCAACACCATCGGACGAACGAGAACGATCTCGTCCTCCCCAGTGGTTTCGACGACATCGTCCGAGTGATCGACCGGTACGTCGTCGACCGCCGGACCGGCGTCCCGCACGGGCGGCAGCACCCGAGACACCGGCTGCCCGCCCTGCTCCTCACCCGCGAGCCCGCGCCCGGCACGACCGCGGACGGCGCCACCGCGCCCGGCGCCCCGCCGGCGGACACCGGACAGGGCGAGCCCGATCCCGCGCTCCCGGACCTGGTGCACCTCTACCACCACCGCCTGGTGCGCCTCGACACGGGCGGGACGGGCCACCTGGCCAGCCTCGCGCCCCACGCGCTGGTCGACGAGGAACTGCTCGCCTGCGAGCACCCCGGGGAGGGCGCCGAGGAGCGGGACGGCCCCCACGTACGGCTGCTGGACCGGGTGGCCAGACAGCTGCGCGTCACCATGCCGGACGGTTCCGGCACCTTGCGGCTGCCCGAGTTCGACGCGTGTCTGTCGGTGCTGCGCGCCGCCGTCGTCGACGGCGACGTGCGGGACGAGCGGCGGGCGCTGCGCGACCGGATCTACGACAAGTACGCCTGGAAGTTCGGCTTCGCCGCCGAGGTCGGCGCCCTCGGCGAGGAACTCGGCGCCAGACACTGGTCGGCCGTCACGAAGCTGGTGACCACGCCACTGGCCTGGCTGTGGCGGTGGTCGTACGGTGTGCGGATCGACCGCGGCGCCCGCCTCCGGTGGGTCGGCGGGATGCTGGACGAGCCGGGGCGCAGCTTCCTCAACGCCGCCCTGTCCCTGCGCGACGCCCACCTGCGTTCCCGGGCCCAGGACAGGGCCGACCGGGAGGGGCCCGCCGACGCGGGGGCCCCGGTGGTCCCGGCCGGGTCCGCGGCCTCCGCCGTGTCGGCCCGCGACGAGGCCGTGGTCCGGCAGGTCCTGCTGACCGCGCTCATCCACGACCTGGCGCGGGCGGCCCGCCCGCCGGTGTGGAGCGCGCGCAGGCCCCGGAGGCGATGGCCCTTCGTCCTGCTGCTGCCGACGGTCGGCGGCGACGGTTCCCCGAGCCGCAAACTCCTGAACTCCTTCTCCGCCGTGGCCGAGGAGACCGGGAACTGCCCCCTGCTCGTCCTCGGCGCCGCCACGGCGGACATCCCGCCGTACGCCGTCGGCCTGCCCCGGCCTGGGGTCCCGAGCCAGAATCCCGGGCCGAGCACCTACGGCGCGACGGCTCGTGCGGTGGCCTCGGTACTCGCCGCGGGTGCCTCGGGGCAGCAGGTCGAGGCGGTGCGCGCGGTGCCGCTGTCCCGTGTGCCCGACAACGGGACGAGCGCCGAACGGCCCGCGGCGCAGCGGACGGTGCGCTCCCGCGAGCGGCGCGCGAGCGACTGGCTGCGTCCCGTCGTGGCCGCCGCGGCCGTGCTGGCGGTGGTCGCCGCCGGACTGTTCCAGGTGCCGTGGCCCGGTGCGGCGCCCACCGGCACCGAAGCCGCCCCCGCACCCCGTGCCACCGACACCTGGTGTCCGAAGGTCGGCACCGGCGAACGGGTGGGGATCACCGACGGCAGCGACGACTGCGAGCTCGCCCACGGTCTGTACGCGGACGAACTGCGTTCCCTCGAAGCCCGGCTGGGCCGCCAGAACGCGGAGGTCGACCGGTCCAGGCCCTATCGCACCCTGGTCTTCTTCGCCCCGCTGAGCGTCGGCTCCACATCGCGCCGCGCCGTGCCCACGGGTCTCCAGATGCTGCGCGGCGCGCTGCTCGCCCAGCACCAGGCGAACAAGCTGCTCCTCAAGTCACAGATGCCGATCCGGCTGCTCGTCGCCAACGCGGGCGAATACTTCACCTTCGGATCGCGCGGCGGACTCAACACGAAGAACCACAGCGGCGTCGACGTGGCCCGCATGATCATCGACCGTATCCAGCGGGACCGCATCGCCGGCGTCATCGGTCTCACGCAGAGCCGTCCGGAGTCCCTCCAGGCGGCGATCGAACTCGATGCCCAGGGCGTCACGGTCCTCGGCACCGGGGTCTCCGGCCAGCCCATGGTCGAGGGTGACTCCCCGGTGTCGTACTTCCAGCTCTCGGCGCCGGACGAACGGGTCGCGCGCGTCATGGCCTCCTTCGCCCGGCGCTCGCCCCGGCTGGCGGCGCTGACCAAGATCCCCCAGGGACACACCGCTCCCGCCGCCGTCCTGGTCTTCGACCCGCACGACCACTACTTCAGCGTGGACCTGAAGAAGCGGTTCATCCGCAACTACGGTTCGGCGGGGCCGGTCTACCCGGTGCCGTACGGCGAATCGAGCAAGGACGCCCAGACCCCCTCGGTGGCGGCCGGCATCTGCGCGCTGGTCCGCAGGACCGACGGGTTCGTCCTCTACGCGGGCCGGTCCAGCGTCATGTACGACCTGTTCTACTACCTCCAGAAGGACAAGGAGTGCCGTACGCACCGGGGCCGCATCGCCGTGCTGGCCGAGAGCGCCGCTCCCAGTCTCGTACTGCATCCGGAACTGATGGCACAGCAGTACGGCTCGCTCAGCCTCTTCTACAACCAGTTCAGCCTGCCCGACGACAAGGGGGCCTTCGCCACCGACTTCCGGAAGGAGTACGCGGTCCCGTCCGACAGCGACGCCGCCGCCGGGTACGACGCGCTGAACGTCTTCTTCACGGTGATGAACGACATCGCGGTCACCGACCCGAAGTTCACCCCCAGCGCCGTCGTCACCTATCTCCAGTCGACGGGGGTCACGAACTTCGTCGGCGAGTCGGGGATCATGACCTTCGGCAAGGGCCACAAGTACCCGGTGAACAAGGAGATCGACATCCGGGAGATCACCGCGGACGGCAAGAAGGTCACCGACCTGACGTGCGGAGCCGTGGCCGCGGAGGAGAAACCGGTGACGCGCTGGGGCCCCTCCGGGGACTTCCTCTGTCCCGACGACGACTGAACCTCCCCCTCAGGCATGTCCTTCTCCGCCCCCGACGCCCGACTCCGTTTCCCTTCGGGGCAGTTGGGACGGGAAACGCCATCGGTACGAGGCAACCCCCGGGCTTCCTCCTCCGTCCTCGTGGGACGGGGGAGCGCTCCGGGACCGACGGGGCGACGGGGGTGAATGCCGACCAGGAGGAGAAGAACCTTGTTCCGTGTCCGGCGGATAGGGATCGTCGCTGCGGTGTTGCTCGCAGCGGTCGCGGGATCGCCAGGATCGACCCAGGCACAGCAGGACCCGGCCGGCTCCGCACGGTCCGTGGGACCCGCGCCGACCGCGGACGCCGACGGCGGGCTTCCCGCCGGGTGGAGCGTCACCGGCGAGGGAACGGCGCGGCAACTGGTCTGGCACTCGGACGAGCCGGTGCCCGTCAGCGACTCGGGTGTCGCGTTCTACGCCGGGGACCGGTTCCTCGGCCGGCCCGTCGGGACGCCGGACGGCCGCTCCTTCCGGCTCAGGCTCGGCCCGGCACGGCTCGGGGATCCGTCCGGCCTCCAGGCGCGGACCGGGGAACGGCGCCTGGACGCGGCGGGCGCCGGACCGAACCGGCCCGCCGGGCCCGACCGGCCCGGAGAACGGCCCGGACTGTCGGCCCGGCCCCCGGCCCGGCTTCCCGCGAACGCCGTCGACCCCGGCAGGCCGGGCTCCTACCGGACGGCCACCGGCGACTACAGGCTCCCCTCGGTCCGCCTGCCCGGCTTCGCCGCGCGCGTGGAGATGCGCGCCGTGGTGGTCGCGCCCACGAACGCCCCGGGACACCGGCCGCTGGCCCTGTTCCTGCACGGCCGCCACGCCACCTGCTACGGCGTCCGCGGCGACGACGCGAGCGGCGCGTGGCCCTGCCCCTCGGGCACCCGGCCCATCCCGAGCTACCGGGGCTACCTCACCGACCAGAAGCTGCTGGCCTCGCAGGGGTACGTGACCGTGTCCATCGCCGCCAACGGCATCAACGGGCAGGACTACGCGGCGGAGGACGGCGGCGCGCAGGCCCGCTCCTCCCTGGTGCGGCAGCACCTGGCCCGCTGGGCGGCCTGGTCCGCTCATCCGGCCTCCGCGCCCCCGATCGTGCGGCGGACCGCCCCCGCCGACCTCTCGCGCGTCCTGCTGATCGGCCACTCGCGCGGTGGTGAGGGCGTGAACCGGGCCGCCATGGACAGCCTGTACGGTGCCCCGGCCGACCAGGACGGCTACCACGGGCCGGTGCGCTGGCACATCCGCGGCACCGTCCTCATCGGTCCCACCGTCTTCGGGCACAACCCGACGCCCGACGTGCCCTCGGCGACGATCCTGCCCGGCTGCGACGGCGACGTGTCCGACCTCCAGGGCGAGATGTACGTGGACGCGACACGCGGAGTCAGCCGCGGGGCCGCCCTGCACAGTGCCGTCCACATGGTCGGCGCGAACCACAACTTCTTCAACAGCGAGTGGACGCCGGGCCAGGCCCAGGCACCGGCGGAGGACGACTTCTGGAGCGGGGACGAGCGCGACCGGGTGTGCTCGCCGGGTACCGCCACGAGGCTGACGGCCCGTCAGCAGCAGACCGCCGGCGCGGTCTACATCGCCGCCGCCGCGCGGCTGTTCGTCGCCGGTGACGACCGCGTACGGCCGCTGCTCGACGGTTCGGGCCGGCGCGCGCCCTCCGCCGGTCCCGTGCGGGCCCTCACCCACGCGGTCGGCGGACGCCGCACTCCGGCGTTCCTGCCGGACGGGCGGGTCACCGTCGACGGCGGCAGGCTGTGCGAGGAGGTGACCGACGTCGTGTCGGCGGCCTGCCTCGGCTCCGGCGGGAGCGGGGTCTCGCCGCACTTCGTCCCCTGGGAGGCGTCGAAGGAGCCGGGCCGGCGTGCCGTGGCGCTGCGGTGGTCGGCCGCCGGCTCCACGGTCCGGGTCCGTTCGGCGGAGCCGGTCTCGATCGCCGGCTCCCGGGCTCTGGCGATGCGCCTGATCGTTCCGCCCAACAGCAGGGACACCCGGCTCGACGTCGGACTGACCGACACCTCCGGCCGCCGGGCGACCCTGGGCCGCGTGCGTCTCGACGGCCTGCCCGGGACCGACCGGACCGCCTCCTACTGGGGGCAGGAGGTCCGGCTGCCGCTGGCCGCCGCCGTCCGCGCGGGAGTCGATCTGCACCGGCTGAAGTCCCTGGAGATCGTTCCGCGCACCGGCTCCGGACGGGCGTGGCTCGTCGACTCGTGGGGATGGCGCGCCGGAACCCCCGCCGTCCGGGCCGCCGACCTGGCGCGCGTCGACATCGGCCGGCTGACCGTCGAGGAGGGCGACACGGGCGTGCGGACCTACCGCGTGCCGGTGAAGGTCACCGGGCACGGGAACGGACGGGTCCGCCTGTTCGTCGCCGACCCCGGCACGGGCGGGGTCACCTCGCGCGAGGTGACCGTACGGCCCGGCGGCCCCGGTCCCGAGGTGCGGGTCGAGGTCAGGGGTGACACGCGCTACGGCTACGACGTGTCCCACGACGTCTTCGTGAAGGCGGTCCGCGGCGCTGTGGCCGGTTCCTACCGGGGCGGTGTCACGGCACGGAACGACGATCCGGCACCCACCGTCGGGGTGGCCCCGGCCTCCGCGAGTGCCACCGAGGGCGGGAAGCTGACCTGGCGGATCACCCTCTCCGAAGCGGCCGACGTGGAGATCTCGGCCGACGTCGTCGTCCTGCCCGTCACCTCCGGCGCCGAACTGTCCACCACCGATGTCGATCCCCGGTGGCTGGACATGAACTCGGGGGAAAGGCCACTGCCGTCACGGCCCCTGTCCCGGCTGCGCGGACTCTCCCTGTACGCCGACGTCCCGCCCGGCCGGACGAGCGCGGAGATCACCGTCCCCACGGTGACGGACACCGTGACCGAGCCCGCGGAGACGGTACGGCTGCGGCTGCGGATCTACGACGAGAGCGGTACGCGGCACAACGGGCCGGAGTTCACCGGCACGGTGCGCGACCCGGCCTAGGGTCTGCCACCGGCCCGAGCGCCGGTGCGCCGGTCCGCCCGCCCGGCGGGCGGACCGGCGCGTCCGGCTCAGGCGGTGTGCAGCCGGAGCCCGTAGCGGTTCAGGATCTCGTTCACGGGCTGGTACCAGGTCTGGCCGCCGCTGCTGCAGTTGCCCCAGCCGCCGGAGGTGACGCCCTGTGCCTGGTCACCGCTGATGAACGAGCCGCCCGAGTCGCCGGGTTCGGCGCAGACGCTCGTCTTGGTCATCTGGTGCACCGCGCCCTGGCTGTAGTTGACGGTCTCGTTCTTCGCGAGGACGGTGCCGCAGTGCCAGTGCGAGGTCGAACCGGAGCGGCAGATCGACGCCCCGACGGGGGCCTCGCCCGATCCCCGGACGAGCTGGTCGGAGACGGTGCCCCAGCCGAGGACGACGGGGACGGTCCACCAGCCGCTGCCCACGTTGACCCAGGCGTAGTCGTTGTCCGGGAACGAGGAGCCCTGGAAGTTGCCGATGTAGCTGCCGTCCCAGCCGCGGACGCCGGCGCCCGGCTGGGCGCAGTGCCCGGCGGTGACGAAGCCGCCGTACACCGAGAAGCCTATGGAACAGCGGACGTTGCCGGTGTAGTACGGATCGCCGCCCACCGTGCCGGCCGCGAACGTCCTCGGTGTCCCGGCGGTCTGCCGCACGGTGACGGGACCGGCCGCCCGGGCACGGGTGACGAAGGCCCGGACATCGTTGTCGTCCTTGTGCGTGGACACCACGTCGACGACCACCGAGTTGGCCCTGGGGTCGACGTGCCAACCGCCGACGCCCGCAGGCGCGTCGAGCGCGTCGATGCGCGCCATGGTGGCGTCGAGCTGTCGCCCGCTGTGCTCGACGAGGGTGACGCGCGCCCCGGTCGCCTCGACGGCGTCGCGTGAGGCGGCCTCGGTGACGGCCACGACGAGCCTGCCGCTCCCGGCGTCGAACCAGGAGCCCCCGTAGGAGGCGCCGGCCGCGCGCCGGGCGGTGCGTTCGATGCCGCGCGCGGCGGCCTCCCGGGCCAGCCGGGTGGTCGCCTGCCGCCTGGTGAGTCCGAGGTCGTGCTGCATGGCCGAGACGAGTGCCGAGGAGGCGGGTGCCCGGGACGCCGTGGCGGTGAGGGGGGCCTCGCCGGCGGCGGCCTGGACCGGGCCGAGCGTCGTGGCGCAGGCGAGCAGGCCGGCGGATAAGGCGATGCGCAGAACTGTGGTGCGTCTCACGATGGTTGCCTTTCGTCGATCCGATGGTCGGTGAGTGGGGCGAAGGGCAGGAGAGAGCGCTCTCAGAGTTGCGTGAAAGAGGGTAGTGTCAGGTTCCGACCAGGTCCATACCAAATGCGGTGGACGCTCGGTCGGTCCGTGTCCGAAGTGCGGGGGGTTCTCGTGGTTCACGGCCGTCGGGAAGCCTTTCCGCACCCCGTTCGGCGGGCCTTGCGGCCATCCCCGGAGTCACGTTCGGTCAGCGTCCGATGGCGCACCGAAGGGTCTCCGCGATCTTGAGGCCGAGGGTGAACAGCGTCTGATCACCGTCGCGTTGGCAGTAGGCTCGACCTGCTGCGGCGCCCCGATGATCACTCATGCTCGGTAGGGCATCGAGCCGTGGCGTTCGACGGGAATCCAACGGCGTGAGGATGAAGCACAAGTGCTGATAGCGGGGCGGTATCGGCTGCAGACCACTCTCGGGCGGGGTGCGATGGGGGAGGTGTGGCGGGCCTACGACGAGATGATCGGCCGGTCCGTGGCCGTGAAGCTGCTCCTCTCCCAGGACGCCGACCCGACGGCCGCGGCCCGGTTCCGTCTGGAGGCCCAGACCGCGGGCCTGCTCAACCACCGTCATGTGGTGGGGGTCCTGGACTTCGGGGCCTACGACAACCGGCTGTTCCTCGTGATGGAGCTGGTCGAGGGCGACAGTCTCGCCGGTGTCCTCACCGGCGCCGGGAGGCTCCCCGCCGACCGGGTCGCGCGGATCGCCGCCGAGGCCGCCGCGGGGCTGGCTGCCGCGCACCAACAGGGCATCGTGCACCGGGACATCAAGCCCGGCAACCTGCTTCTGGACGCCGAGGGAAGCGTCAAGATCGGTGACTTCGGGATCGCCCGTTTCATGGACGACCCGGCGGGTGGTCTGACCGCGACCGGGCAGATCGTCGGCACCAGCCTGTACCTGGCTCCCGAGCGGGCCCTCGGCAAGACCGCCGGGCCGCCCTCCGACATGTACTCCCTGGGCTGCGTCCTGTACCAACTCCTCACCGGACGGCCGCCGTTCCAGGCGGGAAGTCCCGTCGCGGTCCTCCATCACCACCTCGACACCGCCCCGACCCCGCCGCGCGAACTCGGCGCCGATCTGCCGCCCGCCTTCGAGAACTACCTGCTCGGCCTTCTCGCCAAGCAGCCCGAGGACCGGCCCACCGCGCTCCAGGCGGCCGCCTGGTACAGCTCGGGTGCCTGGCGGGGGCGCCCCGAACCGCTCCCGGCCGCGATGCCGGAGCCGGGGCGGTACCGGCAGGACGTCAGGGCCGCGGGCCCCGCGACCACGTACGCCCTGCCCTCGGTGGTGAGGGACACCCCGGGCGGCGGCCACCGGTCGCGCAGACGGCAGCGCTCCTCGGGAGCCTCCGACCTCCTCGCCGACCTCCTCGCGGACCGGAGGAGGATCGTGGGAGCGGCCGCCGGAGCCGTGGTCTTCCTGCTGGCGGTGCTCGTGGGCGTGGCGGTGTTCTCGCCGGACAGCAGCTCCGCGGAGACCCCGGAGTCCGGCTCGACCGGAGGGGTGAGCACGTCCTCTCCCGCCGCCACGGAGCCGGCCGGCCCTCCCGCCGGTTCGTGACCGGCCGGACGCGGGCCGGGGGCGGCGGGGCGGTCAGGAGCCCGGCGAGGGCGCGCGGGCGGGCCGGTGCCGGATGTGGCCGAGGGCGCGGCGAATGAGATAACTCCCCTGTATTTGTGGGGAGTTCGTCAATCTGGCACATGTGAGACGTGGCGCTTTCGTGCCAGCGCCCGCTGTTCCCTCCGCAGGTCCGGGGCCGATAGAAAACGCTCCATGATCTCCCCCATACCTCCCCGTCGAAGCAGCCGAAGAGCGCTCGCGGCAGCGGTCGGTACCCTCGCGGTCCTGACCTCCCTGGCCTGGCCGCCCGGTGTCGCCGTGGCCGACGCCTCGTCGACGTCCGTTCCCGCGAGCCCTGTCGCGGCGTCCGGGACCGGGCAGCACACCGTCACCCTCCTCACCGGCGACGTCGTACGCGTCACCGGTCTCTCCGGCGGTGAGCAGACCGCCGACGTGACCCGCCCGCCCGGTGCCCTCGGAGGCGTGCGCACCGAGACCGTCGGCGGCGACCTCTACGTCTACCCGGACGAGGTACTGCCCTACCTGGCCGCGAACCGGCTGGACCGGCGGCTGTTCGACGTCACCGCCCTGATCGAGCAGGGCTACGACGACGCCCACAGCACCGGCATCCCGCTGATCCTGAACTACGGCGCCAAGACCGCGCCGGCCGACCGGATCACGCCCGCCGGCGCCACCGAGGTGCGTTCCCTGCCGATCGTCCGGGGCACGTCCGTCCGGGCGGCCAAGGAGCAGGCCCGCAAGCTGTGGAAGTCCGTCGCCCCCGCGGCGTCCGCGACCGGGACCGCGGCCCCGGCGCCGAAGCTCCGGGACGGTCTGTCCAAGATCTGGCTGGACGGCCGGGTCAAGGCCACCCTCAAGGACAGCACCGCGCTGATCGGCGCCCCCGACGCCTGGGGCAAGGGCCTCGACGGCAAGGGCGTCAAGGTCGCCGTGCTGGACACCGGCGCCGACTCCCACCACCCGGACCTCGCCGACCGGATCGGCGAGTCGCAGAGCTTCGTGCCCGACGAGACCACCGACGACGGCCACGGGCACGGCACCCACACCGCCTCCACCGTCGGCGGCAGCGGAGCCGCGTCCGACGGCGCCGAGAAGGGCGTGGCACCCGGCGCCGATCTGATGGTCGGCAAGGTGCTCTCGAACGACGGCTACGGCCAGGACTCCTGGGTCATCGCCGGCATGGAGTGGGCCACGAGCCACGGCGCCAAGGTCGTCAGCATGAGCCTGGGCTCCTCCCAGCCCTCCGACGGCACCGACCCGATGAGCCAGGCCGTCGACAGGCTCACCGAGGACACCGGCGCGCTCTTCGTGATCGCCGCGGGCAACTCCGGCTACGAGACGGCCATCGGCAGCCCCGGCGCGGCCGACGCGGCGCTGACCGTCGCCGCCACGGACTCCGCCGACAAGCTCGCGTCCTTCTCCTCCCGGGGTCCGCGCCTCAACGACTACGCCCTCAAGCCCGACATCGCCGCCCCCGGCGTCGCCGTCCTGGCCGCCAAGGCGGGCGGCAGCGCGGCGACCGGGTGGTACCAGTCGATGAGCGGCACCTCGATGGCGACCCCGCACGTCGCGGGCGCCGCGGCGATCCTCGCCCAGGAGCACCCGGACTGGAAGGCGCGGCAGCTCAAGGACGCTCTGATGAGCACCTCCAAGAAGCTGACCTCGTACACCGCCTACCAGGTGGGGTCCGGACGCCTCGACGTCTCCGCCGCGACCGCCGCCACGGTGACCGCGACCGGCTCGGCGTACTTCGGCTTCGACGCCTGGCCGCACGAGGGCGCGCAGCCGGTCGACCGCACGATCACCTACTCCAACAGCGGTGACTCGCCCGCCGAGCTGCACCTGTCGCTCAACGCCACGATCGCGGGCGGCCCGTACGACACCGACCCGTACGTCGACAAGGGCAAGCCCGCCCCCGACGGCATGTTCACCCTCTCCGCCGACACCGTGACCGTGCCCGCCCACGGCACCGCCACCGTCACCGCCACCGCGAAGCCGGGCCTGGGCGCCGACGGCCGCCGCTACCTGGGCGAGATCACCGCCACCGACGGCTCCGGCGCGGCGCTCGCCCGCACCCAGGTCGGCCTGTACCGGGAGGACACCCGGCACACCCTGCACATCTCCCTGAAGGACCGTTCCGGCAAGCCGGCCGCGGGCTACGTCGAGATGCAGCAGTTCGGCAGCGACACGGACCCCTGGGCCGCGTACGTGGACGACAGCGGCGAGCTCGACCTGCGGATGCGCGAGGGCACCTTCAGCCTGGTGGCGTTCCTGGACGTGGCCGGCAGCCACGGTCCGGACTCGGCCGGCATGGCGCTGCTGGGCGACCCCGAGGTCGTCCTCGACCAGGACCGGGACGTCGTCCTCGACGCGAGCCGCACGCGCGAGGTCAGCGCGGAGGTCCCGCGCAGGACCGAGAACCGGACGCTGTCCATGAACTGGTACCGCGCCGACGGCTCGGACCTCAACCAGTACGGGTTCGGCATCCTGGAGGTGCAGTACCTGCTGGGCGTCAAGTACGACAGCATGTTCGTGCTGCCCACCCGCAAGGTGACGACCGGCTCCTTCGAGTACGAGACCCGCTGGCGCAAGGCGGTCCCGTTCCTCACCCTCACCGACGACGGGCGCGAGCTCCGGCCGATGGGCCAGGCCGGCAGCGCGCTGTACGACGGGGACAAGCGCCTGGACACGGTGTACGCCGGTACCGGCACCGCCGCCGAGTACGCGAAGCTCCGCGTCAAGGGCAAGGTGGCGCTGGTGACCCGCTCGGACGTCGTCTCCGCCGCCGACCGCGCGCAGGCCGCGGCCGACGCCGGGGCCGCGCTGCTGATCGTCGTCGACGACCGGCCCGGCAAGCTGATGGAGTACGTCGGCACCGCGGGCGGCGGCTACAGCGCCGTACCGGTGTTCTCCCTGACCGCGCGCGAGGGCGCCGCGCTGATCGCCGACGCCAGGCGCGGCCGGGGCCGGCTGGGCGTCGAGGGTGTGCCCAACTCCCCGTACGTGTACGACCTCTCCGACGCCCACCCGGACCGGATCCCGTCCACCGGGCTGACCTACCGGCCGCGTCCGTCCGACCTGGCCACCGTGGACATGCGCTTCCACGGCACGACCACCACGCCGAGCGGCGAGTACCGGTCGGGCTTCCGTCCGTACCGCAAGTACGGCTCCGGGTACCTGCAACGCCTGGACATCCCCGGCACCCGCACCGACTACGTCTCGGCGCAGCCGGGCACGCGGTGGGTGGACACCCTGGCCACCGGGCCGGAGTTCGTGCTGTCCTCGCAGAGCGTACGGACCCGGTACCAGCCGGGCTCCCGGCAGGTCCGCGATTTCTTCGGAGCGGTGACGCGGCCCGCCAACGGCGGCACCTACTGGTGGTCGCAGCGGCAGAAGGCCCAGGTCGCGTTCAACGTCCAGCCCTGGGCCGACAGCGGTGCGGGACAGCACGCCGGTGTGATGCAGGACGGCGACACGATCAGCCTGAAGGTCTACCAGGACGGCGTCCTGAAGAAGACCAGCACCTCACAGGCCGCCACGCTCTACCCCGCGCCGACCACCCCGTCCGTCTACACCCTCGACCTCACCGCCGAGCGTGACGCGGACACCTATCGGCTGTCCACCCGCACCCACACGGTGTGGCAGGTGAAGTCCGACCCGGTCACCGACCCGACGAAGATCGAACGCATGGCCGTGCTGCAGATGGACTACGGCGTCGACACCGACCTCGCGAACAACGCTCGCGGCGGCCGGCAGACACTCCGCCTGACGCCTCGCCACCTCGAGGACGCGGCCGGCGCCGGGACGGTCCAGGGCGCGACGCTGTCGGTCTCGTACGACGACGGAGCGACCTGGAGGCCGGTCAAGGTCACCGGCAAGTCCGGTACCTGGACGGGTAGTTACGACGCCCCGCGCCATGGTTTCGTGTCGCTCAGGGCCGAGGGCTGGGACGACGCGGGCAACCGCATCGACCAGGAGGTGATCCGCGCCTACGGCCTGAAGTAGTCCGTGTGCGGAGGCCGTCGCCCCGAGCCGTCGTGCCGCCGCCCGGGCGACCGGCGGAGGGGGCGGCCTCCGCCGGTCGCCGGGGGCCGGACGGTTCCCCCGCCGCCGGGGACGGCGACCCGTCCCCGCGCGGTCCGGGCAACCAATACGGGTGCTCGGTCGTCCTTTGGTCAAGGATCCCGGAACGGGAGGCGCCGATGGGCCTGGTGCGTGCACTGCTGCCGTTGTCACGGGTGACGGCCCGGCTCGGCCCCGGCCCGGGGCGGCGGCTGCTCGGCGCCGCGCTGACCCGCTGTCTGGCGCCCGGCTGGGTGCTGCTGCGGCCGCCCCCGGCGCCGCGCCGGCTCGCCTGGGCGGAGGAGGCGACGGCCGTGTACCGGACGCTGGCCGAGGCGGAGGGCGCCCGCCCGAGGGACCGGGACCTGCTGGCCCGGAGCCTTGTCTGGCACGCCTACACGCTGGTGCTCGTCGGCCGCTGCGAACAGGCGTACACGGTGCTGGACGCCTCTTCGGACGTACCGGACGCGCGGTGGCCGCCGGCCCAACGGGCCCTCCAACTGCATCTCCGGGCACAGGCGTTGTTCGGCCTGGCACGGCTGGACGAAGCGCTGGGTTCGGCGGGGGAGGCCGTGGCCGCGTACCGCCGCCTCGTCCCCGCCCGCCGGGACCGGACCCTGGGCGGTCTGCCGGGCGCGTTGCGCACCTACGCGCTGGTGCTGGCCGCCCTGCGCCGCACGGAGGAGTCGGTGGCCGCCTACGAGGAGTGCGTCGGGCTGTTACGGGACATGTCCTTGGGCGAGTTGAGCCACGCGATCCTGGTGCGGGTACGCGCGCTGTGCGAACTGACCTCCGGCCTCGAGGCGTTGGGCCGGTACGAAGAGGCACTGTCCGTCGGCCGGGAGGCCCGGGACGCCGCGGACCCGGTCATGGTGCGGGTCGCGCCCGAGATCGTACGGCCGCTGAGGGTGAGGCTCTTCGCGGACCTGGCCCGCTGCCTGGAGGTCACCGGAGACCTGGCCGCGGCGCGGACGACCGCCGCGGAGGCCGTGGCCGAGGCCCGGACCCTGGCGGTCCGTGACCGGGCGGCGGGCGAGCCGCTGCTCGTCATGGCGCTCGACCGTCTCGGCGACCAGCTCGGTGAACTGGGTGACCTGGCGGCCGAGTCGGCCGTACGGCGGGAGCTGGTGGAGCTGTCCGCCGCCCTCGCCTCCGAACGGCCGGACGTCTACGAACCTCTCCTCGCCGTCTGTCTCGAGCGGCTGGCCGGCTGCCACGAGGCGTCGGGCGACCGTCGTGACGCGGTCCGGGCGGGTGAACGCGCCGTGGCCGCGTACCGGCGTGCGGCGGCCCTCGACCCCCCGGTGCACGAGCCGCAACTCGCGCGCGTGCTCGCGGACCTGAGCCGGCTGCGGGAGGACGACGGGGACCTCGACGGCGCGATCGGGGACGCCCGGGAGGCGGTCGCCCTCACCCGCCGTCTGGCCGAGGCCGACTGGCCGGTCCACCACGCCCTGACGGCCGGGCGCCTTCGGGTGCTCGGCCGTGTCCTGCACCGTGCCGGCGATCACGGCGCGGCCGTCGCCTGCTACGCGGAGTCGGAGGCCATCCTCGTCGACGAGGCGGCGGATTCCGGGGCCGGCCGGTACGCGGCGTCCCTGGCCGCCGCGCGTTCCGGTCTCTCCCTCGCGCTCGCCGGGGAGGCCCGCGCCCACCTGGCCGACGGCCGTGCCGACGACGCGGTCGCGGCGCTGCGCTCCCTGCTGGCGCTCACCCGCCGTGCCGACGGGACGCACGTCCACGCCCGCTGCGTCACCGCCTTCGCCGACGCCCGCGCGGAGCACCGGGACACGGTCGTGCCCGCCTGGACCCGGGCGACCGGACAGGACTTCCCCACGTTCGTGTACCGCTTGTCCAAGGACGTGAGCGGGGAGTCACCGACCGGCGGGAACTGAGCCCGGAAGCGGAGCGCTCCTTCTTAAGTGCGGGTTAAACGCGTCTTAAGCAACCGTGGCTGTCACCCGCTTCATCAAGTAACCCCAGGTCAGAGCGATTTGGCGCGCATCGGCGGCAGTTGGTCTCTCGGTGGCTCGTGCGTAGCATCGGGGCCCACCGGTACGGACCAGTACGGGAAGAGAGCGCTCTCAAGGACGGAGGGCCGCTCTCCCCGCTCGCACGGCGGGCGTGGTCGCCGCGCCGGTTCAACCCCCCCCACAGCCGCACAGACAAGGGGTGTTCAGTCATGGCTGTTCATCGCGCACGCAGATGGTCCCTCGGCGGACTGGCGCTGCTGCTCGCCACCGGTGCCGCCGGCGGTGTCCTGTTCACCGCCACGGGTCCCGCCGCGAACAGGGCCCACGCCGCCTCGGCCGTCCAGACCTGGTCCGACGAATTCGACGGAGCCGCCGGAAGCGCGCCGGACTCCGCCAAGTGGACCCTGGAGACCGGCGGTTCGGGCAACGGCAACCACGAGCTGCAGTACTACACGAAGAGCGCTGACAACGTTGCCCTCGACGGGGACGGCCACCTGGTCATCACCGCGCGCAAGAACGGCGACAGCGGGCTCCAGTGCTGGAACGGGACCTGCCAGTACACCTCGGCCCGGCTCAACACCGCACGGACCTTCACCCAGGCGTACGGCCGCTTCGAGGCCCGCATCAAGGTGCCGCGCGGGCAGGGCGTCTGGCCCGCCTTCTGGATGCTGGGCGACGACCTGGGCAGCGCGGGCTGGCCGAACAGCGGCGAGATCGACGTCATGGAGAACATCGGCAAGGAGCCCGGCACGGTGCACGGGACCATCCACGGTCCGGGGTACTCCGGCGCGGGCGGCATCGGCGCCGCGTACACGCTGCCGAACGGCAAGGCCTTCGCGGACGACTTCCACGTCTTCGCCGTCGACTGGAGCCCCACCGCCATCACCTGGTCCGTGGACGGGCAGACCTACGAGACCCGCAAGCCGTCCGACGTGAACGGCAACAAGTGGGTCTACGACCACCCGTTCTTCGTCATCCTGAACCTCGCGGTCGGCGGCGACTGGCCCGGCGGCCCGGACTCCGGCACCTCCCTCCCGCAGAGCATGACCGTCGACTACGTGCGGGTCACCGCCGCGGACACCGGCAAGCCCGCCGCCGGGACCGGAGCCGTCAAGGGCGTCGGCGGCATGTGCGTCGACGTGGCCGGCGCCTCCGGCGCCGACGGGACGCCGATCCAACTGCACAACTGCAACGGGGCCGACGCCCAGAAGTGGACCGTGGGCGCCGACGGCACCGTACGGGCCCTCGGCAAGTGCCTCGACGTACGGGCCGCCTCCACCGAGAACGGCGCCCCGGTCCAGCTCTACGGCTGCAACGGCACGAAGGCGCAGGCGTGGAACCTCACCTCCGCCGGTGACCTGACGAACACCGGCTCGGGCAAGTGCCTCGACGCCAAGGACAACTCCTCGGCGGACGGCACCCGATTGCAGATCTGGACCTGTGCCGGAACGGCCAACCAGAAGTGGACGCTCGGCTGACCGGCCGTCACCCGGCCCGGCGCGGACGGCCCGCCGCCCTCGGGCACGGCCTCGGCCGGCCCTTCCGGCACCTGTCCGGCCCCCTGTCCCCTTCCCCTCCCCCCCACCGCCTCTCCGAGGCACGAGCACCAAGGAGCACACGTAAAATGACGCCCCGTCACCAGCGGAACCTGACCCGTCGCAAGGCCCTGTTCGCCCTCGGCGGCGCGGCCGTGGCCGCACCCGCCATCGCGGCGATCGCTCCGTACGCCATGGCCGGCCAGACGGACGCCTCCACCAAGGCCGCCGCGGGCTCGCTCCCGCTGACGATCGTCAACAACAGCGGCTCGTTCGGCAACGGCTCGGTGTACGTGTACATCGTCGGCAACCAGGACGGGAAGCAGGTCCGCGTCACCCAGGACGGCAAGCTCGCGCCCATCTCCCTCTCGGACAACGGCGCCGACGGGTTCACCGACTACGCGATTCCCCTGGCCGGCAGCGGCGAGACGAAGCTGAGCCTCCCGTTCATGTCGGGCCGCATCTACGTGTCGCTCGGCGCGAAGCTGAAGTTCAAGGCGGTCCAGGGCGGGAACGGCGACGCGGCCCTCCAGTTCCCGGCCGGCTGGGTCAAGTCCGACCCCAGCTTCGGGGTGCTGCACGACTGCGCCGAGTTCACCTTCAACTCCGCCGGCATGTTCTGCAACACGACGATGGTCGACATGTTCAGCGTGCCCATGAACATCCGCCTGGAGGGGGCCGGGCAGCAGACCATCGGCACCATCCGCGACGGCGGACGGGCCGCCGCCTTCGCCGCCGTCAAGCAGAACGAGGACTTCGCGCCCCTCGTGGTGGACGACCTGCGCATCATGGCCCCCGGCCACGGTCTGGACGCCGGGCTGTTCGCCAAGGACTACTTCGCCCCGTACATCGACGAGGTGTGGAGCACCTACACGGGCAAGGATCTGACCGTCAAGACCAACGCGGGCACGTTCACCGGCCGGGTGCGCGGGGACAGGTTCACGTTCGACGGACCCGCCTCCGTCTCGTTCGCCAAGCCCTCCACCCGTGACGTCCTGTTCTGCGACGGCAACCTCGCCGCGCCCAACGACGGCACGACCGGACCGGTGGCCGCCGTGCTCGGCGCCGGGTTCAACCGCTCCACCCTGCTCAGCAACCCGGCGCAGCCGACCACCTCCGCGGCCGACTTCTACCGGACCGAGCTGACCAACCACTACTCCAAGGCCGTCCACGCGGCCACCGAGGACGGCAAGGCCTACGGTTTCGCCTTCGACGACGTCGCCGACTTCGCCTCCTTCATCCAGGACAACGCGCCGACGGCGATCCGCCTGACCCTGTCGGCCTTCTAGAACCCCGGGTGCCCCGCCCGCGGGGGCGGGGCACCCGGTCCGGCGGCGCTCCGGTCGCGCGTCGCCGGTGAGCGCATAAGGTAGAACCCTGACAAACCGGAATGTATAGGTGGTCAACGGTCTACGGAAGTGTCATGGTTGCATCGCTGGGCGGACATGGCCGACCGGGGTCGGAGCTGGACCACGCCGTCCTCGGGGCCCTCTTCTCCGAGTCGACCGTGGGCCTGCACGTCCTCGACCCGCAGCTCCGTCTGGTGCGCTTCAACACGGCCGCGCGCTATGTGAAGGCCTTCGCGCTGGAAGAGGCCCTGGGACGCCACCCGAGGGAATGGGCCGGCGACTTCTACTCCGGGAACTACGAGGCGACGCTGCTCGAGGTGCTGGACACGGGTGTGCCGTCCCTGGACGTGGAGGTGCGCGGCCACCTGAGGCCCGACCAGCCCGAGATCGTGCTGTCGGTGTCCTGCTTCCGGCTGGAGGACGCGGCCGGCGGCGTCCTCGGACTGGCGACGGCGATCGTGGACATCACGCAGCGCAAGCGGTCGGAGGCGCGGCTGGCCTTCCTGGAGCACGCGGGCGGGCGCATCGGCACGACACTGGACATCTTCCGCACGGCACAGGAGTTCGCCGAGGAGATGGTCCCCGCGCTGGCCGACACGGTGGTCGTCGAGGTGCTGGACTCCGTCCTGCGGGGCGAGGCCAGCACGCCGGGCACCGCCATGGAGTACGGGGCGCTGCGGTGCACGGGCCGCCGTTCCGCCGCCCTGGACGCCGAGCGGTACCTTCCCTCCATCGGCGAGGCGATCGGCCTGTCCGCCGCGACGCCCTTCGCGCTGTCCCTGTCCGATCTGCGGCCGCGCGCGGTCGGGCACCTCGGCCCGGACGCGGACTGGCTGATGCGGGAGCCGGTGCGGGGACGGCGTCTGACCGAGGCGGGGGCGCATTCGCTGCTCGTGCTGCCGCTCACCGCCCGCGGATCCGTGATCGGGGTGGCCCACTGCTACCGGAACCGCACCCCGCACGCCTTCGACGAGGGCGACCTCGCGCTGGCCGCCGAACTCGCCGACCGCGTGGCCCTGTGCCTGGACAACGCCCGGCTGTACGCCAGGGAGCGGTCGGCCGCCCGTGTCCTCCAGCTCAGCCTGCGGCCGGCCCGCGTCCTCGGGCACGGCGCGGTGGAGACCGCCTACAGCTACTGCCCGCTCGGCGCGGGCGGGGACTGGTTCGACGTGATCCCGCTGTCCGGGGCGCGGGTGGCCCTGGTGACGGGCGACACCGCGGGCCGGGGCCTGGAGGCCGCCGCCACCATGGGCGAGGTGAGGGCCGCGATCAGCGCGCTGGCCGTCCTCGACCTGGCCCCCGAGGAGGTACTGGAACGGCTGCACGCCCTGGTGACCCGGCTCCACGGAGAGAGGCCGCGGCGTCCGGACGCCGCGGCGGACGACGGGCGCGGGGACACCACGTGCCTCTACCTCGTCTACAGTCCCGTCACCCGCCGCTGCGCGGCCGCCAGCGCCGGGCATCCGCCTCCGGTGCTCGCCCTGCCCGACGGGACCGTCGAGTACGCGATGGCGCCCTCCGGGCCTCCGCTGGGCCGCGGCATGGCGAAGTACGGCACCGCCGAGTTCGAGATCGCCGAGGACAGCGTCCTCCTGATGTCCAACACCGCCATGCTGCGCGCCGTCTCGGACGACCCGCAGGAACAACTGGCCCGCATCGGCGACGCGTTGCGGCCGGTCGGCCGGCCGCTGCAGGAGATCTGCGACGAGGTGCTCTACAAGCTGACACCGGAGCAGCTGGAGAACGACGCCGTCCTGCTGCTGGCCCGTACCCGGGGCCTCGGGCCGGACAAGGTCGCGTCGTGGACACTGCCCAACCACCCGGCGTCCGTCGCCGAGGCCCGTGCCCGTGCCGAGCGCGCGCTGGCGGTCTGGGGGCTGGAGCAGCACGCCTTCACCGTCACCCTGGTGGTCAGCGAGCTCGTCACCAACGCGGTCCGCTACTCGGACGGTCCCATCGCGATGCGCCTCATCCTCGACGGATCGGCCGTCGTCTGCGAGGTGACCGACGACAGCAGCACCGTGCCGCACCTGCGGCACGCCGAAGAGGTCGACGAGGGCGGCCGGGGCCTCTACCTCACCTGGCAGGTCAGCCGGCGCTGGGGGACCCGGCCCGAGTCCCGGGGCAAGACGATCTGGGCGGAAGTCGCCCTGTCCGAGGACGAGTGAGCGCGTCGGACACCCGCCCCGCCCCGGGTGGCGGCCGACCGGGTGGCCCGGTCCGGGCGGACCGCCCGGACGCGGCCGGCCGCGCCGTGTCGTCCGTCCCGGCCCGGACGGCCGTCCGTTACGCTCGCAGCGCCATACCGGGCCCGAGGATACGGAGGACAGGACGGCGGGGATCAATCGCGAGCGCCTCGTCCGGACGCTGACGTTCTGGCTGCGTCCCGCCTTCGCGCTGCGGGTCGTCAACCGGTTCCAGAAGATCGTGGGCTTCGACCGCTCGATGGCCCTGGCCTCCAGTGCGCTCACCGCGCTCATCCCGCTCACGATCCTCATCGGCGCCCTGCTGAGCAGCTTCTCGGACTACGACGCCGCCGACCGGATCATCCAGCGCTACGGTCTCACCGGCCAGGGCGCCGAGGCGGTCAAGTCGCTGCTGGACCCCGCCGAGAGCGCCAGCGCGAGCGTGGGCCTCTTCGGGAGCCTGTTCCTGATCATCTCCGTGCTGAGCTTCGCGCGCGCCTCGCAGCGGCTGTTCGAGCAGACGTGGGAACTGACCCCGCTGAGCGTGCGCAACACAAGGAACGGTCTGTGGTGGATCCTCGGGCTCGGCGGCTACGCGGTCGTCACCGGGTGGCTGCACGCGGTTCTCGGGGGGAGCAAGCTGGGGGTGGCGGCCTCGGTGTGCGAGATCCCGGTGAGCGTCGTCTTCCTCGTCTGGACCGGCTGGACGCTGTCCGCGAAGCGGATCCCCTGGCGCGACCTGCTGCCCTTCGGCATCACGGCGGGCGCCCTGACCGCGCTCTACTCGGTGGGCGCGGCCGTCTACCTGCCGCGCCTCTTCAACTCCTACTCCGGACGCTACGGGGCGATCGGCGCCGTCTTCGCGATGATCTCGGCGCTCTTCGCCGCGATGTTCGTGCTCGTCGCCTCGGCGGCCCTCGGACACGAGATGCGCGACGAGCTCGACCGGATCCGCGCGGGCGACCGTCCCTCCGACGACGAGGTCCGCCGCGAGTGGAACAGCGTGGTCGAACAGGCCAGGTCACGCTGGCGCACCACACGGGAGCAGGTCTCCTCCCGCCGCCGCTCCAAGGACACGAAGGAGCCGTAGGGCTACTTCGCGCGGGCGACCAGGAGGGCGACGTCGTCGTGGTCGTCGGAGTTGCGCAGGCCGTACAGGAGGAGGTCGCAGATCTCCTCCAGCGGTCTGTCCGGCTCGTCGAGGAAACCGAGGAGGACGTTCAGCCGGTCGTCGATGGGATGCAGCCGGGTCTCGACGAGACCGTCGGTGTAGAGGACGAGCAGGTCACCCGGGTTGAGTTCGACGGTGGTGGTCTCGAAGGAGATGCCGCCGACGCCCAGGGGGGCGCCCGAGGGCAGCTCCAGCAGCGCGGGAGCGCCGTCGGAGGGGACGAGCGCGGGCGGCATGTGTCCGGCGTTGGCGATGCGGCACTGTCTGCTGTGGGGGTCGTACACGGCGTAGAGACACGTCACGATGTAGTGCTCCAGATCGCACGTGATCTTGTCGAGGTGGTGGAGCACGTCGCCGGGGTCGAGGTCGAGGTCGGCGTAGGCGCAGGTGGCGGTGCGCAGCCGGCCCATCGTGGCGGCGGCGTCGATGCCGTTGCCCATGACGTCGCCCACGACCAGGGTGGTCCGGTCGTCGGCCAGCGGGATCACGTCGTACCAGTCGCCGCCGACCTCGCTGGTGGACTGGGCCGGCTGGTAGCGGGACGCGACCTCCAGACCGGTGAGGTGCGGCGGGTGATCGGGCAGCAGGCTGCGCTGGAGCGTGACGGCGGTGTTGCGCACGCTCTGGAACCAGCGGGCGTTGTCCATGGCCACGGCGGCACGGGTGGCCAGCTCACCGGCGAGCACCACGTCGTCCTCGTCGAAGGGGCGCGGATTGCGGGTGCGCTTGAGGTCGAGGGCGCCGAGCACCTCACCGTGCGCGATCAGCGGCACCGCGAGGTACGAATGGACACCGGCCCGGGCCAGGAGGGACGTGCCCTCGGCGTCGCGGGCGATGCGCGGCAGGTCGCGCTCACCGACGTGCCGCACCAGGACCGGTCTGCCGGTGTGGACGCACAGGGTCACCAGACGGTCGCCGTCGTACGTCGTCAGGTCGCCGGGAGGGTCGGCGGCGCGCAGTGCCACGGTGGGGTGCGAGGCCTTGAGCGCGAGGGCGCGGAAGAACTCCGGGCCGTTGTCCGGCCTGCGCCTCTGGCGGCAGGCCAGGACGGAGTCGAGGACGTCGACGGCGACCACGTCGGCCAGTTCGGGGGTGGCGATCTCGGCCAGTTCGCGGGCGGTCTGCTCGACCTCCAGGGTGGTGCCGACGCGGGTGGAGGCGCTGGCGACGAGCGCCAGGCGACGCCGTGCGCGGTCGGCCTCGGCCGCCGCGCGATGGCGTTCGGTGACGTCGACGACCGAGGTGGCCGCGCCCAGGACGCGCCCGCCCGGGTCCGCCAGCCGGTAGAAGGACAGGGACCAGGCGTGTTCGTGGTCGGGATCGGACGGCGGGCGGCCCACGTGGTACTGGTCGAGCAGCGGTGTGCCGGTGGTGAGCACCTGACGCAGCGCCGACTCGACGGTGTCCACGTCGGGGAAGGGCAGCGTCTCCCGCAGATGACGGCCGACGTGGTCCTCGGCGGGGATGCCGTCGATCCGTTCCAGCGCCGGATTGACCATGAGGTAGCACAGATCGGGGTCCAACAGGGCCAGCCCGATGGGCGACTGGTTGATCAGCTGCTCGGAGAGGGCCAGATCGGTCTCGACGCGCTGGAGCAGCGTGTGGTCGGCCGCGATGCCCAGGGCGTAGACGTCCCCGAGGTCGTCCAGGAGCCGCATGTTGCGGAACTCCATGAGACGGGTGCTGCCGTCCTTGTGCCGGATGGGGAACGCGCCCGCCCAACTGCGCCCCGTCTCCAGCACGTCGGCGAACAGTTCGGTGACGGACTGCAGGTTCTCGGGATGGATGATCAGCCGCGCCGCGTACTTGCCGAGGGCTTCCTCCGCCGTGTACCCGATGAGTTCCTCGGCCTGCGGGGTCCAGAACACGATGCGACCGTCGGCGTCGAGGACCAGCGCGCCCACCCGCAGGACGTCCAGCAGGCCGGTCGGCCGGGACGCCTCGGCTCCGTGGCCCGTACTGTCGGACTGTGTGGACTCGGCTGTCATCCCTGGCCCTCCTCCACCGGCCGGCGCGGTGTGCCGGGCTCCGTCGCCGCGGCCCGGCACCTGTGTGCCGACCCCGGCCCTTCCATGCTGCGCCCTGCCCCCGGGCTTGCCCACTCCAGAACTCCCCGTTGGCATGTCCAGGATCGGAAGGCGGGCTTCCGTGCGGTGCCGTCCCGGGGCGTCGGTCGTCCGCCGGTCCTGCGGATCGGGCGGACAAGCAGGAACATGGTCGTGTAGAGGATGAGAGCTTCATGGTTTCTGCGCAGGAAGGTTCCGACGCGCCCGTGTCCGAAGGACCGGGCGGTCCCCTTGACGCGTCCAGCGACGCGGCGGCGGTGGTGTCCGGCGACGGGGTGGTGATGGGCTGGACCAGGGGAGCCGAAGCACTTCTCGGCCACCCGGCGGCCGAGGCGGTCGGCGCCCCGGTGGCCCGTCTGCTCGCCCTGCCCAGGGATCCCTCGCGCGTGGCGGCGGTCGCGGAGCGCTGCCGCGGCGGAATGGGCTGGAGCGGCCACATCCCCCTGCGGCACCGTGACGGCCGGAGCGTCGACGCGGACCTGCGCGTCTCCGCGTCCTTCCGCATGGGCGGGAACGAGTGCTTCCTGATCTCGGCACGCGACCGCAGACGGCAGTGGACGGTGGGCCGAAATTTCCTCGACGGGTTCCTGACCCGCTCGCCGGTGGGCATGGCGGTGCTCGATCTGCAGCTGCGCTACGTCTGGATGAACGACACCCTGGAGCACCTCGGCGGTGTGCCCCGCGCGCAGCGGCTCGGGCGCCGGCTGACCGAACTGCTGCCGGGGTTGCAGGCGGAGACCATCGAGGGACTGATGCGCAAGGTCCTGGCGACCGGCGAGCCGATGATCGACTACGAGTACCTGGGATGGAGCTGGGCCGACCCGCACCGCCGGCACGCCTACTCCTCCTCCTTCTTCCCGCTGCTCGGCGCCGACAACTCCTACACGGGCGTCTGCTACATGGTCCTGGACGTCACCGAGCGGTGGAACGCCCGGCAGCTCCTGTCGCTGGTCAACGAGGCCGGCACCACCATCGGCGGGACCCTCGACGTCATGCGCACGGCACAGGAGATCGCCGACTTCGCCGTTCCCCGCTTCGCGGACTTCGTCATCGTCGACCTCCTGGAATCCGTCCTCAGCACCGAGGGACACGGAGCCTGGCTGTCGGACGCGGGCCCCGCCCCCGCCAAGCCGGTGATGCGGCGCGCGGGCATGAGCTCGGTTCGGGAGGGGTGCCCGGAAGCCGTGGCCAGGGTCGGCGACCGGGCGGACTTCCTGCCGCCGCCCCACGACGTGCACCTGCTCACCAGCGGCGAACCGGTCCTCATCCAGGTGCTCGACCCGGACGACGACCTGTGGCTCGCCGAGGAGCCCGAGCGGGCGGCCAGCATCCGCCGGTACGGGCTGCACTCCCTCATCTCCGTGCCGATGCGGGCGCGCAACACCGCTCTCGGACTCACCACGTTCCTCCGCTCGCTCAACCCGGTCTCCTTCCAGCCCGACGACGTCCTGCTGGCCCGCGAGGTGGTGGCCCGCGCGGCACTGTGCGTCGACAACGCCCGCCGCTACACCCGCGAACACACGGCGGCGGTCACCCTCCAGCGCAGTCTGCTGCCGCACGCGCTGTCGGGCGGGACCGCGCTGGAGGTGGCCTCCTCCTACCTGCCGGCGGACCCGAGCGGCGGGGTCGGCGGCGACTGGTTCGACGTCATCCCGCTGTCCGGAGCCAGGGTGGGCCTGGTCGTCGGCGACGTGGTCGGCCACGGCATCAACGCGGCGGCCACCATGGGCCGGCTGCGCACCGCGGTGCAGACCCTCGCCGACATGGAGCTGCCCCCCGACGAACTGCTGGCGCACCTCGACGACCTCGTGCTCCGGCTCAGCGAGGAACGCACCCAGGAACAGCGGGCCGGCGGGAGCGCCATGGAGCGGGATGCCGACCGCGACACGACCTCGTCCTTCCTCGGGGCGACCTGCCTCTACGCCGTCTACGACCCCGTCACCAGGCGGTGCTCGATGGCCCGGGCCGGACATCCGCCCCCCGTGTTCGTCGCCCCCGACGGGCGCGTCTCCTATCCGGAGCTGCCCGCCGGTCCTCCGCTCGGCCTCGGCGGCATGGCCTTCGAGAGCAGGGAGGTCGAACTCGACGAGAACAGCCTCATCGGCCTCTACACCGACGGTCTCGTGGCGGGAGCGCACTACGACATGGAGCTCGGCATGGAACAGCTGGGGGAACTGCTCGCCCGTCCGGACCCCGACCTCGAAGCACTGTGCTCGGCGGCGGTACGGCAGCTCGTGCCCG